>JAOAHD010000003.1 GCA_026415395.1 Candidatus Binatia bacterium | reverse complement strand
GGTTTTTGCTTGACCTGGCCAAACAGTTGTTTGAACGAAAGTGGCGGAAAATTAGGGGGTTGGGTAACGCGCCCTGGCCGATTCGAACGGCCGACCCCAAGATTCGTAGTCTTGTGCTCTATCCAGCTGAGCTAAGGGCGCGTGCTCCCTCAGGAACGGGCGCCTTGCTAACATCCACGCCGCAGCCCTGCAAGCGAAGAACTGCCGCGGAAGCGCCCCACATTCTTGTGGCAGCTATCGGGGCAGCGAAGCTGGGGCTCCACTTCGCCAAAGTTGCGGCAACACGTGCCGAAAGTATTCGACCCCAGACCACACACCTACGGCGAGCGCAAGCCAAAAGAAGTACAAACCGATCGAGAAAAAGTCGATGCCGAAGAATGGGTAATGGAGCAGCAACCCGTGCAGGGCAAACATCTGCAAGACCATTTTGTACTTGCCGAGAGTCTCCGCTTCCACAACAACGCCGTGTGCAAGTGCGACGGCTCGCAAGCCGGTCACAGCAATTTCGCGCGAAATCATCACGGCCACGGCCCAGCCGGGAACTTGGGGCTCGCGTCCCATGGCGACCAGCATCACGAGAACGGCCGCCACAATGAGTTTATCCGCCAAAGGGTCCAAAATCTTGCCGAGGGTGGTGCTCAACCCATAGCGGCGCGCCAAGTAGCCGTCGAGAAAATCGGACAACGAAGCCAGAAAGAATGTTCCCGTCGCCGCAATCGCCGCCCGAGGGCCAGGGTCGGTCAAAAACACCACTACGACGGGAATCAGTAAAATCCGTACAAGAGTGAAAAAGTTAGGCCAGTTGACGAGTTCTTTCCGCAATCTGCCAACGCCCGCTATCAGTTCCGCTGTGCATACTTGTCTTGCAGGTAGCGGTCGCGAAAACTCAACACACGTGCCACATATTCCCAAGTCTCGGGATAAGGTGGGATACCGCCGTGGCGATCCACGGCTGCCTCGCCGGCATTATAGGCCGCCAACGCCAGGCGCAAGTTACCGTTAAAGCGATCGAGAAGATAACGCAGGTGCCGCACTCCGCCATCGATATTTTCACGCGGATCGAACACACGGAACACGCCGTGACGTCGAGCCGTCGCGGGCATCAACTGCATGAGGCCGAGAGCACCTTTCGGCGACACGGCGTCAGGCACAAAGTCCGACTCGGCACGAATCACCGCTTTCACCAGGGCAACATCCACCTGGTGGCGCTCGGCTGCCTCGCGGACGATCGCTTCATACGCCTTATAACGAGTGGGATCGGCGTAGCGCCGCCCCCAACTCGTCCAACGGGCAACCCGCCAGGTATCCTTCTCCGAACGGTAGAAGCGAAAGCGCGGCTCCGCAGGGGCATTGGAAAAGTGGAGTACGCCGCGCGAGTCTCGGTACACGTAAATGTCCGCAAGTGCGGGGCTGCCAACGGCCAAACCGACAACCAGCAGGAACCACGACCGCCTTGAACGCAACACCTGCATGTCGGGCACACTACTGAGGGAAACGATGGTGGTCAACCGAATTGTTTTGTCGCCGTTCCGTGTGGGTCCTTTTCTCCATCCTTGCTACCACACGCCCCTGGGTATATGCGCTGTCGCTGCACCCATTACTCAGCTCCGGTTTTTCCCCTGCCGCTTCCGAGAAGCAAACGCACGAAACGACCGCGCGGCATCCCAGCCTGCCGTCGAGAAAGAGCTCAGACGATCACTCCGTCACTGCCTAGTTGACCCTGCTTGCACCATTTCCGTAAAGTGGCGACCGTTGTCGGCTTATCCATGGATCCTGGAAAGCGCTACGTCTGCATTCATGGCCACTTTTACCAACCTCCGCGTGAAAACCCGTGGCTTGAAGTGATCGAGCCGCAAGATTCCGCCGCGCCGTATCATGACTGGAACGAGCGGATAACGGCTGAATGCTACGAGCCAAATGCTGCCGCGCGCGTGTTGGACGAGCGCGGGAAAATCGCGACTTTGCGCAACAATTATGCTTCGATCAGCTTCAACTTTGGGCCGACGTTGCTGTCGTGGCTCGCTAGCTACCAACGCACGCTGTACCAGGAGATCATCCGCGCGGACCGCGAGGGGAAGGCCCGCTACGGATGTGGCAACGCCATAGCTCAAGTCTACGGCCATGTGATCTTGCCGTTGGCTTCACCGCGGGATCGGGTGACTCAGGTTCGCTGGGGTATCGAGGATTTTGTATTTCGCTTCGGCCGCCGCCCTGAAGGGATGTGGCTTCCAGAAACCGCTGTCGATGAGCAGTGTTTGCAAGTTTTAAGCGATCATGGGATTCGCTTTACGATTCTCGCACCGCACCAAGCCCGCCGCGTGTCTTATGGCGGAGGTCCCTGGCAAGACACGCACGGTGAAGGGGTCGACCCGTACCGCCCGTATGAGTGCAACTTAGGAGGTGGCAAGTCCATCGTCATCTTTTTCTACGACGGCCCGGTTGCCCGTGGGATCGCCTTCGAAGGCTGGCTGCAAAACGGGCGCGCCCTAGCGGAGAGAATCATCGCCCGTGCCTTAACGATGCACGAGAACGGGATCCTGCATGTCGCGGCTGATGGCGAAACCTATGGCCATCACCACCGGTTCGGGGAAATGGCGCTGGCCGCGGCGCTGGATTCGATGGAGCGGGATCCACGGGTCACGTTAACGAACTATGCCGCGTACTTACGGCAAGTCGAGGTTCGCGATCAGGTGGAAATCCGTCCGCTGACGTCGTGGAGTTGTGCCCATGGAGTGGAACGCTGGCGAGCCGGTTGTTCTTGCCACGCCGGGCATCCATCGTGGCAGCACGAATGGCGAGCCCCTCTCCGAGAGGCTCTCGATTGGCTCAAGGGCGAAGTCGATGGTTTGTTCGAGGCGCAGGCGGCCTTGTATCTAAGCGACCCGTGGGAAGCGCGGGACGGTTATATCCACGTCCTACTACGGCGAACAGCGGAGCAACGCGAGTGGTTCCTAAAACAACATGCGCGGCGCTCGTTGACGAAAGATGAAGGGGTGCGGGTCTGGCAGCTCCTAGAGTTGCAGCGACACGCGATGCTGATGTTCACCAGTTGCGGTTGGTTCTTTGACGATCCGACCGGCCTGGAGACTACACAGGTGTTAACCTACGCCGCCCGAGTGGTGCAACTCGCCGCAGCGCTCGGGTCAAACCTGTGGCCGGCCTTCTTGGAGCGCCTGCGCCCGATCCGCAGTAACTTCACTCAGTATCAGGACGGAGTGGATATTTTTGAGCGCCTGGTCCGTCCGCGGATGAGCGACCTTCGGCGTGTGGTCGCTCACTATGCCATGAATGCTCTTTTCGATCCGCCACCTGTTGTGCAAGAGCAATACGTGTATCGGTTCACGTCGAAGGGCCGTGTATTCGACACGGGCGGAACGCCCTCGTTCACCGCAGGTCAGGTCGAGGTTCTGGATCGCAGCACTGGGGAAGAGCAGGTGCTGGACTATGTGGCGGTGCATCTTGGCGGGCACGATTTCTTCTGCGTGTCGGGAGCGGCAGAACCAGCTCGCGATACCGAGTGGCGAGAACATCTCCTGCGAATGTTCCGTACCCAACCGATCGTCGATCTCCTGGGAGAACTTCAACTCAGGTTCGTCGACGGGCGCTTTACCCTTGCGGACATGTTCGTCTCTGAGAGGCGTCGCATCCTTGCCCAAGTCACTGGCGAAGTGTTGGCCCGCGCGAGCCGCGTGTATGAGCGAATCGTCAGCGACAACCGCCGGCTGATAGAGTTCCTCGTACACTACAACCTGGAGATTCCGGAAGAATTACGGATTGCCATGCGGTTTGTTGTTCAGCGCCGATGGGAGGAGCGGCTGCGCGAATTTGCTTTGGCAAACGCCGAGCTTGATGAAGTGGCCGCTGTTGTCGACGATGCGTTGCGGTGGGGAGTGGAGCTCGAAAAAGACATGGCGTCGCAAGTACTCGGCCAGGCTCTTGCCGAGTCGGTGGCGTGTGTTTGGGAGGAGACCGGCGAGCATTGCCACCAGCGGGCGCGCCTATTGCTTGAAGGAAGCCAGAGGTTGGGTGTGACGATCGACTTGAGAAAAGCGCAAAACTTGTTCTTCAAGCTCTGGCATCAAAGGGGTGTTCGTCAGGTGCCCGTATCGGCTCAGGAATTAATCGACCTCGGAATGGCTCTTGGCCTTGCTGTTGACCGTTGGCTTCCAGAAGGGACAGGAGCAGCTTGACGCGCGGCAGCGCTTTGGGCACTAACTTCTGCTCCTGTGATCACGGCCGCTCAATAGAAGGAGCTGAGAGACGGTTCGTTCGCGGATGAGAGGGAAGGACAATGGTAACAGATGTGGACATCGAGTCCGTATTACGTGAGCAACGTGTGTTTCACCCTCCCGCAGAGTTCAGCGCCCGGGCAAATTTGGGACGTGCTGAATATGAAGCCCGCGTCCGCCAGGCTCAGGAGGATCTCGAGGGCTATTGGGCGGACATCGCGGGTGAGCTCGAATGGTTTGCCCGGTGGAGCAAGGTACTCGAGTGGAAGCCGCCCTTTGCCAAATGGTTCGTCGGAGGTACGACGAACCTGGCGCACAACTGTATCGATCGGCATCTGAAAACGTGGCGGCGGAACAAAGCGGCGATCATCTGGGAAGGGGAGCCGGGAGATAGTCGCCTCCTAACTTACCACGATCTTCACCGGGAAGTCTGTCGTTTCGCAAACGTACTTCGGATGCTCGGGGTCGGTCGGGGTGACCGAGTTGGGATCTACCTACCCATGGTGCCGGAGGCCGCGATTGCCATGCTGGCGTGCGCTCGCATTGGGGCTACGCATAGTGTGGTGTTTGGCGGGTTCAGCGCCGATGCGTTGCGGAGCCGGCTGGTAGATGCGCAAGCGAAAGTGTTGGTGACTGCCGATGGCGGATACCGCCGCGGCGGTGTGGTTCCTCTCAAGGCCAACGCAGACGAGGCACTCCGCGATGCTCCCTCGGTGGAGAGTGTCGTGGTCCTACGGCGCACAGGCGAAACCGTGGCGATGAAAGGCGGACGCGACCGATGGTGGCACGAACTGATGGAAAAAGTGAGCGATGAGTGCCCCGCCGAGGCATTAGAAGCGGAACACCCGCTATTTATCCTGTACACTAGCGGGACAACCGGGAAGCCCAAGGGTGTTGTGCACACTACGGGTGGGTACATGGTGCACACGTATATCACCGCTAAGTGGGTGCTCGACCTGAAGGATGACGACACTTACTGGTGCACCGCAGACGTCGGCTGGGTGACGGGGCATAGCTACGTGGTCTACGGCATTCTCGCCAACGGGGCGACCACCCTCATGTACGAAGGTGCACCCAACTACCCGGAGCCCGACCGTTTCTGGCAGATCGTGGATAAGTACGGCGTCACGATCCTCTACACAGCTCCGACGGCAATCCGCAGCTTTATGAAGTGGGGCCGCGAGTGGCCGCGCAGACACCGGCTTTCAAGCCTTCGGCTGCTAGGCTCTGTAGGCGAGCCCATCAATCCTGAAGCGTGGATTTGGTACCACGAGGAAATCGGAAAGCGCCGTTGCCCAATCGTGGACACCTGGTGGCAAACCGAAACTGGAGGCATCCTGATTTCCCCACTGCCAGGAGTTACACCCACCAAGCCTGGGTCGGCTTGTCATCCACTTCCCGGAATTGTCGCTGACGTGGTTAACAAAGAAGGGGCTTCCGTCGGAGCTAACCAAGGTGGCTACCTTGTCATTCGCCAGCCGTGGCCCGGTATGATGCGCACGATCTATGGAGACCCGGACCGCTACGTCCAGCAATATTGGTCTCAAATACCCGGCATGTATTTCACCGGCGACGGAGCCCGCCGAGACGAAGACGGGTATTTTTGGATCATGGGCCGCATCGACGACGTGGTCAACGTCGCGGGCCATCGCCTGGGCACTATGGAGATTGAAAGCGCACTTGTGAGTCACCCCGCGGTGGCGGAGGCTGCGGTGGTTGGTCGACCCGACGCGATCAAAGGCCAGGCGATAGTCGCGTTCGTTACTCTCGAAGCTGGTTACAAGGCCACGGAGGAGCTCCGGCTCGAGCTGCGCGACCATGTAGCCAAGGAAATCGGTGCGTTTGCGCGGCCCGAGGAAGTTCGGTTTGCAGAGGCACTACCGAAGACGCGCTCTGGGAAAATCATGCGCCGACTGCTCCGCGACATCGCTGCAGGCAAGGAGACTCTCGGGGATACGACCACACTAGAGGACTTTAGCGTGCTGGCGAGACTGCGAGAGGAGGAAGAGTGAAACAGCAGTTTGGGATTGTGCCTGCGGAGGTGGGTGCAACGGCAGGTTGCCTCGCGGAGTGGGGAGTCCCGTGGCTCTAAGGGTTCACAACACGCTCACGGGACAAGTCGAGCCGTTTGTTCCACTGCGTCCCAACGCGGTGGGCATGTACGTGTGCGGGGTCACGGTGTACGACCGGTCTCACATAGGGCATGCCCGAGCGTTGGTAACCTTCGATGTGGTTTTCCGGTACCTCAAGTGGCTGGGCTACGAGGTCACGTTCGTTCGCAATTTCACGGACGTTGACGACAAGATTATCGCCCGCGCACAGCAAGCGGGCGTGAGCACTGCGGAGCTTGTTGCCGCAAACTTAGCGTCGTTCGATGAGGACGTCCGCACGCTGGGCTGTTTGCGTCCTACGAGAGAGCCGCGCGCCACCGAGCACATCGCCGACATGATCGCCCTCATTCAAAAGCTCATCGATCGTGGGCTCGCCTATGTGGCCGACGGTGATGTGTACTTTTGCGTGGAAAAATTCCCCGGCTACGGAAAGCTTTCCAAGCGGCGTCTGGAAGATATGTTGGCTGGAGCCCGTGTCGAAATCGATGAACGGAAGCGGCACCCGATGGATTTCGCGTTGTGGAAGGCAAGCAAACCAGGTGAGCCGACGTGGGAGAGCCCGTGGGGGCCGGGCCGCCCGGGTTGGCACATTGAGTGTTCGGCCATGGCCACCAAGTACCTAGGTCAGCCGTTCGATATTCACGGTGGGGGCGCGGATCTAATTTTTCCTCATCACGAAAACGAAATCGCGCAGTCGGAAGGGGCCCACGGCTGCGAATTCGCGCGCTACTGGCTGCACAACGGCTTAGTGACCATCGGCGCGGAGAAAATGTCGAAGTCGCTTGGCAACTTCATGACCGTTGCCGAGGCCGCCGCTCGAGCGGGCGGAGAAGCCATCCGCCTCTTCGTGTTGGGGACTCACTACCGAAGCCCGTTGGACTTTGCCCCTGAACGGTTAGACGAGGCTGCCCGTGCGCTCGGGCGAGTGTATGACACCCTGGCGCGCGCCTACTTTACTGGCGTACGGCCCGCGACTGATGCAGATTCAGAGCGCATCACAGAATTTCGCGACGCAATGGATGACGATTTCAACACAGCCCGCGCTCTGGCCGTTCTGTTCGACATTGTTCGCGATCTCAACCGCCTCATGGACGAGAAGCGGCTTGGAGAGCTGGGGCATTTGCTGGCAACCGTACGCGAGATCAGTGGGGTTTTGGGCGTTGCCGGCAATGACCCGAGTCTTGTTCTCGAAGAAGAAAAAGATCGCCACTTGCGCCAACATGGTCTCAGCCGCGAGTACGTGACCGCGAAAATTGCCGAACGCGCAGCAGCACGCGGCCGCAAGGACTTTGCGACCTCCGACCGCATTCGGGAGGAACTGCGCCAGCAGGGTATCGTACTCGAGGACACTCCACAGGGAACCGTGTGGAAAGTGGCTCGCTAAGAAATTGCCCTCCCTTTGCGTTTGGGCTCGTTGAGGCGCAGCGCGACCGTGCCGCTGGGGAACTTGGGACTTCGTGACGGGCACAGTGCGGCCGACGTTGGGGGAGAGGGGCGGTGATTCGATGAGCCGCCCCCGCGTTGCACGAAGGCTCCGCCGTCGCGGTCCGGAAGAGCGCGCCCGGAGAGATTCGAACTCCCGACCTACTGGTTCGAAGCCAGCCGCTCTAGTCCAACTGAGCTACGGGCGCGCGGCGGCTTAAAAAGACGAATTCCCGCACCGACGCAAGATCCACTGGTGGCCACCTTGACAACTGGCAAAGTTGCATGGCCCGCGCGGCCTTTCTATCGTGGCTTTCCACCAACGGACACCGTTGCAGGAGGCGAGAATGGCATTTCGTGTGGCAATCAACGGATTCGGCAGGATAGGCCGTCTCGTGTATCGAATCGCGGCCGAGCGGGGCTTCGACATTGTTGCCGTCAATGACCTCGTTCCGGCGGACAACCTGGCGTACCTCCTGCAGTACGATACGACGCACGGGCGCTTCCGCTTACAGGGGCGGCTAGCGGAAATCCGAGTCACGAACGACGGATTTTCCGTGAATGGAAAATCCACTCGGGCCTTATCGATTAAGGATCCTGCGGAGCTGCCCTGGCGCGAGCTGGGTGTCGATTACGTCCTCGAGTCCACGGGACTTTTTACTGACTACGAGTCTGCCGCAAAACATCTTGCCGCCGGCGCCAAGCGGGTCATCATTTCGGCCCCAACGAAGAGTAGCCCCGAACAGGTGCCGACGTTTTGCCTCGGCGTGAACGCGGATCAGTACGATCCAGCAAAGCACCAGGTGATCAGCAACGCGAGTTGCACGACCAACTGCCTTGCTCCGCTGGCAAGGGTCATTCACGAGCACTGCGGCATTGAAGAAGGGTTGATGACGACCGTCCACGCGGTCACCGCGACCCAACCGACTCAGGACGGCCCGAGTAAGAAGGACTGGCGCGGTGGGCGTAATGCTTACCAAAATATCATACCCGCAAGTACGGGGGCAGCAAAGGCGGTCACGCTTTGCATCCCTGAGCTCAAGGGCAAACTCACCGGTATGGCCTTTCGCGTCCCGACCGCGGATGTGTCAGTGGTGGACCTGACATTTCGAAGTTCACGGCCGACAAGCCTTGCCGCGATTAATGCAGCCGTCAAAGCGGCAGCCGAAGGTCCTTTGAAGGGAATCCTCGCGTACACGGAGGATGAAGTCGTTTCCAGTGACTTTATTGGTGATCGCCATAGTAGTATCTACGATGCGAAAGCGGGCATTGAGCTCAACGACCGCTTTTTCAAAGTGGTGAGCTGGTACGACAACGAAGCCGGTTACGCTGCGCGCTGTGTCGACTTTCTTGCCTTGCTGGCGGAGAAGGACGGGAAGTAACCTCAGTCCTTCTGGGTCAATTGTCCGGCGACGGCAGCGGTGGCCCGGGCAATTTGCTCCGGATCGCCTAAGTAGTAGTGGCGGATGGGACGAAGCTCGTCATTCAGCTCGTAGACGAGCGGGACTCCCGTTGGGATGTTGAGACCAACAATATCCTGGTCGGAAATCTCATCCAAGTACTTCACTAAAGCGCGTAAGCTGTTGCCGTGTGCGGCAATGATGACCTGCTCACCCGCGCGGACACTGGGCGCAATGTGTTCGTGCCAGTAGGGCAGAAATCTCTGTACGGTGTCCTTGAGCGACTCTGTTGACGGGAGTTCCTCGGGGCGCAGTTTTTGGTAACGGGGATCAAAGCGCGGGTGCCGTGGGTCATCAGCGGAGAGGGGAGGCGGGGCCACGTCGTAACTGCGTCGCCAAATCTGGGTTTGCTCCAGGCCATGCTTGGCCGCTGTTTCCGCCTTGTTCAGGCCCTGCAGCGCCCCGTAGTGGCGTTCGTTCAAACGCCAGCTCTTGTGGACAGGAATCCACATGAGGTCCATTTCCTCTAATACGATCCAGAGAGTTTTGATTGCCCGCTTGAGTACTGACGTAAAGGCGACGTCGAAGCGAAATCCGTGCTCCAGCAGCGTCTGCCCCGCAAGCTTTGCTTCCTCTATTCCACGCTCACTGAGGCCCACGTCCGTCCATCCGGTAAAGCGATTTTCTTTGTTCCAGACGCTCTCGCCGTGGCGCAGCAAGACGATTTGCTTCATGGTCGCTTTCCCTTGCCACGTGCTAGCAAGGAGCGTGGAGTTGGGCCAGTGAAGGGGAGACGAATCGGAGTGACCCGGCAATCAATCGAGCCTTCCTCGCATCGAGTACGGAATGCGGAGGCATGGCCTCGGCCATTGTGCGCGCGAGGCCAACGATGTCATAGGAGGAGACGATGGATGGCGTTCCAACCGTGATCCCAGGAGAGCTGGTTCCCGCGAGTGCGCTGGTGGATGTCACGAAGCTGGTGAGTGCTTATTTCACTCAGCAGCCCGACCCGGAAGACGAACGACAGCGTGTAACGTTCGGCACATCGGGGCACCGCGGTAGCTCGCTAAAGGGCAGTTTTAACGAGACCCACATTGCGGCGATCGTCCAAGCGGTTTGCGACTACCGGAAGGCAAAAGGCATCTCAGGCCCGTTGTTTTTGGGGCGCGATACGCACGCCCTTTCTTATCCAGCTTATGTCACGAGCATCGAGGTGCTGGTCGCCAACGGGGTGGAAGTTTTGGTGGATTCGGAGGGCGGCTACACGCCGACTCCAGTGGTCTCCCACGCGATTCTGCGCCACAACCGCCGTGAACGGCGGCTGGCCGACGGGATTGTCGTGACCCCGTCCCACAACCCACCCGAAGATGGCGGGATCAAGTACAACGAATCGCACGGAGGTCCGGCAGACACGGCAGCAACCAGGTGGATCGAGCAGCGGGCGAACCAGTTGCTGCGTGCTCCCGGAGGGGTCCGGCGAGTATCGTGGACGCGGGCAACGAAGGCGGACACAGTGCACACGTTCGATTATCTGTCCTCGTACGTCGACACCCTGCCGGAGGTTATCGAGATTGACGCAATTGCCCGTGCGGGCCTGCGCATCGGCGTCGACCCCTTGGGAGGAGCCGCTGTTACGTACTGGTCACGGATCGCGGAGAGGTACAAGCTGGAACTCGAGGTGGTGAACGAGGAGGTCGATCCAACGTTTCGGTTTATGCCTGCTGATTGGGACGGGCGCATCCGCATGGACTGCTCCTCCCCTTATGCAATGCGCAAACTCATCGACCTGCGTGACCGGTTCGACATTGCCTTCGGCAATGATGCAGACGCAGATCGGCATGGCATCGTGACACGAGCCGGCGGTCTTCTGAACCCGAATCACTATTTAAGCGTTGCCGTTTCCTATCTTTTCCCCCACCGCGCGCAATGGCCGACCGCTGGCCGCCTAGGGAAGACAGTGGTCACCACACAAATGATCGACCGCATCACGGCTGCCCTCGGGCGGGAACTGTTCGAGGTCCCGGTGGGCTTTAAGTGGTTCGTGAGTGGCCTTTTTGAGGGTTCTGTGCTTTTCGCCGGGGAAGAAAGTGCAGGGGCCACGTTGCTTGCTCGAGATGGTAAGGCCTGGACGACGGATAAGGACGGCATTGTGCTGAACTTACTCGCTGCGGAAATTCATTCGACTTTGCAGGCTGACCTCGCTGACGTCTATCGGAAACTCGAGCAAAGGTTCGGCAGCCCCGCTTACCAGCGGATTGATGCTCCAGCGACACCGGACCAGAAGAAAAAGCTTGCGAGCCTCCGTGCCGCCGACGTCCAACTTCGTGAGCTTGCTGGTTCACGCGTCATCGCCGTGCTCGACAAAGCGCCTGGGAATGGAGCGTCCATTGGTGGGATCAAGGTTGTTGCCGAAGATGCTTGGTTTGCAGCCCGCCCATCGGGCACCGAGGACGTCTACAAACTGTACGCGGAAAGCTTCCGTGGGGCGGAGCACTTGCGAGAGGTGCAAGAAGTTGCCCGGCAGTTCTTAGCCACGATTTTGTAGGAATCGCTTCGCGCTGCAGAGGCTCTCGGTGATCCTGGCGGTAGACATTGGTGGCACAAAAACCAGGGTTGCGATCTTTCAGCCTGGCAATCTGCGCCTGTCGATCGCGTTACAACAGTTCTTGACGGCAGAGATTGCCTCGCTCCCGAAGTTATTGAGTGACTATATCGTGAAGGTGGGTGGCCAGTTGCCGTCCCGGCTGGCAGTCGCCGTTGCTGGTCCGGTAGTGGCTGGGCGGAGCGTCACGGTCAACCTGCCATGGAGTGTGGATGCCCAAGAGCTTGCAGCAGAGTTGGGTATTGGCTGCGTTCGGGTACTCAATGACCTCGAAGCCGCGGCTTACGCGGTGCCTCTTTTGTCGGAGGGCGACTGTTACACGTTGCAGCCTGGGCTGGGTGCGGCGCAGGGCAACCGTGCAGTGATTGCCGCGGGTACTGGGCTCGGGGAAGCAGGTTTGTACTGGGATGGTGCCAATTACCGCCCCTTTGCCACTGAGGGCGGACACACGAGCTTTGCACCCTGCGGCGAACTGGAAGACGCATTGCTCCTGTGGTTGCGCAAGCGGTTCGGTCACGTGAGTTGGGAGCGCGTCCTGTCCGGCCCAGGCCTCGTGAACCTTTACGAGTTTCTAAGCTTTTATCGGGGCGAGGGCTCGTCCTCACACGATGTCGCTGAGCAGGGCAATGCAGCGCTCTCTCCGGAGGAAATTGTGCAGCGAGCCCGCCAGGGCGAGAAGCTTTGTGCCGAGGCTATGCGGCTCTTCAGCCGGCTATATGGGGCCGAGGCAGGAAATCTGGCGCTGAAGCTGATGGCGATAGGTGGCGTATATGTGGTCGGATCTATTGCGGTTACGAACCTCGATTTGCTGGAGCGAGGAGGCTTCATCGAAGCATTTCTCAACAAAGGACGGATGCGCCCTCTGCTCGAGGCAATCCCCGTACGGGTTGTTTTAATCGAGGAGTTGGTCTTGCTTGGTGCTGCCCGCTACGCTTCTTTGTTGGAGAACGTGCGACAGCCCTAATCCCGGGGCAACAGCCCTGCGCTGCGCATGGCGAGGTAGGTGGCGTACCCGCCGGACAAATTCGCGGCCTCATATCCAAGTTGGCTAAGGAAGCGCGTCGCAAAATAAGCACGCTGTCCCACGCCACAGTACACGTAGAGCTTCCGGTCGCGAGGAAGTGCGATGTACCGCTGGCGGAGCTGCGACAGCGGAACCGAAACCGCTCCGGGAATGTGGCCCGCGGCAAACTCGTCCTGCTCGCGGACATCGACGAGAAGAATGTCCCCGCGCCCGAGGTTTTGCCAATCAGCGAGCTCCACATCACCACGGAGCACGTTTTGCGCAATCATGCCTGCAACGTTGACTGGGTCCTTGGCCGCCCCGTACTGTGGTGCGTAGCAAAGCTCCGCTTCAGCGAGATCGTCGACGGTTCCCCCGAACTGGATTGCAGTGGCAATCACGTCAATGCGCTTATCCACGCCTTCGTAGCCAACAGCTTGGGCGCCAAGCACTCGGCCGTCGGCGACCGAGAAAAGAAGTTTTAGGTGGATTGGCTTGGCCCCGGGGTAGTAGCCTGCATGGTGACCAGGGTGGAGGTAAACGACGCGAAAGTTTTCCACCCCCGCGCGTCTGAGTCCTTTCTCCGTTGCTCCAGTGCATGCCACTGTAAGACCGAAGATTCCGACAATCGCTGTGCCTTGAACACCACGGAACCTACTCGGGCGGCCGGCGATCGCATCGGCAGCAATCCGACCTTGGCGGTTTGCTGGCCCAGCGAGGGGCAAAATAGTTTCTTGTCCGGTCACGACATCGTGAACTTCGACTGCATCGCCGACAGCCCAGATGTGAGGGTCGGAGGTGCGCATCTGCTGGTCAACGATAATTCCGCCGCGGGGGCCAATGGCCAAGCCAGCCTCACGGGCCAACTGTACTTCAGGGCGCACACCCAAAGCTAAGATCACGAGCCCCGCCGGATATCGGCAACCACTATCGGTTACCGCGACTAAGTTCTCTCCGGACTGTTCCAGGTGATGCAGCCCATCGCCAAGGTGAACCTCGACTCCCTGATCTTCTAAGTGCTGTGTGACCCATGCCGCCATCTCCGGATCGAGCGGTGGTACGAGTTGATTGAGCTTCTCGAGAACGCATACTTTCAGACCTCTCTGGGCCAGGTTCTCCACCATCTCGAGCCCGATGAGCCCCCCACCTACAACCACGGCCCTTTCGGGCTTCTTGTCCTCGATCCACGATCGAATTGCCCGAGAGTCCGGAATGCTGCGAACGGAGAAAATCCCTGGTAGCTCGACCCCGGGGCAGGAGGGACGGATGGCCGCCGCTCCCGGGGCGAGAACAAGGGCGTCATAGGATTCGAGCCGCTCCTTGCCGGTTCGCAGGTCACATACGCGAAGCAGGCGCTCAGCGCGGTCGATCGCTCGGGCCTCAGTCAGGGTTTGCACGTCGATGTTGAAGCGCTGATAGAAGAGTTCCCTCGTGGCGACGAGCAAGCGGCGTTCTTCTGTAATCACGTTGCCTACGTAATAGGGCAGACCGCAATTCGCGAACGACACGTGGGGGCCACGGTCGAACAGCACGATCTCGCACTCCTCGTCCAACCGCCGTAGCCGCGCTGCACAGGAAGCGCCGCCTGCAACTCCACCGACGATTAACACCCGCCTTTTTCGTGAGCTGACCATACCACCACCTTTGACGGAAACTTGTTAACTGGCAACGTGCCCAGGTGTCTTTCGCCAGAAAAGCCAACTAGGAGAAGCTTCAACTGGCTGCCCTTAAGCGCGTTCTCTTTTCCGTTGTCTCCGCCAGCAACTCTCCGCAAAACTAGGAAACCGTGTCTGGCGCGGATGCGCTCATCGAGTTCGCACGTCGCTTCGCGCTCTTCGGCCGCCGAGATACCGCTTCCTCGGCTCCACGGGGGTTAGGGGTTACCACGGCGAACCAAGAAAGGGGGAAAGGGCTCCCAACTCAAGCCTGCGCGGCCATCCAAATCCGCAGCAGTTAGCCTTTCTGCTTGGCGCGCACCGTTCCCGCAACGCCGGCTGAAGGGCTCAGTGGCCCGCTGTCACGAGAAGCAGCAGTGATTTCTTGCAACAACCGTTCGACTTGTTCTCGCAGGCTCCCTCGCCGGACCCCAAAGTACGAGCGTGTTGCTAATGCCACCTCGCGTCCCACGATGTCGGCCATCACCAAGTCGGCGAGTAGCTGGCAAACCGAGCTTTGAATGAGCTGTCGCCGGGCTCGACGCCGAGCTTCACGCTCCGCCCGGGAAAGTCCTGGTTCCCGAGGGTCCGGGAGCCGGGAACTCAGGTGCTCGCGCACGACCCGGCGCAGCCGCAACTCCCATGCGGGCGACAACTCCAAGACGAACTCTCCCGGTCGCCTCCCCGGTTTAGCTCGGACTCCAGAACCACGCGTCATGATCAGCAAACGCGTAGCAAGAGCCAGTTCCCTTGTCTACGCAGCCTTGGCAAGACACGGGAGCCGAGTACCCGCTACGCAACGCGCATAGCGCTTTCACAGGCGCTTTCTTCAATTCCCGTGGGGACGGCGCGACAAAAATTGTCACTGGTGTCAAACGGCCTAGTAGTTAGCTTCCGGACAGTCGTGGGCCGTAGGACCAACCACGGTCAATCCAGCGAAACGAAAGTTCTTGATTAAGCTTTCGGTTCGCGGTACGAGGTTTGCTCGCCAGAAGTCCGTTAAGTATGCAACGTTGGCACGCGGATAAAGGCTTCACGTTGATCGAGTTGCTTACAGTCATTGCTATCTTGGGCGTATTGGCGGCGGTAGCGATCCCTCAATTCGTCCTTTACCGTCAGCATGCGTTCGATGGGTTAGCTCAAGGAGACCTACGCAACGCCGTCACAGCTGAGGAGGCATATTTCTCGGCAAATGGTTCGTACGTTAGTTGCACTTCAGCATCGGACTGCCAGGCAAAACTCCACGGCTACACGAAGTCTGACACCGGCGTGGAGTTGGCAATCAATGCCACAGCAACGACTTTCGTTGGTACGGCCCGTCATGTGCAAGGAGCGGGTGGGGTGTGGAAGTTCGAGAGCGAGGGGGGCAGGTTTATTTACGAAGAGTAATGTCGGCCGTTACTGGTAGGGCTGTTAGTTCGAACCATTCATCGGGCAAGATACTCTCAATCCTGGTGCTGATGGGTGCGCAGCTTTGCGAGCACGGTGGCAGCATCGGTAACAGTGGCGATAAGTGGCAGGATGTTCTCTACAGAGAACCGGTGCCAGGTCTCGGGGTAACTTGCGCAACAGTCTTCAATCACCAACACCTCGAAACCACGGTTGACAGACCCCCGCACCAGGCCCTCCACGGCGAGATTTGTGGAGACGCCCGCGACGAGGAGCACCGATTTGCCGAGGAGCCGCAGTAGGGGATAAAGCTGCGTGCCATAGGAACCGTCAATGCCGACGCACCGCTCCAGCACGAAGTCGGATGGAACTGGGGCGAGCATTTCGTGAACTTGTACACCCCAGGTGCCCTCGATCAACAGCGGGTTCCGGCCGGTTCGCTTATGCAACAGAGTGTTGGGCCTCGGTAAGCCTGGTTTGTTGGACACGTTGATATAGAACACTGGAACATTTACGGCGCGCGACGCCAGGAGCACCTCACGCAAACGCGGTAAAACGCCACGTTGTGCAACGGCTTCGGCCAGCACACCACTAATGCCCCGCTTGCCAATGTTGGATTCGTGCACAATGTCGTTTTGCATCTCGACGATGCAAAGTGCCGTGTGCTCAACATCAAGATGCCAAGATTGGGAGTATTTTTCATTGGTCATTGAAAAACCCCCGACTCGGCAAGCTCTTCGTACTCCTTGGCACTCATACCCAAGAGCTGCCTGCAGACGTACTCCGTATGCTCTCCGACCCGCGGCGCAGGGCGATACTCTACCTCCACCGTCTCAGAGAAGCGGATCGCATTCCGCTCACATAGATGAGAGCCAATGACCGGATGCTCGACGGTACGGAAGTGCTGGCGCGCCGCAAGCTGAGGATCTGCAAGCAGCTCTGCGAAGTTAGACACCACGGCAGCATCTATGCCAGCTCCGAGTAGGCGATCTGCCAATTCCCGCGCTTGATGTTGGCGGGTCCAACTTTCGAGTTTTTCTTCCAGCTCTTCAGCATGGGCGAGGCGGCCGCTCACAGTGTCAAAGCGCGAGTCTCGGGCCCATTCTGGATCGCCCATCACGGTCCGCAAGGTTTGCCAATCTGCATCGTTGTGAACGGCAATGGCAATCCAGCGATCATCGTCGTCGCCTTCTGCGGCACACCGAAACACGCCGTGGGGCGCGGCATAGCGCGAGCGATTTCCGCACCGTTGTAGCACTTCGCCGGTTGCGGTGTACGTCAGAATGTTTTCGGTCAGGCACACAATTCCTGCTTCGACCTGCGAGAGATCAATGTATTGGCCCTGTCCAGTGCGCTGGCGATGGATAAGCGCAGAGCCTACGAGCAGGGCGACGAATCTTGGCGATAAGGAGTCGGTGATCGTGCCATAGGGTCCGAGTGGTTCACGGTCGGGCCAGCCAGTCAAATGATTGAACCCGGCAAGGGCTGAGCCTTGGCCGCCAAACCCGGGGTAGTTTCTCTCTGGGCCGGTCTGTCCGTTCAAACATGTACTCACCATAATGAGGTTGGGCTTCCGCGCAGCCAGGGTGTCATAGTCCAGCCCCCACTTGGCCATGGTTCCGGGAGCAAAGTTCTCTGCAAGCACGTCGCACCAGTCTACCAGCCGAAGGGCCACTTCTCGCGCCCGTGGGCGTGACATGTCCAAAGCGATGCCCAGCTTGTTGACATTGAGCATGGCAAACATGTGGCTGCCATCGAGCCCAGCTGGGTCTCCGGGCGTGTAACGAAGGAGTCGGACAAAGTCCGGTCGCACCCGCGACTCCACCCGGACAACGATCGCACCGTGATCCGCAAAGTAACGTGTTGCCAGCGGGCCGGCGGCGCCACCGCCAAACTCTAGGATCTTAATCTGGTCGAACAAACGGATTGGCATCGGCCTCAACTCAAAGGAGAACCTTCGGTAGAGATGTGGGGCAAAGCGCTGAACACCTTACGATTGTGTTCGCCGATCCGCGGCGCCGGGTGGCGAATCCGCGCTGGCCCAAGACTAGTTCGGGCGAAACAGGCGGGGTAGCGCAATACCAACCCACGGCCAGGATCTTCGAGGTCGAGAAAAAAGTCACGCGCAGCCAGTTGGCGCGACCGGACAATTTCCCGCGCACTAAACGCGGGCGCAAGCAACAGATTTCGCTCACACGCCACACGAAACAGTTCTTCCATGGTCTGCGTGCGAAAGAACGATTCCAGCGCTGCCTCGATCGCGTTGACGTCGTCCTGAGAAATTGTGTTGTGGTTGTAGTTTTTCCAGTCGCGATTTAACGCGGGGTCGTCCATGCCGCACTCACGGATGTATTCCACAAGTGCTTGAATTCCGGGGTTGCGAGCTGGACCGCCCCGTAATGCGAAAGAGATCCAGCCATCTTTGCAGCGCCACAGCTCGCGGAAGAATGCCTTGGCTCCACGAAAGCCTCCACCAACCCTTTTCCCGGTAAAGCCGGTGAACGGAAACTGCGTTGGGGTGGTCATGTTTGGAATGGTGAGACACTCTTGTAGGGAAACATCGACGGTTTCTGCCACGCCCGCCGTGATTCTGCCCCACAAAGCGAAGACGGTTGCGACCGCTAACTCAATGCCCCCGTGAAAGTGCGAAACCGGTAGAGAACAGCGCACGGGTGCACGGTCCGGGTTTCCTGTGGGGTATAAATTCCCTCCTAATGCCACAATTGTAAGATCCGACCCTCGCCGGTTGGCGTATGGGCCTTCGGTGCCGAAGGGGCTGAGGCGACAGATCACGAGTTGAGGATTGGCTCGGCGTAAGTCAGCATCATGGATCCCATGCGCCCGCGGTCCAGTGCGCACATCGGCTCCGGCGCTTTCCACCAGGGCGTCAGCAGTCGCGACCAAACGCAAGAAGAGAGCACGGTCCTGCGGTTTGGCCAAGTCCAGGGTGACGCTCAGCTTGCTGGTATTGAGTGCGAGCCACGGAACGGACAACTCCGGATTGGGCACTTCCCCTATAAATGGGGCGCGGTAACGCCCCGGGTCACCATCGGGCGGCTCAACCTTGATGACTTCTGCTCCAAGCTCGGCGAGCAGTTTCCCAGCCAAATAGCCCGGCTCTTCGGTACAGTCGAGAATTCGAAATCCAGATAAGTTGGTGTTGCTCCGGGATTCCACGCGGTGGCCCTTATCAAGGAGTGCCATTTCCAATCAAGGCGGCCGTAGTGCCCCCAGGCAAATCGTGATACAAGCGTCGCCCACCATGCGGCAGGCACGCAATCTTAGCGAGCTGTTGCGGGAGACCGCGCGCGAACATCCGCAAGCTTTGGCCTTTCGTTATGGCGACGAATCGATCCGCTACCAAGACTGGGCGGACTACGCCGCGAGGCTGGCAGCCTTCTATTGGTCGTTAGGTTTGCGGCCAGGCGACGTTATCGCATTGCTACTGCCGTCGACCCCTTTTTACCTGATGGCGTACCTCGGAGCGGCACAACTGGGCTTGGTCACGGCGGGAATGAACCTCCGCTATAGGCGGCGGGAAATCAGCGCGATTTTGGCCCGCAGTGGAGCCCGTCTGCTGTTGGGCGTGCGAACGGGTCACGAGGGTGTCGACTTCCAGCGCTTAATCGACGAGGAGGCGCCTGGGTTGCCTACACTGGAACACACCATTTGGATCGACCCTGGGGACCTTGCGGATACAGGGGCGCTTGTCCGTAGGCTGTCCAACGGTCTCGGCACGGCACCAGATGTGGACGTCGACCCGGACGCACCAGCGACCATTATTTTTACCAGCGGCACCACCGGAGTCCCTAAAGGCGCGTGTTACTGCCATCGGAACTTGCTGGCATTGGCTGCGATCGAAAGTCGGCGTTACGAGGCGGGCCTCGAACCCGTGCGCAAGCATTTGGCTGCTGGTGTTTCTTTTGCTCACCTGGGCACGATGGCGCGGATCGCCGTTCAGATCACGAACGTTGCAATGTCGATCGTGCACGATCGTTTTGACCCCACGGCCGTCTTAGAGACAATCGCGCGCGAGCGGCTCCCTCATCTCGGTGCCTTCCCCACGCAAATGCTGAGTTTGCTCGACCACCCTGGGCGAGCACGCTATGACCTGTCGTGCTTAAGGAGCATTTTGCTCGGGGGGGCTCCGGTGGCTCCAGAGCTAATTCAACGCGTGCAGCACGAGCTCGGCGCTGTGGTGAGCGTACGTTACTCCTCGACTGAGGTCGGAATCGCTACGGCGTCGCTGCCGAGTGACCCTGTCGAAGTGCTCTGCGCCACCGTGGGAAAACCCACCGCAGGAGTGGAGCTGCGGATTGTCGATCCGCAGAATCGCCCGCTGCCTGCAGGAGAAATTGGTGAGGTCGTGGTGCGCTCGCCAGCCACCATGGTGGGTTATTGGAACGATCCTGACGCAACGGCGCGCACCATCGACTCCGAAGGATGGGTGCATACCGGCGACTTGGGATTTCTCGACAAGGCGGGGTATCTCCACTTACGTGGGCGCGCCAACGAGATGTACATTCGTGGCGGTTTCAACGTTTACCCCATGGAAGTGGAGAACGTCTTGCTCCAGCATCCAAAAGTGGCTCGTGTGGCGATGATAGGCGTTCCCGACCGCCGCCTCGGTGAAGTTGGTTGGGCGTTTGTTGTTCCGGTAGACCCGAACGACCCACCCACGCTGGAGGAGTTGCGCAGCTTCGTGGGCCGAGAACTGGCGAGTTTTAAAAGGCCGGACGGCCTGACCATCATTCGCGATATGCCACTCACTCCGATGTTCAAGCCGGACAAACGTGCACTTCGCCAAGCGTGGGACGAGGCGAACGCTCGTCGGTAGCGCGTCTTGCGAAGCACTGGTTTTCCGGCAGCGAAACTATGGCATTGGAAGATTTGCTCGCCAAATACGGCCTCTTCGCTGCTTACCTGGGATCTGTTTTTGAGGGCGACACAGTGATGATCCTGGCCGGCGGGCTTGCACGGTACGGGCTTCTATATTGGCCCGCGTCTTGGGCCATGGGCACGCTCGGGGCCGTCACAGCGGACTCGTTGTGCTTCTACCTGGGCTGTTCAGGCCGGCGCACAAAGTGGGCGTCGCGATTCGCGGTCACGAAGCACCGCATATCCGGGTACGGTCCGTGGGCGATCACCGTTGCGCGCTTGATCCCGGGCGCACGAGTGGCAAGCATGCTGTTCTGGGGAGCCAATGGCCTAGCATTCTCTCGTTTTCTTTTGTTCGATGTCCTGGGCTGCAGTTTGTGGGCAGCGACGTTCATGGCATGCGGATGGGCCCTAGCAGCCCAGGTGGAAAACCTGCTTCCTAAGGTTGCTCGGATCGAGCATCGCCTCATCGTATTATTGGCCGGCGCGGTAATCACGCTCCTGGCCTGGCGGCTGTTGTTACGAGGGTGGCGACGTTCCCGGGAGCGACCCAGCGGGTAAGCCAGCGCCTGTAGGGAAAGTGGTCCCAAGGGGATTCGAACCCCTGTTACCGACGTGAGAGGCCGGCGTCCTAACCGCTAGACGATGGGACCGAACGCGCACAAAAACACGGTCGGGCGGCAGGCCGCCGCCCGACCGCCGACCAACTGAGCTGAGGAGGTAGGACTCGAACCTACAATCGCCTGATCCAGAGTCAGGTGGCTTGCCAATTAGCCGACTCCTCAATGAACTCAGCGCGCCTTCAATTAAGCGGAGAGAGCTTGCGAGTCAAGCTGTCTGCCCCTGAGCGGGTCGTGTGGCTTGCTGCGCGAGCGCGAGCGCCCGATCGAGACGCTTGAGGGTGTGCGCCTTTCCCAGCACGTCGAGCACCTCAAAAATTCCGGGACTCACCGTGCCTCCAGTGGTAGCCACGCGCACAGGCTGCGCAATTTTCCCTAGGTTGAGGCGGAACTCTGCCATCACTCGTTCAAAAGCTTGCTGAATCGTTGTCGGAGACCAGTCATCAAGCTCCGAGAGCCGCAACCGCAGTTGCTGCAGGGCGGGTAAGATGTCCGGCTTCAGGAATTTCGATACCAGCTCCGGCGCGAGCTCGACCTCGTCGACCAGGTAAAAGCGACCAATCTCGACCAACTCTACAAGGGTCTTCGCCCGCTCCTGCAAGGTAGCAACCATCTTGGCCAGCCAAGCGTCATCGCCGGGAACCTTGTAGCCCCGTGCGGCGATAAACGGCTTCACTGCTTGCGCAAGCTCTTGGGCAGGCGTGGTTTTCATGTAGTGAAAATTCACCCACTCCAGCTTCTCCGCGTTGTAAACCCCAGCGGACTTGCCCACGTGTTCGAGCGAAAACTTGTCGATGAGCTCTTGGCGGCTGAAGATTTCTTGGTCGCCGTAGGACCAGCCGAGACGCACCAAGTAGTTGACGAGGGCGTCGGGCAAGTAGCCCATCTCTCGGTAGGCGAGCACCGAAGTGGCACCGTGACGCTTGCTCAAACGCGTCCGGTCAGGCCCGAGAATTTGCGGCACGTGAGCAAACGCCGGAATGGGGTATCCGAGTGCCCGGTAGATCAGAATTTGCTTAGGTGTGTTCGTGAGGTGATCGTCGCCCCGGATCACATGGGTAATTGCCATCGTGGCATCGTCAACGACCACGCACAGGTTATATGTGGGGCTGCCATCCGAGCGGACAATAATGAGATCGTCGAGCTCAGCATTCTCGAACGCCACGTGTCCTTTCACCAAGTCATTCACGACCGTAACGCCGTCGACGGGCGTTTTGAACCGAATCGCGTAGGGCGTTCCTGCGGGTGCATCTGTGCGCGTGCGGCAGGTGCGGTCGTACATCGGCTTGCGGCCAGCTTTGAGCGCCTGCTCGCGCTTTGCCTCGAGCTCCTCTGGCGTGCAGTAGCAACGATAGGCGGCCCCCGAAGCCAGCAAACGCTCCGCATGCTCGAGGTACAAGGCGAGCCGTTGGCTTTGGTAGTAAGGGCCCTCGTCCCAATCGAGCTTAAGCCAAGCCATGGCGTCGAGAATCGCCTGAATAGATTCGGGGGTAGAGCGCTCGCGATCGGTGTCCTCAATGCGGAGCACGAACTGGCCCTGGTGGTGGCGGGCAAACAAATAGTTGAACAAGGCGGTGCGCGCGCCACCTAAATGGAGGTAACCCGTGGGACTCGGTGCGAAACGAGTGCGAACAACACTCATAGAAACGGCGGGCGCCTAACAGCGACCGCCTGGTGTGTCAACGCAGCAACACTGCGTCGTCCCCGTGAAACGCCGCGGATTATGCGGCTTCGGCGGCGAGCATTGCGGGCTTCAGATCTCTGCAACGCTTTCCACAGGCAAGTTGCGTGCATGGAGTTCCTCGATGAGCACTTGACGATAGTGCTCGAAGGGCGGGTCTTGCACGAACCACCATTCATCGTCCGCCCGCGAAGCGATACCCACAGCCACAAAACTGCGAATGACAGTGCCGTAGAGTCGAAAACATCCTGGTTCTCGGCGATCAGCCAACACCGCCGCCTGGACCCTACGGGCATCGCAGACGAGCCAAATCGGGCAGGCGAGGGTTCCGGCAGCGCCAGCAGCGAGAATCCACGGAAAATCCACCAGCCAGCGCGAGCCCGGCTCCGATCGAATCGGCAAACCGTGGCTAAACAGCGCGCAAAGCTCTTCGGCAAGTTCCCGGGGCGCCGGGAACGGTGACTGACCCGGTCGCCGAACCCGGCGCGACGGGTCCACGGGCACAAGAAGGCAACTCGGCCGCACCAGCACCCGTTCGACATCGGCGAAGAGGGATGGAAGAAGTGCTTCAGCCCTGGCAAAATCACTAGCGTACAACGCCGCTCGCGCTGCTGCATACAGGGGCGCGGCACACACTTCGTCAGTCTTTAACCGAACCGCCTGGAGCAGACCGTGCAGTTCCCGCGCAAAGCGCTCGATCTCGCCTTCACTCATAGGTCGTCGTTGCGCCTGCCGGAGGTCGCGTCCTAAGCCCGCCGCCCGGGGGAGAGCATGGTGAGAAAGCCAATCCTGAATCGGCAGGAGAACCCGAGCTTCATCGAGCGCCCGACTTAGATCTGCGTAGGCTTGTTGGAGGCCAAGAAGGACTTCAACGTCCATCGGACCTCTCTATGTAGGGCTTTCTCCCCCCATCTCAAAGCCCAGGTTCCGCTGGAGATCTAGCTTTCCTTTTCCCGTGCTGCGGCATTTGCTAGCTGCTGCACACCATGAAACTCCCTTGGATTCGCGAGGCCGTGCGCCAGTTGCACCCTTATGTGCCAGGGGAGCAGCCACAGGAGCGCGGGTTCATCAAGCTCAACACCAACGAAAACCCTTACCCTCCCTCACCCCGCGTCCTGGAGGCGATCCGCACGGCCGCTAATGAGGACCTCCGCTTGTACCCTGACCCCAGCGCCCGAGCGGTAAGGGAAGTGGCCGCCGAGCGCTATGGAGTGAGCCCGGAACAGATTCTCGTCGGCAATGGTTCGGACGAGTTGCTTTCCCTGGTTGTTCGCGCCTGCGTCGATCACGGCGACGTGGTCGCGTACCCGCACCCGACGTACAGCCTGTACGACACACTGGTGCAAATTCAAACGGGTCGGATCCAGCGAGTGCCCTACGGGAAGGATTTCTGCCTACCCGATGGGTTGGAAGAGATGCGCCCTAAGCTCGTGTTTATTTGCCATCCTAATTCTCCGTCCGGCACAGCGGTCGAGATCGACCGGATCCGCGCTCTCGCGTCTCGCCTTCCGGCTACTCTGGTGGTGGTCGACGAAGCCTATGTAGACTTCGCATCGGCAAGCGCTCTGCCGCTGATTCAGGAGCTCCCAAACATCGTCGTGTTACGTACGCTATCGAAGTCGTTTTCTCTTGCAGGTTTGCGGATCGGCTTGGCAGTGGGACGCTCGCAAATGATTGCGGAGCTTGGCAAATTGAAAGACTCGTACAATGTGGATCGCTTGGCCATTGTTGGTGCTCGCGCAGCGCTCGAGGATTATGCCTGGATGCAGGAGAATGTCCGCCGCATCCGTAGCACGCGCGAGCGCTTGATCGCGGCGCTCCGCTCGCTCGGGTTCGAGGTGCCTCAGAGCGAGGCCAACTTCGTTCTAGCGCGACGTCGGGGAGAACGCCTCGATCCCCTGTATCGGGCCCTGAGGGAACGCCGTATTCTCGTGCGTTACTTCGACACCCCGGAGCTCGAGGATGCACTCAGGATCACGGTCGGGACGGACACGGAGGTGGATGCGCTGGTAGCCGCTCTCAAGGAGATCGAATCAGTCTAGCGCGTCTTCCTCGGTGAGTTCGTTGTCCTCTGTTTGGACTTCGTTGTCTGGCGTGGGAGTGATTCCGCCGGGTGTCGGAGTTGGCTTTTCAAGAAGATCCTGGGCCGATTTGTTGAGTCGTGTGACCAAGTAATCACGAACCTTGAACACGGTAGCTCCCTTGGAGCCCACCGCATAGTACTCTTTCGAGCCCTGGTCCGTGGTAACAACACCCACGCGAATAGAACCAAGCGCTTGTTGCTCGGCCCCGAAAAGATCGAAGGTCAGCATTGGCTTGTCTAGACCGTAGGGAGCTACGTCAGGCGGGTTATCCGCCGCAATCTCGTAACCGCGGAAATCATGGATGTCCTGTAACCACTGGCGAATGACGGTGAGTGCCGGTTTGCCGTCGATACCCTCGACAGTCCACTGGTCCTTGTCCTTGGCCACCACTCGAAAGCTCGACCCATCCGCCCTAGTCACTTGGACGGCGCGAAGCTGCTCCGCGTCGTAACCGAGCACAAGCTTGTCGCGGAAATCGTTCGGGTTCTTGTTCAAATCCCGCCACACCCAGTCGCTGACCGTATACACGGTAGGCACGCCACTGGTTTGTACGTAAATCTCCGACTTCTTCTCCGGATTCTCTCCTCCGATGAGGACATGCTTTTCCGCTTGGTCTTTCCCGAGGAACAGCACGATGCGCAACCGCGGGTTGTCCAGGCCGTAGGGAGAAAGGTCGGCTGGCTGGTCGTTCGGGAAATCGATCGCCCGCATCGTTCTCAGGGTCGATAGAAACGACCGCACTGTGGGCCCATCTGCGGGGTTGCTTCCGGGTTGCTCGACGATCCACTGGCCATCCTTCCGGACCAGCGTGACAGTGCCATCAGCGCGAACCAACGAGAACCGTTGTACGTCGTCGTCGCTGAAGTTGAGGATGGCCTTGTCGCGGAAGTCTTTGACCTGCTTATCCAACCCAGCGCGGAACGCGGAGGTGGTCAGGCGCACCTTGCGATCGTCCAAACGCTGGAGGTACGCGGAAAATCCGACCGGCGTGTTCTTGCCCACAGCGACCGCGGGTAATTCCCGGTCCTTGAGCTTGACCTCAAGCGTGACAAAGGGCGGGTCCAGCCCAAACTGCTTGAGGTCCGTTGCGTCCTCGAGCTCCCGCTTTACCTCGCACTCCGCGATCGTGTTCAAAAGGTTTTTGACGGTGATTTCGTCTGCGGGCGCTTCGATGGGCTCAACCAACCGCCACGCACCATCGCTTTTACGAAGAAGGATGTTGCGGTCCTCAAAGCGCATACGGACCTGCACAATATCGTCCGCTTTGAAGTTGAAGAGCTTTTTGGCCTCTGCCTCCTTCTGCTGCCGAGGCAGCTCCATCCAGTATAAGTAGGCCCCGAGACCAGCCAGAATGACCAAGAGGAACAATGTAGTGCGGAAACGCATGGCACCCGCCTCGCGCGGTG
The DNA here is from genome assembly GCA_026415395.1 of Candidatus Binatia bacterium. Lineage (NCBI taxonomy): Bacteria > Candidatus Binatota > Binatia (SeqCode) > Binatia bacterium. The sequence continues at coordinate 324,259 of JAOAHD010000003.1, read as the reverse complement.
AATTCGTGGATGGCTACTCTCGCCGCCACCAAACTGCGATGCCGGCAACGAGCAAAAGTTGCGGGATCAGCAGCACGGTGAGGTAGAACGTCATCAAGCTTTGCTCCGGAGTGAATTGGATCCGCGAAGCACGAATTCCTCGCGGTCGAATCGACACCAAATCACTCTCGCCCACAAGCCAACCAACGGCGTTCATCAGCAAGTCGCGGTTGTAAAAGGTGCCGTCAAGCTCGCGGTTGGAGGCAAATTCGATGCTCCCGAACACCACCAGCCGAGCGGTTCCGTCCTGGTTGAACCCCATTTGTTTAAGGTTGGCTTCCACGGCCACTGCCACCGGCACGGGCCCTTTGAGGTCAGCATTACCATCGAGGGACGCCTCGCCACGTTGGAAAACGCCGTCCAAATCGGTTTCCGCCCAACTCGACGGGCTGGTTTTAACGAGTTCCACGACGGATAGCCCACTTTTCCCTGCAGCGTCGGCTTTGACCGAGCGTGTCATGGGAAAGATTGTGCGCTGCTTGAAATCGCGCGTGATCTCGTGCACGCTGTAAGTGTTCGCCAGTGGCGTCAGACCCAACGCGGGCCCCTGAAACAGGCGGACCACTTGATCCACGACCACGTCGCTTCCGAGCTTTATCCCCCACTTCTCGAACACCGGAACGAACTCGTTTCCAGTGCGCGGTGGAACCAAAGCGAGCAAGCGCCCGCCGTGTTCGAGATAAGACTGGAGTGCCTGCAACTCGTGCTCGAGAAATGGACGCTGTGGACCTGCAACAACAACCACGGAGCAATCGTCCGGAATTTTTGGCTCCGAGGGAAGGAGAACCTTTTTCACTTCGTAATTTTCGTTGGTCAGGGCAGAGCGGAAAGTGGCGAGACCCTTAGGGCTCTGTAGGTCGTCCAAATCAGGCTCACCGTGACCCTCAATCACGCAAACTACCTTACGGGTTTTGCGGGTGACTTTGATGATGGCATTCGTCAGATTCTCTTCATTCGGCTGGGTTACCAGTGTGCTTTCGTTGCCGTACTCGACGCGCACTGTGTTGTAAGTCCGAATCTGGTATTTCTCCGCCAGCTCCGGCTGCTTGTCGGGATCGATGAGCTCGTACGAGACCTTTGAGGAGTAGCGCGCGTAGTTACTCAGCAGATCCCGCAACTCAGGGTTAATCCCGCCCTCGACAAAGGCGAGCATCTTGAGCTCGTTTTCGAGGTTTTTCACGACGTTAATCGACTGGTCCGACAGGCTGTATACCTTCTGTTCGGTGAGGTCGAACCGCTTGCTGTGGCGCGCCCCCAGATAGTTCAACACAATGAGCACGCCGAGGAAGGCTAGTGAGCCGACAATCACATTGGCTCCGTAACGGGTGGACCGTTCACTCACCACGTTCCGCAGTTGCTCCAAGCCAGCGCTCAGGTAAGCGATCAGGCAGAAGACCCCAGCAACACCGTTGGCTGCGATGTACACCACATCGATCACGGTGCGCCCGCCTGTGAAGGCACCCGCGATCACGGCAAACAGAAGAAAAACGAGCCCCAACAACCCGAGCAACGATTGGTTGCGGCGCACAGCTTACCTCCAGCGAACCGATTCGACCGAACGATGTGTTAGGTAGAGTGCGAGAGCGATGACGCTGCCGAAGTAAATGAGATCCTTGGTTTCGATGACGCCTTTCACCATCTCAGAAAAGTGCTCGGTCAGCGACAAATAACGCAGCACGGCCGCCAGCGTGGGACCAGCCGTCTCCGCGGGCCAGGAGATCACGTAAAGCAACAGCAGGACGATCAAGCAGCTTACTGCGGCGACAATTTGGTTGTCGGTGAAGGATGAGGTGAGGAGGCCAACCGTGGCGAAGGAGATCGCCAGCAGGAACAGCCCTAAGTAACCCGCAGCAATGATGCCAGGTTCCGGGTTGCCGTAAACCAGCAAGATGATCGGATAGATCGCTGTCAGCCCCAGCATGATGATCAAAAACGCCACCACACCGAGGAATTTCCCAGCGACAATTTCCGCCACGGAGAGAGGCGAGGTCAACAGGAGCTCGTAGGTGCCGGCGCGCTTCTCCTCCGCAAACGACCGCATCGTGATCACTGGCACAAGAATGATGAGCACGACCGAGAGATTCCCGAGCAGCGGAGCGACAACGAGCTCGTTCAAGTTCAGGCGCATTTGAACTTCGGGGTTCCGAAAGCTCATGTAGATCTGCACCAGGAAGTTGAACCGGTTGAGGAGGTTGAAGAAGAACCAACCGCCAAGGAGCATGAACCCCGTGAGCACGACATAAGCAATCGGCGAGACAAACGCCGAGCGGAGCTCCTTTCCAGCGATCGTCAACGCGTTTTTCATGCCGCCCCCTCCACCGCACCAGCTGGCACTGCCGTATCCTGACTGATGTACCGGAGGAAGACCTGTTCGAGGCTTGTATCCCGAGTCAGGTTCGCAAGCATGTCTTCGACCACAATCCGTCCTTGATTGATGATGACCACCTTGTCGCAGAGCTGCGAAACCTCTGGCAAAATGTGGGTAGAGAGAATCACCGTGCGGTCCGCAGCGAGTTCCTTGATCAAGGTGCGGATGTCGATGATTTGCCTGGGATCGAGGCCGATGGTCGGCTCGTCCAAAACCAGAACAGAAGGACTATGAATCATTGCCTGGGCCAGACCCACACGCTGCCGGTACCCCTTGGATAGATGCCCGATGACTCGGTGGGGCACGTCCTCAAGCCCACAAGAGCGCAATACGCGATCGACAGCGTCATTGAGATCCGCTTTGCTGATCCCGCGGATACGGCCCACAAAGCGCAAGTACGTAAGCACCGTCATGTCGTTGTACAGCGGAGGCGACTCGGGCAAGTAGCCGATCCTCCGCCGGCACTCATACGAGTCCTCGAAAATGTCGAAGCCAGCGATCTTCACCGTGCCCGACGTGGCTGGCATGAAGCCGGTGATGATCCGCATCGTTGTGGTTTTCCCAGCACCGTTCGGTCCGAGGAAACCCAAGATTTGGCCCTTTTCCGCCGTGAAACTGATGTTGGAGATCGCGGTAAGTTCCCCGTAGCGCTTGGTCAGGTTCCGTACCTCAATCATCAGCAACGCCCCGTTGACGAAAAAAAAGCAGGAGAATTCAAGCGCGAAGCGACCGAATTGCGAGCGCGCTGTTTAGCCAGGGCTCTACACCTTGTCAACAAATTGCTCCTCTTGCGCCCGCGTGGAAAGCGCATCGCCAGAGAATTGATCGGCCTCCCTCCAACGGGCGACACGAGTCACGTCCGCTGGCTGACACTTGGCGCTTCGTCATCGCCCGGGGGATGCGAGCGTGCAATCCATTGCAGTGTCCACCCGGCGATTCACACCCGGACACTTTCCCAGCGGCCACTGTGAAACCGCCACGCTTTCAGCGCGGCTCGGGCCACGTAATCACCCACCAACGAGAGCCAGAGCCACTGTACGTCCCAGTGAACCACGTTTGTCACCAAGTACGCACAGCCGAGACGACAACCGTAGAAACCAACGAAAACCGCTACCAGCGGGAACCGGGTGTCGCCCGCGCCTCGAAGTGCGCCGCCCAAGGTGAAGTCGATCGCCATGAAGGGTTGAGAGACACCGAGTGCCCAAATGAACGCGACAGTATCGCGAATCACCTCCGGATCGTCGACAAACGTCGAAGCAATCGGGGCCGCCAGTGCGATGATCACGATGCCGCACAGCGACATGAGGTAAACTGCGAGGCGGTTCGATTCCCAACCCGACCGCCGGGCCAATTGCGGCTGTTTCGCGCCAAGACTTTGGCCTACCAATGCGGCAGCCGCTGCAGCAAAACCGTAGCCGGGCAAGAAGGAGAGCGCGAGGATCCGAACACCGATGAAGTACGCGGCCACGGCGCTTGTACCGTACCGAGCCGCGAACACCAGGTAGAGGAAGAATCCAACTTGCATGAGCAACTGCTCGGTGGCCGCGGGATAGCCAATCCGAAGCACGCGCCGAATGAGCGTGAAGTCGACGCGAAAGTGATCGGGTTCCAGCCGCAGCGATAGCCGACCGCGCATCAGCAGAGCGACGCCCAGCACAACGCCGGTTGTAAAAGCCACTACGGTGGCCAGCGCTGAACCGCGCACACCAAGCGCCGGAAATCCAAATGCGCCAAAGATGAACACATAGTTGCCCACAACGTTCACCACGTTCACTAAGGCGCCGATCAACAGAGGCGTGCGGGTGTCACCCGCGGCCCGCAGTGCCGAGCCGATGACGAAGAGCGTGGCCGACTGGGGAATCGAGAGCATCACCAAGCGGGTGAACTGCGTACCGAGTTCATGCACTTGCGGCTGTACTCCGAACCAGCCAACGACAGACTCGGCAAACACAATCACCGGGGCGATGCACAGGCAGGATAAAGCACTGGCGGCGATGAGCGCTTGCGCCACCACCCGTTCGGCAAAGTCTCGATGCCCGGCACCTACCGACCGCGCCACCAGCGCTAACGTGCCGGTGCCCACAGCCGTCATTGCGATGCTCACGCTATTGAGGATCTGAGCGCCAACTCCGACAGCCGCAACTGCGTCGGCTCCGAGCCTGCCCACCATCAGTGTGTCGACCAAACCGACGAGTGACTCCAGCAACAGGGTGATGATGACTGGCCACGCAAGCTGCCAAATGGTGTGCAGAAGTTCTTGGCGGGTCAGTGCCGCGCTGCGGCCGCCAACTACAGCGACAGAAAGCGATGAAGCGGAGTCACCGTCCATAGGCGCTCGTGCTAGTCAGCCAAGCTGTTCGTGCAAGTCAAGGACCGTCGCTGCCGTCTTGCTCGCGGAGCGGAAGGCGATCCTTGCAACGCACGTAGACGAGCACCTCCTGAACTCCGTTTCTCGTTTTTGCCCTGGCCGTTACCCGGTCGTAAAGCACCCCGCGACATTCGTAACGATCGAACGCGGTGAGCGACTCCTGGTCGACATCATACAAGATCAGGCCGCGCACGCATTTCCCTGGCGACGCGGTCACGAATGGGTAGGTGTGCGGCAACTCGTGCCGCTCGTAATCCAAAAGCCAGGCCTCTTCGGACCGAAACGACTTGCCGGTCAGCTGATAAACGAGATTTGCGTCCCGAAGAGTTCCGTACACAAAGAGCGACGGGAAGGCGCTCATGCGTATCCCATGAAGCGCAAAAAGTCCTCGAGCCGCTGGAAACGGAGGTAGAGATTGGACCGTTTTTCCTTGCCGATTGTCGAGCTTCGCTCTGAAGCGTAGTTGTGCCCGGGATAGAGAATGGTCTCCTCGGGAAGGGCGGCGAGCTTGTTCACCAGGCTGTCGTACATTTGCGCGGGATCACTACCGGGGAGATCCACACGCCCACAGCTCCCAATGAACAGCGTGTCGCCGGAAATCAGAGAGTTCTCCACGAGAAAGCATTGCGACCCCGGCGTGTGTCCGGGAGTGTGGAGAAAGCGGATGTTCACGTTACCCACCTGAAGAGTATCCCCGCCCTCGGTCGGCACCAAATCCGAACTCGACAGCCCGGCGATGCGCTGGGCGTAGTCGACCTCCGCTTTGTGGAGGTAGACCTTCAACGGGTAGTTGCGTTGGAGAAACTCAGCAGCTCCGGCAATGTGGTGGCCGAACAGGTTGCCGCCCAGATGGTCCGGGTGAAAGTGCGTGATCAAGATCGCAACTGGATCGAGTTCGTGCTCTTCCAACTCTGCGACGATCGCATCAATGTCCCACGCAGGATCGACCAGCGCAACCTTGCGCGTGGCTCGGTCCCCGACAATGTATACAAAGTTTTCCATCGGACCGAGTTCGAGTTGCCGGAGATACAATGTCGATTGTGTCACTCTGATTCCCCCTTTTCGGTCTTTGCGGGACGGTTCTTCGCCCGAGGCTGTAAGCCGCGCTCCCAGAGAAACTCCGGCTCGCCAGTCTGCTTTGCCACCCAGCGAGCGAGTACGAACAAGAGGTCGCTCAGTCGGTTGAGATACCGAAGTGGCCAAGGGCCAATGTCCTCTTCTCGGCTCAGCCGTAATACCAGACGCTCGGCACGGCGGCACACCGTGCGTGCTTGATGCAAAAAGGCGCTGACCTTTCCTCCGCCGGGTAAAATGAAGGACCGAAGCGGCTCCAGGTCCGTCTGCAAACTGTCCAACATTTTCTCCAGTGCGGTTACTTCGCGTTCGCTCACGCGAAACATCTCGCTGTGATGGGCTTCCGGGGGCGTTGCGAGTTCACTCCCGAGGTCGAATAGCTCATTTTGCAGTTGCTTGAGAATCGCTTCCACACGTTCACGTACTGGCACCGGCTGCGTTTCGCTGTTGAATGTGCGAGCAATGCCGAGCACTGCGTTCAACTCGTCGAGCGTACCGTAGGCCTCGATTCGCGCGGTATCCTTCGGGACTCGTTTGCCTCCAACGAGGGCGGTTTCCCCTTGGTCACCTGTTCGGGTGTACACTCGCGTAATCCGAATGGCCATCAAGCGAACCCTTTCCGCTCCAACACTAGCCAACGACCTTAGCGCATCAACGGATTGACGGCTCCCCACCAGCAGCAGGGCTGAGCCGGACAACTAGGGCAAGAGAGCCGCCTCGGTGATGGTTCCGAAACGCGTGCCGAGCACCATGTTCGATAACGACCACATCGCCCGCTTGCAGTGGAACGGTGCGATCGGCCAGGGCCATCGAGCCTCCGCCACGAAGCAGCACGACCAGCAGGTCGTGATCCGGATGATCGTGCGGTTCTTCAGCGCCCAGAATGCGCACGAGCTGCACCGTGGCACGCCCAAGCGAACACAGTTCCCGTGCCTCGATGGGCTTGTCGGTCCAATTGTGGGTGGCGTCGTCCAGCAAGGCGCTGATCGTGGAGGCAGAGTTCGGCCGGGCGACAAGAAGCTGGCTTTGCGCCTGGAATATTTCGTTCCTCGTCGAGCAACCACTGAGGATGACCGACGTCGCGCACAGGGATGCCCACAGGCCTGTTGCAAAAAACGGCAATCGTCGGGTGCACATACCGCGCCCATACTACCACCTGCAGCACGAAACGAGCGGGGCGGCGATGTGTAGCGATTGCTTAGCGCACACTTGAGCAGCGCGTCGGCCTGCTGGTTGGCGTTGGGGCGCCTACCCACGAGCAGCGAGACCACCTCGGCCTTCAACGGTGTTGCGGATGCGTTTCTCGAGTCAAGCGACTGTGCGGGGGCACGGACTCGACGATCCACAGGTTCCCGCCAATGATGGATCCCTCGCCGATGACGGTGTCGCCTCCGAGGATCGTCGCTCCCGAGTAGATCGTGACGTTATCTTCAATCGTCGGGTGTCGCTTCCGGTTCCGAAGCAACACTCCGTCGGCATCCCGCGGCACGCTCAACGCGCCGAGGGTAACCCCTTGGTAGATTTTCACGTTGTTGCCGATGACGCACGTCTCTCCGATGACCACTCCAGTCCCGTGGTCGATAAAAAAGCTCTTCCCGATTGTCGCTCCTGGGTGAATGTCAATGCCAGTCTCGCTGTGGGCGTACTCCGAGAGAATGCGTGGGATCATGGGCACCTGCTCGAGGTAAAGCTCGTGAGCGATGCGGTGCGTCGTAATCGCCTGGATGGCAGGGTAACTGAAGACGACTTCTTCCACGCTTTTGGCCGCAGGGTCGCCTGCAAAGGCTGCGAGTACGTCGAGGTTCAAGAGGTCACGCAGTTCGGGGAGTTTTCGCAGGAGCCTGAGGACGACTTCTTCGGCCCAGCCTGGGTCACGTGGGACGGTTTCACGCGAACACATGCGTTCCCAAGTTTGGGCACGCCCGATCTGTTCCACCAAAATTTCGTAAGCCGGGTGCAGATGCTCACTGATGGCATAGCGCAGGTTGCCACGCGTGAGTGGACGCAGCGTATAAAAGCCCATGTAGATGACATGCTTGAGGTGGTGGAGTGCGTCGATGACGGCACGTCGGTTCGGCAGGGCGGCTGTTTCCAAGCTGTCGATTTCGTGAGTCCCGTCGTAGCTCGCCGTTACCGCGTCGATAATGTGCTCGAGTTCGTCGTAGCGCGTGGGCTGTGCTCTCATACCGATTTGTGACTACCTAAAGGCACCTCTCCGCCAATGCAACTCGACGGCGCGTTTCTACCTTCGTCCATGATGCTCCGCTCGGAACGTGTGTCACGGCCTCCAGTGGAAGCCGGACGCGCACTAATAGGCGTCCTTCAACGACCGTACTTTGGCGAAGATTGCGACGGGCTCTAACGGCAGATTCGGGTCGACTTGTCGCAGGGAAGCTTGCAACTCGGCACTGTGCCAGCGCAGAAAGGGATTTGTGGCTTTCTCTTCGGCGATAGTACTGGGCACCGTTGGCAGACCCTGCTGGCGTAGCGTGAGTACCCGTTGGTACTTTTGCTGTAACGCCTGGTTCCGAGGCTCGAGCTGCAAGGCAAATTCTAGATTCTTCTGGCTGTATTCGTGCCCACAGTAGACCTTCGTGTCATCCGGAAGTGATGCCAGCTTTTGTAGGGAAGCCATCATCGTCGCTGCGTCGCCTTCGAATAGGCGACCGCACCCGGCAACGAACAAGGTGTCTCCGGTGAACACCACCTTCTCGCCCGGGAAGTGGTAGGCAACGTGACCGGTTGTGTGGGCAGGAATGAAGATCACGCTCGTGATCAGGGCTCCAATTCGAATCTCGTCACCCTCGGAAACTTCGCGGGTGCACCCAGGGATGCGCGACCGCTGTCCTACGTATGCATACACATCGACTGGGAACGTTCGCAAAAACTCCTCGTGCCCGCCGACGTGATCGTAATGGTGGTGTGTCGGCAACAGTGCCGTGACTTGGACGTCTCGTTTGCGCACCTCCTCCAGCACGGGGCCGGCCTCAGCACAATCGATCACCGCCGCTTTTTTCGTTTTGGGATCAATGACGAGGTACGCGTAGTTGTCCACGAGTTGGGGGATCGGGACGACTTCGATCATTCTTCCTCCCTGCCGTCATCAAATCTTCCGGCGCGTGCAACCAGTACCTCCATTTGGCGTTCTAAGCGTCGTAACCGCTGCAGCGCCTCGGGCAAGCGCTGCAGCGCTGCGTGCTTCCTGCGCCACTGCCGGATCTCTACCGCCGGAGTCCCTCCGTAGGTTGCCCCGGCAGGGACATCATTATGAACTCCCGACTGAGCGGCCACCTGTGCGCCATCGCCGATCGAAAGATGCCCGGCAGCACCCACCTGACCTCCGAGGCGGACGAATCGACCCACTTGGGTGCTGCCCGACAATCCGGTTTGCGCGGCAATGGCTGTCCCCTCACCAATCGTGCACCCGTGAGCAACCATGACGAGATTGTCGAGCTTTGCACCGCGACGCACGCGCGTGGCGCCGATTGCCGCGCGGTCGATCGTGGTGTTCGCTCCGACCTCCACATCATCCTCGAGAATCACCGTGCCCGCTTGGGTGATGCGGCGGGCTACCCCGTCGGGCGACAGCACGAAGCCGAAACCGTCGCCGCCAATCACGCAGCCCGGTTGCAGTGTCACCCGGTGGCCAATGATGACCCGCTCGCGCACCACGACGTGGCTATGAGCGTGAAAGTCGTCGCCGATCTTCACCTCGGGGTACAGCACCACGTGAGCTTCGAGCCTTCCGCGGGCGCCGAGCGTTACCCCCGGGCCGATGACACAGTAGGGGCCAATGGTGCAGTCCGGACCAAGCTCCGCCGATGGATGGATCACGGCTGTTGGGTGAATGCCTTCCCAAGTTGGCACCGGGGTGAAAAACAAGTCGACCGCCCGCGCAAACGCTTCATAAGGGTCATCCGCACGAAGTGAGGGCAGGGGGATCTCCGGTTCGTTGCGGTGGAGAATGACAGCGGAGGCCTTCGTCGACGCCAGATAGCGGCGGTACTTGGGGTTGGCGAGAAAAGTCAGGTCGCCCGGCCCCGCCTCTTGAATCGGCATAATCCTATGGATCTCTACGTCGCCGGCGCCGCGCAGCTCACACCCAATGCGAAGCGCAATTTCGTCCAGTCTCATCCTTCTCTCCTCGTCATGTGCTAGGCACATTAGCCCCATGCCCACAGGGAGCAAACCTGCCAGCCGGCACCAGCCCCGATTGGTTGGATGGGGCCTAACGCGTTGCCGTGTTTCAGGCGGTGTGTTAGCAAACGCAGCTTCATGAACATCGAGCCCGACTTTGCAAAGCGTGGCGGCCTCGTTGTGGTCGTTACTCAAGATGCCGAGAGTGGCGAAGTGCTGATGGTCGCTTACATGAACCGCGAGGCTTGGGAAGCAACGTTGGCGACGGGCAGAGCGTGCTACTGGAGCACGTCGCGAAACCAGTTGTGGGTCAAGGGCGAGAGCTCGGGCCATGTTCAAGAGGTCAAAGAGATTCGGATCGACTGCGATCGCGATGCGGTGTTACTCAAGGTGCGTCAACACGGCGGCGCCGCTTGCCATGAAGGGTATCCGAGTTGTTTCTTCCGCAAACGGGTGGACGACCGATGGGAGGTCGTGGAAGAGCGAGTGGTGGACCCGGGAGAGCTTTACCGGCAACCAAAGTGATTCGATAGGGTTGAGCCCATGAGCGATACCGCAGCACCGCGATTGAAGCTTGGAATTCCAAAGGGCAGCCTGCAAGACGCTACGGTTGAACTCTTCCGTCGCGCCGGATGGAAGATCGCGGTGTCGGACCGCAGTTACTTCCCCTCGATCGACGACCCCAGCATTCGCTGCTCGCTGGTGCGAGCTCAAGAGATGGCGCGCTACGTTCAAGACGGCACGCTGGACGCAGGCATAACTGGCGTCGATTGGATTCGGGAAAACGACGCGCGGGTGCGCACAGTGTGTGATTTGGTCTATTCCAAGTCGAGCTTCCGCCCCACGCGGTGGGTGCTGGTGGTGCCGGAGGATTCGCCGGTGCAGAAGCCGGAGGACCTCCGCGGCAAGCGAGTGGCCACTGAGTTGGTGAACTACACGCGCCGCTTTTTTGCCGAACGGAATATTCCGGTCGATGTGGAGTTTTCGTGGGGAGCCACCGAGGCCAAAGCTGCCGATGGGTTAGTGGATGCCATCGTGGAGGTAACTGAAACCGGGAGTACGATCCGAGCAAACCGCCTGCGCATCGTATGCGAGCTATTTCAGTCCAACCCGCAATTGATTGCTAACGAGGCAGCTTGGTCCGACCCATGGAAGCAGGCGAAGATCCAACAAATCGCCATGCTTCTGCAGGGAGCTCTCGAGGCCGAGGGCAAGGTGGGGATCAAGATGAATGTTCCAAAGGAACGGCTCCAGCAAGTCGTGTCGCTGATCCCAAGCCTTACCGCCCCTACAATATCTCCGCTTTACCCGACCGGAAAACTCGAAGGCCGTGAGTGGTTCGCGGTGGAGAGCGTGATCCCTGAAGCTGAGGTGCGAGAACTCATTCCTCGGCTGATCGCCGAGGGTGCGACCGGGATTATCGAGTACCCCCTGAATAAAATTGTCGGGTGAGGTCGAAGCGAATGGTTAGCAAGAACGGCGTCATGCAGCTTTGGCTCGTGGCCGGTGCCTTGTCGTTCTTTATGCTCGCTTGCCAGCAAGACACGGAGGCGCGCGCCCGCGAGGCAGCGGAGAAAATCAAGGAGTCGATCCCGGATGTTCAAGCGCGGGCTCTTTCGCAACCGGTTACTGAAGAGGAGGTTCGCGAGGCTCAACTCGCGTTGCGTGAAGTCAAAGAATACTTGGGTGAGGTGAACGGCAAGCTCGACGCAGTAACGGTCAACGCCATTCAGGCCTTCCAGCGCTCGCGTGGCATTCGAGACGATGGCATTCTCAACGAACGCACGAAGCGGGAACTGCGCAAAGTACTTTCCGAGGCGCAGAGCGGGGAAGGAGCGGCAGCACACCAATAAGCTCCGGCTTACTCACTGGGCGGGCCGACGGCGCGGGGTGCAAACGCGTTTTCACCGGTCGGGACTGCTTCCGCACCCGACCGTTCGCTTTCTAGCCGGACGGCCGGCCTTGGTAAGGCTATTCGCGGGTCGAGGCGGCCGCTTCGTGGTTGCTTGCCGGCCTCAGCTTGGTATTGGCGTGCACCATGGATCGGGCACCAAGGGACGGCCCCACGCCGACGCGAGTTCGATTCGTTGTGGTTGGACTCGCACTGTCCGTGATGGGGGTTGCGTACCTGGATCGGGTTTGTATTGCCGTCGCGGCTCCCAGCATCCGTGCTGACATTCACCTAACGGATACGGAGCTCGGATACGTGTTCAGCGCCTTCACCTTCGCATACGCGCTGTTCGAGATCCCTGGGGGCTGGCTGGCGGACCGCTTTGGCGCTCGGTTGATGATGGCTCGCATCGTCATTTGGTGGTCGGTGATGACGATGCTCACCGGTGCTGCGGTCGGATTTTGGTCCCTGGTTGCCGTGCGGTTTCTTTTCGGAGTGGGTGAGGCCGGTCTGCTGCCTACGTTGGCGCGGGCCTTCCGACAATGGCTGCCTCCGACTGAGGCTGGCCGTGCTTTTGGGCTCACGGTCATGGCAGGCGCAATTGCTGGGGCGTTGAGCCAACCCTTGGTCGCCACCATGCTCACGGTGATGAGTTGGCGTTGGTCGTTTGCGGTGTTTGGCGCAATCGGAATCCTGTGGGTGGTGGTTTGGCTTGGGCTGTTCTACGAGCATCCCTCGGAGCATCCGCGGGTAAACCGAGCCGAACTGGCCTGGATCGGCGCTCAAACGACGCAGGCACCTCCGCACAGTTTTACGTGGGCGACCCTGTGGAATCGGAATGTTGCCGTCCTCTGCGCCATGTACTTTCTGGTGATTTACGGATGGTACTTTTTCCTCACTTGGCTTCCCACCTACCTGATGGAAGAGAGAGGCTTCCGCTTTGTCGAAGCCGGCTACTTAGCCGCCCTTCCTTTGCTGTGCATAGCCGTGGGTGTTGCGAGTGGAGGTTGGGCAAGTGATGCAGCGGCGCGGCGCTGGGGTGAGCGCTGGGGTCGGCGACTACCGGCGCTTCTGGGGCTACCGCTGGCCGCGGTGGGGACAATCACGGGAGTTTGGAGTGCAAGCCCGTGGATTGCCGCCCTGGCCCTTAGCCTGGCCGCAGGCTTCGCAGCCCTGTGCGTGGCACCGGCCTGGGCGGTGTGCTCGGCGGTTGGAGGAAAACATGCCGGTAGCGTCACCGGAGCGATGAACATGTTCGGTAACCTCGGCGGAGCGTTGAACTCTGTGGCCGTAGGTTGGAGTCGCGATACGTTCGGCTCCTGGTCTGTGCCGCTTCTCTCGATGGCAATCGCTTATTTGATCGCTATGGGTTTGTGGTTGGGGGTCAATGCCCCCGAACACCGAACACGCTAACTGGCCCGCGCAATGACCATATGACCAGCAGCTTACGGCTCGTCCTCGCTGCGCTGCAGAAGCTCGTAGCCGCTGGCTTGCCCGCGCTGGACCAGCAAGAGAACGGAGTCGCCAGCCCTGGCCAAGGCCCGCTCACATGTGGCTGCCGACGTGACCGGCGTTCGATCAACCTGGCGGATCACGTCGCCAGGTTGCAAACCACTGCGATCAGCGGGCGAGCCCGGGATGATCTCACGAATCAACGCACCACGTACGTTGCGGGGAATGCGAAAACGATCCGCCAATTGCGCAGTAAGGTCCGTAAGGACAAGACCCCACTCGCGTGCGGCGGAACTCGGCCTGCTCAGCTGCCCCTCCTCGAGGGATTCGGCGATGGTGACCGTAAGGCGGCGCTCTCTGCCGTCTCGTAAGAGGACTACGCCGACAGAGCGCCCCACCGGGAGTTCGGCGATTCGAGCAGAAAGCTGGCGGCTCTCTTCGATCGGCACGCCGTTGAATTCCACGATTACATCACCCCGGCGGATCCCGCTTCGATCTGCAGGGCTTCCCGGTTCGACCTCGACAACCAGTGCCCCGCGCGGGCGGTCCAGGCCGAAGGCTTCCACCATATCGGCAGTCACATCCTGGATGGAAACACCAAGCCAGCCGCGAATCACTCTCCCGTGCTCGCGGAGCTCGTCAATCACTTTTTTCGCTAGGTTAATTGGAATCGCGAAGCCAATGCCGATGCTTCCACCTGAGCGGCTGAAAATCGCGGAGTTGATCCCCACGACTTCGCCCCGAAGATTCAGCAACGGCCCACCGGAGTTTCCCGGATTGATCGATGCGTCGGTTTGAATGAAGTCATCGTATGGCCCTGCACCAATCACGCGATCCTTCGCACTTACGATTCCCGCTGTAACCGTTGACGCTAAGCCGAACGGGTTTCCCACAGCGACCACCCAGTCACCGACTTCAAGACTGTCGGAGTCCCCTAACTTTGCCGCTGGTAGCGGCGCTTTCGGACGAATCTTTAGTAACGCGATGTCGGTCTTTTGATCCACGCCAACGATCTTCGCGTCGTACTCCTCGCGTGTCGCTAAGCGCACGCGAATCTGCTGCGCCAAGGCGACGACGTGAGCGTTCGTGACGATGTATCCGTCGCTCGAAATGATGAACCCGGAGCCCAAACTTTGCTGTCGTTGCGCGCGATACGGAAGGCCCGGTCCGAAGAATTGCCGAAAGAAGTCTTCTACCGGATCGCCAGTCGACCCCGGCACCCGAACGACCCGCATCGAGTAAATGTTCACCACCACGGGCCGTGCCGCTTTGGCGACAGACGAAAAACTTTCTGGAACAGAGCTCAACGAACGAGCCGGGCCGGGGACTCCCAGCATAAAAAGGGCGAGCACACCAATGCTACGGACGCGCAAAGATCTGGCCAAAGTCATGGGCATGAGCGGTGTGGCTAGCAAGCAGGGGCAGCTTGTTCTAGCGCGCTTGTGCGGAAGTCGCGGCTCGGCAAACACAAGGCATGGTGACGATGCGTGGCATTGAGAATGTGGCGGGAGGGATCCGTTGGGTTTGGCTTGTCCTCCTCGGCTTCGCCTCTCTCGCTTTCGTTGCAGTGCTGGTGCTTTTCCACGCAGGCCAAGGCAAGGTGCGCACCGCTTTACTCACGCGCCTTGCTCAAGCGACCGGTAGGGAGTGCGCTCTCGATGCTTTGGCCTTGGATCCCTTGGGGAGGTTGACCCTGCGCAACCTGCGATGCGGCGAGGCCCTGGCAGTACAGCGTGGTGAACTGGCGGTAGACTGGCAGAGCTCACTCACCACGCGCTCACTCCGTTTGCTCGCGGATGTGGATGGGCTCGACGTGGACTTCGGGCTCATGGCCCCTGGTAGCGTAGGCGGGGAGGAGAAAGGTGGAGCGCCCCACCGCGGCGAACTCTTTCTCGGCGTGCCATTGAGCTTGATGGTGACTGGTCGCCATTGGCATCTGAGATTCCCTTATGGCCAACAGGGCGCCAGTCTGCAGTTTGCCTCCCTATCGCTGGAATGCGAGCTGCGCTCGGCTCCCACGCTGAAGGTTGACTGGCGTGTTGCAGGCGGCAGTGTCCGTTGGGAACGTGGTCCGCACGGGCTCACAATCCAAAAGGTCGAAGTGCACGGCGAATGGGACCCGCAAGCAAGCGTAGGGATCACTTTCGGGCGCCTGCGCAGCTCTCAAGGCGCTGTGATGCTCCGGCGCATCGACAGTGACCACATGCGCGTGTATGGAAAGATCGACGCCGTAAGCCTGGCCGCGTTCTCGGATGACATCCCGGTGGTTCGCGGCACACTCAGCGGAATCGGCCAACTCTATGGGCCGGTTGTGAATCCGGTGGTGGATTTCCGCTTTTTTCTCACCAACGGCTCTTGGGAGAAAATAGAGGGAGCGGACCTGAGAGGTCGGTTTGTGCGCCAAGGCCCTGAGCTCCGCTTTGAGAGGGTTCGGCTTCGCCATGCAACGCTCCGGGCTTCTGGCGACGTGGCATTCGATCTTGGCGACCATCCCAAGCTCACGGCTGCCGCTCGCGGAGGGGTGTCGTCACCTGGAAATTTAGCCCGGCTCGTTGGGCTTCGGGTTCCTCAGGATGCGCTGCAACGGTTGAATTTCTCCGGTGAGATCCTTGGCCCCTTGAAGCCTCTGCAGCTTCAGTGGTCCGCCGCAGGCCGGACTCGGGTTCGAGTTCCGGTGCCGCTCCAGCTCAGGACGCTGCCGATTGCCTGGAATGCCACCGGGCAGATCCTCCCGCATGAAGGGGGCATCCAAATCGCTGGTTCCGCGCTTGGCGCTGTGGAGTTTAAGTTGGAGCATCGCTGGCGAGAAAACGAACAAACCGGTCACGGAGAAATTGCAAGTGATCACCTGCAGAGTTTGGCCAGCGTCCTCGAACCCCTTGGTCAACGCATGGGACTGACAGGACGAGCCCGCGTTGGGGGCGCGTGGCGAGTGCATGAAGGTTTCACGGTGATCGAGACCTCGCTCCGATTAGTGCAAGTCAGCCTGCTCCAGAGCACTGTACGCGAAGCCGTTTGCGGTGTTCGTGCGGTTGGCACGCCCGAGTGGCAAGTCTCCGGCACTTGCGACGCCAGCGACCAACGCGGCGGACACTTAAACGTCAGCGGAGTTTGGCGCCTAGGGCAAGAGCCCGAAACCGCACTGCAAGTAAACGCGAAAGACTTCAGCGCAGAATTTCTCACCGGGGCGTCAACTTGGTTGTGGGGCGATCCGCTCCCGGTCTCCCGCGGGCGAGTAAGCGGGGAGCTGTCCCTCCGGCAAAGACGTTCTTCGGCAGAGCTGGATCTCCAGGCAGTGGTGAATCAGTTCCGCATCTGGCAAGAACCGATCACAAGCTTTCGCTGTGAGGCACGCTATCGCACCGGTGAGTGGCGAGTGGCTGCGGAGTTGTCGCGGCGCGATGGGAAGGAGAACCTTCACCTCAATGCTGAAGGGAAGGGCAACGTGTTGGACCGCGCTGCACTGAGGGGCGACCCGATTCGCTTGGACGCCATCGTGGGGCTCGGGCGCCGCGGAGTGGGAGGCCAGTTGACGGTGGCAGGCGAATGGTCCGGGCCGCTGTTCACTCCTCGCGGCAACGCGGAGGTGGTGGTGCAAGACCTTCGGGTGGATAAGGCCGAGTTAGCGAGCGGCAAAATCCACATCGATTTTGAACCTAAGCAGTGGACCATCCAGGGTGATGCGCTCGATCAAAAGTTGCAGCTCCGAGGCACAGTTGACCCTCGTCAAGGCTACCGTTTCGATGTCGCGGCGACGGCAGCTCAGATCCAAGTCGTCGCGCCGCACAGCAGGATCCGAATTGAAACTGCCGGCCAGGCGGTCGCCAGTGGCCGCCTGGCCCAGCCTCGCGTCGAGCGAGCGGAGATCAAACTCAACCGGTTCGTCCTCGCTCGGGAGCCCTATCGTCTCGA
This sequence comes from Candidatus Binatia bacterium, assembly GCA_026415395.1. Lineage (NCBI taxonomy): Bacteria > Candidatus Binatota > Binatia (SeqCode) > Binatia bacterium. The sequence continues at coordinate 307,018 of JAOAHD010000003.1, read as the reverse complement.
AGCAACGATACCCTTCCACTTGCAGTTGGATGGCGACACCTTTCGCCTCGATCCGTGGCGACTCGAAAGTGACGGTTCCAAGATCGAAGTCGCGGCCAAAGGGCGCATCGATGGTGAAATGGAAGCGGAAATTCACGGCACTTCCGACCTTGTACTGTTGGAGTTGCTCGGAGAGCCAATTCTTGAAGCCAGCGGAGCAGCAACCATCGGGGCTCGGATCGAACGCCGATCCCTAGGGGAATGGCAAGCGCAGGGCAGCCTGGCAGTGAAGGACGGCATCTTGGAAATCGAAGGCTTCCCACCGCTGAGCGCGATTCGAGGGCACGCGACACTGCAAAACGAGTCGGTGCGCGATGTGGTCATCGAGGCAGTGGTCGGCGATGGCAAACTCTCGATCAACGGCCAGGCTGGTCTGTACTCTGGGCCGGCACTCTCCTGGACTTTGCACGACGTTGCAGGCTCGTGGGGTGACGACCTCCAGGCGCGCTTGTCCGGTCGTGGCGAACTTACCGGCACCTGGGACAATCTCAGCGTTGCCGGCGATCTCCAGGTGTTGAATGCCGTGTACGACCGCGATCTTGCGCTCGGAGACCTCTTGCGCTGGCTGCGAGATCGCCTCTTCGCTCCCAGGCGCGTGCAAACTGTGATGCGAACCCCGGTCGGGCTTGACTTGAAAATCCATTCGCCGGGTCATGTGTTCCTGGACAACAACATCGCCAAAGTTGAGTTTTGGCTCGATCTCTGGGTCGGCGGCACCATCGGTCGACCACTGGTCGGTGGCAGGATCGGGGTCCTCGATGGCGAAGTGACGTTCCAAGGCCGTACATTCACGATCACCGCTGGCACGCTGGAGTTCCGAGATCCTGCGAGTTTGAACCCATGGCTCGATTTTGTTGCAGAAACCCGCGTAGCCACACCGCAAGCCGAATACCTCGTCACCGCGCAGGTTACAGGGCAGGCGGACCGGCCACGAGTACAATTTTCTGCCGACGATCCCTCGTTAGCACCGGAAGACATCCTGAGTCTGCTGGCGACAGGTCGTACCCGCGCGATGGTGGGGCAAACGGGTGGATTTTCACCCGCAGGAGCGGCGTTTGCCCTGCTTCCCAAGCGCGAGGCAGAACAACGCGTGCAGCGTTGGTTGGGGGTAGACCGATTCGAGCTGTCTGCCACTCAAGCTCGTGACACAGGTACAGTGGAGCCACGCGTGACTGTCGGTAAAGAGCTCAGTGAACGTTTCTATGCCTCGGCATCAACGAGCGTGGGCGCGCAAGCCCGGCAGACGGTTCAACTGGAATACCGATTGACGCGCCGTGTTTCCCTACTGGGCGGTTGGGAAAGCGCGACACACGAAGCGGCAGGTGCTTTTTCCGGAGACCTTAAGTTCCGGGTGGAGTTTCTCCGCGCGCCGTTTTCTTTGGCTTGCCCCTAAGGGTGGCGGAGATCGAACGTGTTGATACGCATGATTCTCTGGGCCGCAGTGGGCTGGTTCGCCTGCGCTGTGGCCCTGTCGCGCAGTGCTCCGGCCTTCGCGGAGCCCGAACACCAACCACGATCTCTCGTATCAGTAGAGGTGCGTGGGGAACCAGAGTGGCAGAAAGGGGAGCTCAACGTCCTGCTCGAGGAGTTTTTGTCGCAGAACTGGAACTCCGACACCGAGGCGCGGATTCGTAGCGCGATCCAAGCGACGGCACGGTATCGGGAAGTGGAGCTCACACCACGGACGGAGGACGGCGGGGTGCGCTTGCTTGTGTCCGTGAAGCCAAAGCTCTTGGTCAGCCGCGTGGTCTTTCATGGGCAGCGATCGTTCTCGCTCCGCGAACTCGAGCGAACTGCACGGCTGCCGGTTGGAACAGCACTCGACGATAAGGTCTTGGCGAGTTCCGAACAACGGCTGTCGGCGCTTTACCGAAACAACGGCTTCCCGGAGGTGGCGGTTCGGGTCGAGGCAAAGCCCTGCGACCCAGAATCGGCCGCAGTGCACATTTGGATCCACGAGGGACGCCCACAAACCATTACGACCATTGAGTGGTTCGGGGCGGACATAACGGACCCTCAGGCTTTCCTGCGCGCGTTGCCCGTGCGTTCGGGTGAGCGGTGGACCGCACGGAGCGCCAAAGAAGTTGAGAAGGCGGCCGTACGGTACCTCAGAGAGCAGGGTTATCTCGAGGCCAGAGCTACAGCCGACTTCGTCGAAACGAGCAGCATCTCCGGCACGCTGCGGTTGGCTCTCCGTCCGGGCCCGCGCTGCGAAATCGTTGTCGAAGGCAATCGGCGAGTCTCAAAGGACCAAATCCTCGCCGCGGCCCGGCTCAAGGAACGTTTGCTCATCACGGACGGAACGTGGAGACAGCTCGCGCGCGTTGCCAAGCAACTCTACCAGGAGCGAGGACATTATCTGGTAGCCGTGCGTCTTTCGGTCGAGCGATCCGACCCCGACAAAAAACGGATCCGCTTAGTGATCGATGAGGGTCCCTTGCTCACCATCCGTCGGGTCACCTTCGAGGGCCGTCAACGGGTTTCCGAGAAGAAGCTGCTCGAGGTCATGTCCACGGGGCCACGTTCGTGGTTTCCTCGACGACATGGCTTTCTCGTGCCCTCGCGCTTCGAGGAGGACCTAAGACGGCTTTGGTTTCGTTACCGAGAATTCGGATTCGTTGATGCGGAAATCACCGACTACCGCATCGACATCGACCGCAGTGAAGGGCGGATCGATGTGACCATCGTGGTGGATGAAGGGCTTCCCGTAGTGACGGCGCAGCTCGATTTTGCGGGCCTTCCCGAAGGAATCCGCCGGCCAGCTCTGCAGGAGATCCGTCTCAGGCGTGCGTTTGACCCCTTTGCCCTAGAGCGCGAAGCAGAGCGGGTAGCCCGTTACCTCCGCGACGCTGGATACGCAGACGCCACGGTAACTGGAACGTGGCGGATCATCGAAGAGCAAGCCTTGCAACGCCTGGCGGCGGTGACGTTCGAGGTAAACCCCGGCGCCTTGCAGCGAGTGGGGGAAATACGGGTGCGCGGTAACCTACAGGTGCATTCGTCGGTCGTTCGACGGGAATCTCAGCTGAAACCCGACGCGCCGCTGACTCCGCAGTCGTTAGCCAATGCGCAAACTCGCCTGTACCAGCTTGGCTTGTTCCGGGGGGTATTCGTGGATGCTTTGGAGCCGTTCGAGACTGCGAAAACATCGGGAGAGATTCCTCGTGACGTCGTGGTGCAGGTGCAGGAACGACCTCCGTTGTCGGTGAGCTTCGGCGGTGGCTACAACACGCGCGACGGTTTCCGGGCGTTCGGAGAAATCGCGCATATCAACTTGCGCCACCGCGGTGAACGACTTGGGTTGCGCGGTGATATTGCCCTAGACCCGGCTCAGGCAACCGCCCCAAATGAGTACTTAGTGGACCTTGGATTTCGCGACCCGCAGTTCTGGGAGACCAGTTGGACCCTGCGAACCAATGTCATTGGCCAGCGGGCGACGCGCTCTGTCGATCAATTCAGCATCGAACGATTGGCACTCGTCCCGGCACTCGAGCGAAGGTGGCGCTCGGCACTTTTAACAGGCGTGGAATTTCAGTGGGAACAGGCGCGCATTTTCGACTTGCGACCAGATGCCCGGGTATTCAATCCTGCTGACGAGGGGCAGCTCCGAACAGGTGGTGTCGGACCGTTCTTGGTATACGAGGGGCGTGACGATCCCTTTATGCCGCACCGCGGAGTGTTCGAATCGGTGCGATTTCGGCTCGCCGCTGGTTTTCTTGGTTCAGACGAGCCGCTGGCAAAGCTTCAATGGCACCACAGCCACTACGTCCCGTTAGGTGAGTCGCTCACCTGGTTGTATGCTCTTCGGGCAGGCTGGGCGCGCACATTCTCAGGCGCTGTTGTTCCGATCCGCGAACGGTTTTTCCTTGGTGGGCGTTCCACTGTTCGGGGTTTCTCGGAGAACAGCATCGGCCCGCAGGGCGCGCCCATTGTTGACGCGCTTGGCAAACGGGTCTTTCCTGGTGGTAACCCCCTCGGAGGCGACCTCTCCCTGAACGTGAACACGGAACTGCGCTTTCCCCTAGTCTGGGGTGCGATCGGAGTGGCCTTCGTGGACGCAGGGGGGGTTTACCTACAGGATCGATCGATTTCGCTCGAGGATTTTCGTCGGTCTGCTGGCATGGGTCTACTTTACGAGACTCCGGTGGGGCCGTTAGCCCTGCACTACGGAATTAAGCTCGATCGGCGCCGAGGCGAGGCGTTTGGGGCCGTTCACTTCACGATTGGCACCTTATTCTAAAGACTTCGCCAGCTCGCGACTGGGGGCTGGCGTGGTCGCAGGACCCGCTTGTTCCTACTATCCTCGCTCGGCCAGGATAGAGCTGTTGGGGCAGTGGTGGGCCTGTCGCATCCTGGTGGGCAGTTCGCAAGCACCATCGCACGTCATGAGAACTCCCTTGCGTTCCGCTGCCCGGGGGCTTTGTCTAGGCTGGATTAGCGCTCGCACAGACCACGGAGGCGCGGAAACTACGAGCGCGTCTCGGCGCGTTTGCGGATGGGTCCCTCGATGCGGATTTTCCGCAGCCTGCGCCCGTCGAGCACGACGACGGTCATTTTGTAAGGTCCCTCGACGATCGCTTCACCGCCTTTTGGAAACCTTTTGAAACGGGCCAAAACCAAACCCGCGACCGTGCGGTAATCCGGCGTGCTCCGGAACGGCAGATCGTAGCGTTCGGTCAGTTCGTCGAGAGAAAGGGACCCCTGCACGAGCAGCGACCCATCAGGCATTTCCTGAATCGGTTGTTCCTCATCGGTGTCGAACTCGTCGCGGATCTCGCCAACGATCTCTTCAAGTAAGTCCTCGATTGTCACTAGGCCGACAACGGTTCCAAACTCGTTTACGACCACCGCCATGTGTACCCGGCGTGCCTGCAACTCCCGCAAAAGATCGCTGATTTGCATGGAGTCGGGCACGAAAAAGGCCGGGTGGGCAATTTCTCGAAGTGAAACTGGCTTCGGTTTATCGAGTTCCCGCAAAATGTCCTTCAGATGAACGATGCCCACGATGTGGTCGAGATCGCCTTGGTAGACTGGCATCCGTGAGAAACCGGTTTCCACAAGCTTGCACAGTGCCTCATTCAGGGCGGTGGTTTCCTCCAGTGCATGAATTTCTGAGCGCGGTACCATCACCTCTCGCACCGAGGTGTCGGTAAACTCGAACACGCTGTGAATCAGTTGGCGTTCGGCTTCATCGAAGATGCCGTGACGAGCTCCTTCCTGCACAATGTGTTTCACCTCCTCCTCGGTGATGAAAACTTCTGCGGTGCGGGTAGGAACGCCGAGGACTTTGAGCAGAGTATCGGTGGAAAGCGTGAGGAGCCGAACGAGCGGTGCGGATACCGCTGCGAGGATGCGGATGACGTGAACGGTAGCGAAGGCAATTCGCTCTGGATTGCGCAGCGCTAAAGACTTGGGGAGGAGTTCTCCGACCACAAGGGAAAGATAAGAGATCACTGCAACCATGCCGGCCAGGGCCGCAGTCGGTGTCCAGGGAGCCAGCGCCGGCGGCACAATGTGTTCTAACACCGAGGCCAGACGTGTGGCGGCGTAAGCGCCACCTAGTACAGAGGCCATGGAGCCTACGATGGTCACTCCTACCTGAACGGTCGCCAGGAACCGGCTGGGCTGCCGTTTGAGTTCCAAGATTACCGTGGTGCTTGGACGGCCCTCTTTGGCCAGTTGCACCAACCGGCTTTCACGCACGGTCACAATGGCAATCTCTGCCGCCGAAAAGACGCCGTTGGCCAAGATCAAAAGTAGAATGACCACGAGCGGCCACAAAATAGTCCCGTCAATCATTGTCCCCTCGCTTATTGTTCAGGATCTCTCTGGTTCGAGCGCTCCGCCCACTCTCTCGGGTTGCACCCTTGTTCAATCGACACGGTTGAGCTGGGGAACTTGCCCGGCGAAGACGTATCGCTCAAAGAAGCGTTTGAGCGACGCACCCGCAACGGACTCTGCAGTGCTCTGAAACGTAGCCGAATCGACACGAGATTGGCTCTCGGCGAGCCGTCGCAACACGTCGTCGAGCCGGGCTTTGCCCGCAGTGAGGCGCTGAATCCGTTGGTCCAACGCATAAAGAACCAATGGCGCACTATTGTTTGTTGCCGGATTGTCATGTTGTCTTCGCAGGTCCACGTTCCACAAACCATAGCGCTCGAACAGCCGGAGGCCCTTCTTGAAGCCTCTTTCATCCAGCAGCCCAGCACGGCGCTGCAGCTCTAGGGAGTAAAATTCGGCAAGTCCCTCGACGAGCCAATCCGCATCGGCAGCAGGCTTAAACGGCTGTAGGACGTGAAACAGCTCGTGCAGGTACGCCGAAGTTCTGTCTGGATCGCGAACGGGGCGCTTGGCATGCAAAAAAAGGGATCCTTCACCGCTGATTCCGCCATGCCACATCGGGTCCGGGGCTCGGATGATTAAGATGCGAGCTGTGTCTCCTGCGAGGAGACGATGAAGCAACGGGAAGGTGGCTTCAAGAAAAGTAAAAATTTCCTCGCGGTCGCCAGCCACGCCGCCCACTTGCGCAAGTTCGATTCGCACGCCGGCAATTTCCCGCGCCTCGCTTTCGAGATGACCACAGGCAAACCACCCTCGTGGAGTAAGAAAAGAGCGCCGGCCGCTGAGCTCGAACACGTTTTGCTGCCGCGCGGCGTAGGGCGCTACACAACGCCAGCCCGGCGGCATTTGAAATGCAAGCGTTGCCCGCGACCGCAGCTTGGAATACGCCGCCGGCGCACCGTACGGCGCCCGGTAGGTCACTCCTACCAACGGGAAAAGTTGACGCGCGTGCGACACGAGCCAATTGCTCGCGAGGTAACTGTCGAAGCGCTGCTGCGATCCGCGTCGTGAGTTGACGTCCACTCGATAGAACAGCCGAGCATATGGTTGAGTGGGCCGCCAAATCCAACGCTCGCCTTCTTGGAGCAAAATTCCCGTGGCTTTTAGCTCCCTTGGAGATGGGCCGCGAAAGCGGAGCGAAATCTCCTGCACTTCGTCAATGCCTGCGAGTTCCCAGCGCACAGAAACGACCGGTTCCCGTGAGTTCTCTAAAGATACGATGTATCGAAGCGTGAAATTCTGAGCCCGAGCCGATCGCGGTGGAAACACGAGTGAGAGGGCGGCTGCAATTGCCAGTACGAACGCCGCCATGCTTCTCTGCGCCGCCATGCGTTGCACGCTCAGCCGCGTTAACGCCTGCCCGCCCCGTCCTGGGGCGCGCGCTCGGCCGAGGCAATCACCTCCTCCAGGTAAGCGATCGCCTCGGGATCGTCCCACTCGAGCGGGCCAACGACGTGGCGGACGACTTTGCCCTCCGGGTCGATGATGAAGGTTTCAGGAAAGCCGGTCACACCGTAGCGTTCCGGCAGTTCCCCCTTCGGATCCAGGCCGATCGGAAAGCTCAGGCGTAAACTGTTCGCGAAAGCCCGCACTGGTTCCGGCGAGGCGTCTTGGCTGATGGCCAGCATTGCAAATGGGCGTTGCGCGAAGCGTTGATGCACGCGCTGCATCGACGGCATCTCTTCCCGACACGGGGGGCACCAAGTTGCCCAGAAATTTAGAAACAACACTCGTCCGCGGTAGTCCTCCAGCCGTACAGTGCGGCCGTCGAGCGTCTGCACCTGAAAGGAGGGTGCTGCAAAACGAGCCCGCTCCCGACGCTGGCTTTGCAAGACGAGGACCAGGGCAAACAACAACGCCCCGGCCACGAACACCGGCAAAAGGATCCGCTGCTTCATAGGGTGCCACGGCTCTTTCGGGCCCCCAAGCTCACCACAGCCGGCCACACCAACCCCACCGCCCCGGCAATGACCAGGCTCAAGCTAATCCATTGCGCTTGCGTGAGGCCGAGCCACCAAATGGGATTGATCCGCAGAAACTCCACGAAGAAACGAGCCGTACCGGCGAGAACGAAATAGGCCCATAGGAGCGACCCCGCTGGACGTTCGTGCGTTCTTAGCATCCACAAGATCAAGAAAATCAAGCTGTACGCTGCCGCTTCGTAAAGCGGAGTCGGGTGAACAACCACGCCCGGAGGATAGGGCCATCCGATAATCGCTTTTGGATACGCCATGCCCCAGGGAACCGTGGTCACCTTTCCCCAATCCCCATCCCCAGCCAACTGGCATCCAATTCGGCCAATGGCGTGCCCCAACGCTAGCGACGGTGCAGCAGCGTCCGCCACCCGGAGCCAGGGGGCCCCGGCGCGGCGTACCGCCACATAGGTCGCGACCATTCCGCCAAATAAACCACCGTACCAAACAAAACCCGAACCGCTGAAAAGGGTGCCCAACGGGTGCTGCCAAAACGCGCTGGGATCTTCGACGAACAGGAACAACCGCGCCCCCACGAGCCCACCCAAGGCGGCCCACACCACGAGGCTGGAGCCCAGCTCGCCGGGGTAGCCCTTGCGCACCAGCTCTTTGCTGGTCAGAAAGCCGGCAACCAAAAAGGCAATCGCCATCATGAGGCCAAACGAATAAATCGTCACTGGCCCGATCTGCAAAATTATCGGGTACATCGACTTCCCGTTTAGCGTCCTCGGGGTAACGACTCTAGCAACCGCGAACTCCTGGATTGACAGCTTTCGAAGCGGCTTTTACACGTGCAACGCGGGTATTGGGTTATGCGGATGATCCTCCCTCCATTGCGAGACCGCCGAATCATTCACCGGCATCTGGAAACGTTTTTTCGAACTCATAAAGAGTCAGAATTCCGGCGCGCAATCCGCTTGGTCAGCAAGTTCTACCACCTCCGCCCACCGAAGGTGGAATGGTTCGAGTACCTCGACTGGGGCAAAGTCGTAGGGAAGACCTATGAGGATGGCAAAATTCACTTGGTTCACCCGGAGAATTGGAAAAATGGCCGCAAATACAATTCGGAACGGCAGTGGATTGCAGCCGTCTACCACGAACTCGGCCATTATGTCCTCTGGGCGGATGCGGAGCGGAAGGCTGACCTGTTTGCCAAACGCATGGTCCAGGGCGTGACGAACGGAGCGAACGGGAATTCACGCAAGGCTCGCCCAGGCACCCGCGCCAAAACCAAACATTGATGTCTATGAGCGATCCCAAGACCGAAGACGCGATTGTTGCCCGCAAGTGGTGGGTCGACACAACCCGTGCGGAGAAGATCCGCGGCCGCCGGCCCGGTGGGCCCGCCGGAATGCGCTTTTACGAGGTGGCGAAGGGCTTCGAACAAGAAACCGCGCGGGAGCGGTTGACGGACAACAACCTCAAGGTGCTTCTGGAGGCTTCCCCAGGGCCCGGTGAGTGGAAGGTGGTGCACTTCACGGAACGGCGCTTCCCACAGCGTGAATTGGATCGGGTCCGCAACATGGTTGTGTTGCCACCGTACGCGCGCGGAGTGATTGTGGACTGCGGTCGCAATGTTCGACTTTTGGTTACTGGCGATCGGATCGGCGAACGGATCCTCGAGTTGACCTTAGGCGAGACACCGGCGTTTGATGCATGGATTGGGGACGAGTGGGTGGACGAGCGTGAGTTTCCTGGCGCAAACCGTGCCCTGCGCGAGTTCCGCCGCCTAATTCGCGACTACCTGTCCCCGGAAGCGATTGCAGCCTACGAAGCGGTTCGCCCGAGAGCCTGACGGTTCCAGGGGCCGCTCCGAGAACTGCGTTTACGACAGGCCCTCCCTACCACTCACTACCCGGCGCTACCGAGAGCGCCATCCCAGCCAAGGCCGGAAGTTACTCACGCACCCGTGGCTACCGTTACTTCTATCGGCTCAAAAATCGCATCGGACACAATCCCAATTCTGAGAAAAGCGTTGCAGCCGAGCAATTGCGCAGAAAGCTTGAACCCTGCGCGAAGTTGCGGATTTTTGGGAAAATTGCTCGTGGCTCGGCGGATGACCGCAGCAGTGCGATTTTCTTCCGCCCTGATGGCTCCCCGATTGCAAATGTAGTCGCTCGGAAGGAGTGACGGGCACAGCGATGGGTGGATTTCTAGGCCGGCAGGGCAGGTTTCGGCGGCTGATCAGCAAGCGCAACGCGCGCTGTTCAGCCCAAATGTAGCCCACCTAGGGAAAGCCGCATCGTCTTCGACACGGCAACCTGACTTCAGGGAGGTATCGCCATGGTTACCCGGAACGAGAGGTTGCAGCCGCCCCAGGGGGAGAGGGCCCGATCGAACGTAGAGGAGCTGTGGGAGGAGGCCACCCGGCGGGAGGTGGCGAACGATTTCGCTGGCGCCGTGATGTGCTGGACTCAAGTCATAGCGCTGGACCCCTGTAACCCGATTGCCTACCACCGTCGGGGATGGGCGCGCGCGCAACTCGGCGACCTGCAAGGGGAGATTGAGGACTGGTCGACGGCGATCGAGCTCGACCCAAGCTTCGATGCGGCTTATGCGGACCGTGCGGCTGCACGCGTGGCCGCAGGCGACATCGTCGGGGCGGCCCTCGATTGGCAACGAGCTCTAGCTCTCAACCCGGAGCGGCAACCGGTGCCGCAACCGCTGCTCCAACGTCTTGAGGAGAAAATGGATCGTGCTGTGCGGGAGATGCTGCCAGGCAGGTGCTCGCAGCAGAATTTCCGTCGGCTGTCGATCGACGAAAGTTTTTGCGGAACATCGGCGCTGTGGCGGTCACGGCGCTGGCGCTAGCGGGCGTCGCGGGATGCACGCGCCGAGGCGAAGACCCCGAGCGGCGGCGGGTGCGTTGGGGAATGGTGATCGATCTCAAACGCTGCGTCGGCTGCAGGGCTTGCACGGTGGCGTGCAAAGCTGAGAATCACACCCCGCCGGGTGTGGCTTACAATGTCGCGATGGAGGAGGAGATCGGCGAGTTTCCATTCGTTACCCGCCGCTTCATCCCGCGGCCTTGCATGCAGTGCGGGAATTCCTCTTGAACTGTGGTTTGCCCAACGAGAGCAACTTATCACCGGCCCGACGGGATCGTCGCCATCGATTATGATCGGTGCATCGGTTGCCTATATTGTGTCGCGGCCTGTCCGTATGGCGCACGCTCGTTCGACTATGGCGAGACCTACGCACCGGAACTGCCTCCGCACGAACGGCACCCATCGCCCGAGTATGGCCAGTATGGCCGGCGTGACCCGAAAAAGTCTCCGTCGGGGAACGAGCGCAAGTGCACCTTCTGCTTGCACCGGCTCGCCAATGGCCTGAATCCGGCCTGTGCCGAAACTTGTATTGGGCGAGCAATCCACTTCGGAAACCTCGCTGACCCGGAAGGCAAGTGCCGGCTGCACGGCGAGACTCTTCGAGAGCTCCTGGCGAAGCGCAGCCATCTGCGACTCAAGGAGGAGCTCGGGAACGAGCCAGCCGTGTACTACCTCACGTGATGCGAGGGGAGGGAGAGCGATGAGATCGGGAAACGTCACAGCGCGGGTCAGTCTCTCTGCGGTTCCTGGGTCTAGTCGTGGTCACTGCGCTCACCGTTGTCGGCCTCTGGGCTCTGAGTTCGGCCTTGGTGAAAGGTCACTGTGTGCTCGCCACCACTCAGCACGTTCCGTGGGGTTTGTGGGTAGCTGGCTATATCTTCTTTCTCGGGCTCTCAGCAGGCTCCTTTTTGCTGTCGACGCTCGTGTATGTTCTTGGCGTGAAGCGCCTAGAGCCAGTCGGACCCTTGGCGCTTCTCCAAGCCGTTGCGTGCTTGCTGCTGGGCGAGTTTCTGATCGTGATGGACCTCGGGCACCCGGAACGGGTCTACAAGGTGCTGGCGAGTTGGAACCGAACGTCGCTGATGGCATGGATGGGACTGTTTTACAACGTTTACAATCGTAGTCGTCCTCGTCGAGTTATACCTGGCGCTACGCGTGCGATTGGTCGAGCGCGGTTCGAGCCCTCGTCTCTGTCGATGGTTGGCCTTCGGTTCGCGGCGAATGGACGAGAGCTCGCGTGTCCGGGATCACTTCTGGCTCAAGGTGCTCGGCATTGTCGGGATCCCGGTTGCGATCGTGGTACACGGCGGCGTGGGCTCGATCTTCGCCGTTGCCAAGGCGCGTCCAGCATGGTTCAGCGGTCTCTTCCCAATTGTGTTCCTAGTCTCCGCGCTTGACTCGGGCGGCGCGCTGCTCACCGCACTCGTTGCGGCAACATCCCGCCTCGCGCCCGATCGGAAACTGGTGCTCGTGCGGGACTTGGCCCGCATGTCGCTCGGTATCCTCTCGTTCGACCTTTTACTGCTGACATCCAAGGTCCTTGTGACCCTTTATGGGAATGTTCCCCACGAGGCCACGGCATGGAAACTGACCCTCTTCGGCCCCTATTGGTGGGTGTTCTGGTTCGTTCAGCTCGGCTTCGGCTTTCTCGTACCCGTTCCCCTTGTGGCGCTTTCGCGTACGCGATCGAGCATCACCGCCCTTGGGGCTGCTGGCCTGCTCATGGTGTTCGGCGTTCTCGGGGCGAGGCTCAATCTAGTGATCCCCGCGCAAATTCAACCGGTCTTTGATGCCCTGCCCGAAGCGTACCACCACGCGCGCTGGGCTCTTGGCTACACCCCGAACGCTGTGGAGTGGGGAGTGCTCGGTGGCACGTTTGCACTTGCGGTGTGGTTGTTTCTCGCTGCCCGAACGTTCCTACCGCTCGAGGGGGGCATGAAAAAGAGCAGTCGTGATTTCATCAAGAGCGGAGCGGCGCTGGGCATCACGCCCCTCCTCAGGGCCGCAGAAGCCCCGGCTACAGACTCTTCTAGGCAGGCCGTCGGATCCGACCGGATCGAGTACCACCGCAACGACCCGGAAAACCAGATCTTCACGGTCTGCCTGGGCTGCAACACGGGGTGCCCGACAAAGCTGAAGATCGACGAGGGCACCGTGGTGAAGATCGACGGCAATCCGTATGCGCCGTGCACGCGGACGCCTCACCTGCCCTACGAGACGCCGGCAACCGAGGCCGCTCGCATCGAGGGAGCCATCTGCCCCAAGGGCCAAGCTGGGCTCCTCACCGTCTACGACCCCTATCGGATCCATAAAGTCTTGAAGCGCGACGGGCCGCGGGGATCCATGCGATTTCACACAATCGATTTCCATCAGGCCGTTGCCGAGATCGTCGAAGGAGGGAAGCTCTTTGCCTACGTGCCTGGTGAGGAGAACCGTCACGTCGAAGGCCTCAAGGATCTTTGGACTCTGCGTGATCCGCACCTTGCGGCGGAAATGGGAAAGGCGGTGGAGCAGCTCTGGCATGCCACGACGCCAGAGGCCAAGCAGCAAAAAGTCGCTGAGTTCAAGGAGCGGTTCAAAGACCACCTAGGGCTTCTCATCGATCCAGAGCACCCAAACCTGGGGCCCAAAAACAACCAGTTTTTGTGGATCCACGGGCAGCTGGAATCTGGTCGAGCGGAGTTCTTCAAGAGATTCGTGCAAGAAGGGCTTGGCTCGGTGAACTTCCACGGCCACACCGCTGTTTGCCAGGGCTCGCTCTACTTTGCGGGCAAGGCCATGTCGGAACAGAACGGCTTCGACGAGAAGAAGAGGGAGGCCACCTGGTTCGGCGGCGAAAAGTTTTTCTGGCAAGCAGATCAGAGTGCCAGCGAGTTCATAATTTTTGTCGGTTCCTCGCCCTTCGAGGCCAACTGCCCTCCGCTGCGCACACCTCACATCACGACCGGGCTCACAGAGGGGCGTCTCAAGTTCGCCGTCGTTGATCCGCGCTTATCGAAGACTGCAGCCAAGGCTTGGAAGTGGGTTCCGGCAAAGCCAGGGACCGAAGCCGCACTCGCGCTCGGCATGATCCGCTGGATCCTCGGTCACGAGCGCCACGACAAACGCTACTTAGCCAACGCCAACAAGGCCGCAGCCCTCGTAGACGGGGAGCCGACCTGGTCGAATGCCTGCTGGCTCGTGAAAGTCGAAGACGGCAAGCCCGGCGCATTGCTGCGTGCGTCCGACCTCGGCCTGACGAAGGAGAAACGCACTGCGAACGTTCGCGGGGAGACGGTCGAGTATGAGTTCGACCCCTTCGTGGTGCTTTCGGGGGGGCGAGCCCTTGCTCTTCGATCCGAACGACGAGAAGAACCCGGTTCACGGCGACTTGCTCGTCGACGGCGAGGTCGGCGGCCACAAGGTCAAAACCGCCTTGCAGCTTCTGTTCGACGAGGCCCGTACCCACACCATTGCGGAGTGGGCAGAAATCTGCGGCATCGCTGAGCAAGACATCGTCGACCTAGCCCGAGAGTTCACGTCTCATGGCAAGAGGGCGGCCGCCGATATACACCGTGGTGTCTCGCAGCACACCAACGGTTTCTACAACTGCTTGGCGTGGAACGCGCTCAACCTTCTCATCGGGAACTACGATAGGCGTGGGGGAATGGTGAAGGCATCCACGTACGACTTCATGGGTGGCAAGGCCAAGGGCCCGTTCAACTTCGTCGATGGTATGCACCCGAAAAAGGCCAAGCCCTTCGGCCTCGGGCTGCTCCGCGAGAAGAAGTACGAGGAGACGACCCTGTTTACAGGGAAGTATCCCGCAAAGCGGCCTTGGTTTCCCCACGCAACCGACATCTACCAGGAGCTTCGGCCGTCAGTTCACGATCAGTACCCGGATCCCATCAAGTGCTTGCTCCTATACATGGGCACGCCCGGGTACGCGCTTCCAGCCGGCAACACGCAAATCGAGGTACTGGCCGACGTCGACAAGCTGCCGCTTTTCATCGCCTCGGATATCACAATCGGCGAGTCCTCGATGTACGCGGACTACATCATCCCGGACCTCTCGTTCTATGAGCGGTGGGAGTTCCACGGGTCGCACCCGAACAACATCTGGAAGGTGCAACCGGTCAGACAACCGGCCATCCCGCCCATCCCGGAGACTGTGAAAGTCTTTGGCGAAGAGATGCCGACTTCCCTTGAGGCGTTCATGTTGGTCGTCGCTGAGAGGATGGGGCTACCGGGTTTCGGCCCGGACGGTTTTGGTCCTGGCGAGGATTTTAAGCGGCCAGAGGATTTTTACCTCCGGATGGTGGCAAACCTTGCCTTTGGGGAAAGCAGCGATGGCTCCGACGCCGTACCCGAGGCATCTGACGAGGAGCTGCGCATCTTCGAGGCAGCCAGGCGGCATTAACCCCGAGCGTGCTTGACATTCGGAAGTGGCGGGCCGCCGTAGGCCCACATTGGAGGCGCGTGGTCTACGTGCTCAACCGCGGTGGCCGGTACCAAAACTACGAAGAGGCCTTCGACGGCGAGAAGGTCAAGAACAAGTACGGCAAGCAAATCAACCTCTAATGCGAGAAGGTGGCCAAAACGAAAAACTCGGTGACCGGCAAGCCCTTACTCGGACTGGCGATCCACTTGCCAATCGCGGACAGCCGGGGCCGACCACTCGTGACAAAGGAAGGCGACCTTCATCTGATTACACGCCGGGAGATCTTCCACACCAAGAGTCGTACGCCAGGGAACCCGTGGCTGCGCGAGCTGTATCCGGAAAACTCCATTCTTGTGAACGCCAAGGATGCAGCACGCCTGGGCCTCAAAAACGGAGATCTTGTTCGTGTGGTGTCGGAGTCGAATCCGTCGGGAGTTTGGGAGCTGCCAAATTTCGGTGAGAAGCCCATGGTCGGACGGGTACAGGTAATCCAGGGGATTCGCCCTGGCGTCATTTCCTTTTCGCTTGGGCAGGGCCACTGGGCATACGGAGCCTCTGATGCGTGGATCGACGGAGCCCGGGTGCCCGGCGACCCACGCCGCGGCACCGGAGTGCACGCCAACGCGGCCATGGCGGTGGACCCCCACCTCGGGAACGTGTGCCTGCAGGACTTGGTCGGAGGTAGCGTGTCGTTCTACGACTCACCGGTTCGGTTGGTAACGGAGACCTCGCGAGACACCGCCGACGAAGCGCTGCGTCGGTGTTTACCGCGGCAGAGTGGACAGGACCGCCGCCACCAGCCCGGGCCCAGAGGACGTAGCCAAAGGCGGCCACCGCTGTACGCGGCGTGGGCCACGAGGACGAAGGAAAGGAGCGAGACCCATGTGCGTGCTGGTGTTCGCGTGGATTTTCTTCCTAATGGTTGGGCTGCCGTCAAGAACCTCCTCGGCTGAGGAAGATCTTCGTGGCCGCCTCCAGGCGCTGGAGAGAAAGCGCCAGGATTATAAGAGGCTCCAGCAACAGCTCGACGAGCTAAAGCAAGAACTGCGGCAACGGGAGAGAGCGGCCGAGGTCAGTGCGGAACAGTCCCCTCCGACCCCATCGGCCCCAAAGCCCCCAGCGCCGTTCGAGCTTCGAATCGGTCGTGGCACCGCGACAATTAGTGGCCTCCTCCAGGTGTGGGGACTCCACAGCGAGCTCGACCCAGATGAGTTCCGGTTGCGACGCTCAGAAATCGACTTAAAGGGCTCGCTTACCGACACATTCGGCTACGCAGTTTTGATCGACCTCGCCAAGGCCCTGAGCGAGAACAAAACAATTATCGTCGGCAGCGAGAAGGTGACGCTCTCACAACCCAAGAGCGACTCGAAAATCCTGCAGGACCTCATCGTCATCCTCAAATTCATCCCGCACTACATCATTGAAGTCGGCCAAAAAAAGATTCCAGTGAGCATGGAGGGGCTCGAGTCCTCAGCCAAGCTGGACTTTGCCGAACGGGCGATCGTCAGCGGCGCAACTTTTCAGGGTCAACGGGGCTTCGGCGACTTCCGAGAGCCGGGTGTGTAATTGACTGGCGAGTGGCTCTACGTCGTGTACACGGTCAGGTTGTTCAACGGCGAGGGACCTAGTGCTGCGGACAAAAACGATCGGAAAGACATCGGTGAGCGGCTAGTTTTAAAACCTTTTCGCTGGCTCCACGTCCGGGGGCTCTCGCTACGATGGTTGGTTCGGGCCGACAAAGATTCGAAAGAACCACACCGGGGCGGAGTTCTAAGTCGACTACGACCCGGTGTTCTTGAAAGGCGAGTACATTCGTGCGCACGATGGCGCTGTTGCGAAAGAGGGCTCGTATGTTTCTGTGGGATATCGTTTCCGCGGACTGCGTCTCGCGAAGGTCAATTTCGACCTCCAGCCAGTAGCTCGCTGGGAAGGCTTCGATCCGGATCTCAAAACTGACAGCAACTTGACCTTAGGAGCCACGGTCGGATTCAATTTCCTGTTCGATGATTACTTCGCAAAGATCCAGCTCAATCACAGTCACTTTGAAGTGGGTGGCTCGGCAAAAGGGGACGAGGACCTGATGATTGCTGCCCTTCAGGTCGCCCTTTAGCGCCGCCGAGTGGTACGCGGTGGACCTGTCTCCGGAGTGAAGAAGAACCACGCGCTCCTCCGCCCGTCGGAGATGGTACCCGTGCTTCGCACGTGCTTGGCGTCGCGGTGTGGATTTTGATCCTAGCGTACGCGGGCTATCCGCGGGGATCTGGGATCAATGCGGGCTCGGTACCGAGCCGCCGCGGGGCAGTTGAGCGAGCGGCTCTGTCAGATCCACATGAGAGCTCTTCAGGTGCGTGTCCAATTGCGCTTCGATGTCTCTGACTCGTTCGCCGAAGAACGCGACCGATCGCTTGATGCTAGATTGTACGAAGGGCACGGTTGGGTGGCCGCGCTCAAGCCCCTGCGACTAGACCCGGTAGAGATTCATGAGCACACGGCGCCGGGCGCCGAGCCAACACACTCTTCGCTGCTGGGCCGCGGGCAGGGGGTGAATGAAGCGGTCCCGCTCGGGTGACGGACCAACACCTGCGCGAGCTCGGCCAGCGCCTGCGCACCAGGCCGATCCGCCTCGCCCACATACCCCATGTCCCTGGCGAAATCTTATGCCTGCCCAGGATCGACGATGGTCGGGTTGAATCCCGCAGCCTCGCGTGTGCCGACCAGATCGCGCACCAGTGTTTCTTTGGGCCCCATCACAATCAGCTCCACCGCCATGCGACGCAGCCGCCTCAGCAGTGTCTTGCGGCCATTGCGGTTGTTCAAAAACCTCTTCACCGGGCTTCCCAGCCCAAACGGCACCAGGAACGTCTGTCCGGCTATGTCAATGCCCACGACCATTGGCTCAGGCATGTTCCACCGTGTTTGTACATCCGGTCTCTTCTTTCATCCGACTCTGGCGGCTGAAAGGGAAGGTTCACGGCGCCTAGTCTGTCATGAACGGCTCTATTGCCACTTGCCGGTCAAGAGCCCGGGGCACTGCTCGCGACTTCGCGCTTCAGCAAGCTTGCCTAACCCACACCGTGGCCAGCTCCGATTCGCGCCGCCTAAGGATTTCTTCCTCGGCGGCAGTGACTGTAATGTGGCCCAGCTTCCGTCGCGGCCGCGGGGACTTCCCGTAAAGGTGCAGGTGAACCCCCGGGATGGCCAAGACCCGCTCGATTGGAGGCGGAGAACCAATCACGTTGTACATCACGCTGGGACCGCGGAGTGCCGTACTGCCGAGGGGCCAATCCAAGATCGCACGGAGATGATTTTCGAATTGGCTCGTTTCCGCGCCCTCGATCGTCCAGTGCCCGGAGTTGTGCACCCGTGGGGCCATCTCGTTTGCCAACAAGCGGCCACCTTCGACAAAGAACTCGATCGCCAGGACGCCGGCGTAGTCCAGCGCTTCTAACACTGCTCGAGCATATTCCCGGGCTTGTTGTTCGAGTTCTGCATTGCCGCACGGCGCTGGAACCCGCGACCGCAGCAAGATGCCCTCGCCATGAACATTTTCGACCAGCGGATAAAAGACCGTGTTCCCGCTGCGACTGCGCACAGCAAGGATGGAAACCTCGGCCTCGAAGTTCACCAGCCGTTCCAGGAGCAACGGCTGCCCCCCTAAACGACGCCATGCTTCTTCAAGGTCTGCTTCGCAGCGGATCGGTGCCTGACCCTTGCCATCGTAGCCCATGGTTCGCGTTTTGAGCATGGCCGGGAGACCAACATGCGCTAGGCTCCGTTCCAAATCCGCGCGGCTGTCTACCCGCGCATATGGCGGAACCGGGATCCCCGCTCGCTCGAAGCATTGCTTTTCGCGCCAACGATCTTGGCCAACAGCGAGCGCCTGCGGTGAAGGGCTAACGCGCGTAAAGCGACCAACCTCTTCTAATGCAGAGACAGGAACATTCTCAAATTCGTAGGTCGCCACCGTCAACTGCTTTGCAAAATCCCGGAGCGCCGCAGTGTCTTCAAACGAGGCCACCATCCGCTCGGCCAAGTCCTCCGCAGGCGCCTCGGGCGCAGGGTCAAAAAAGCGGAATTGCAAGCCCAAGGGGTAGCCGGCAAGCGCGAGCATGCGCCCCAACTGGCCGGCACCCAGAACACCGACAACTGGCACGGCACACCTCCAACCTATGCGCTCGCTCACTCCGGCTTACGCGGGTCCGGATGGCGTAACACAGCGCTCGTTTGTTCCTCTCGGTGCTTTTGCAGCGCAGCGCGGAACTCAGGGTGCCGATTGGCAACGATTGCAGCAGCAAGCAGCGCAGCGTTGATGGCGCCAGCCTTGCCGATGGCCAGCGTGCCAACCGGTACACCGGCCGGCATTTGCACGATGGACAGCAAAGAGTCGAGGCCGTGAAGCGCATGGGATTCTACGGGAACCCCCAGCACGGGAAGGAGCGTTTTCGCCGCGGTCATTCCCGGGAGATGCGCAGCACCACCAGCACCGGCGATAATCACTTCCAGCCCGCGGGCTTCTGCCGACGCCGCGTATTCGAAAAGTAAATCTGGCGTGCGGTGCGCGGACACAACGCGCACCTCGTAGGGAATGCCCAGTTCGTCAAGCGTGTCGGCAGCGTGCGACAACGTCTCCCAATCGGACCGAGACCCCATGATGATTCCGACCAACGGCAGCATGGAGAACACTCCTTTTCTCGTGTTGGACCTGCGGCACCGTTTCTCTGCCAGCCGCGTTAGGTGCCTGCGGTCATGCCTTGTCAATCACCGCGGCCAGCCCGTCGCGAACCGAACGAACCAGCACGTTGACCACGTCCCCAACATTGACTTCTTGAGGCGACCGGTCGCTGCGTTGCTTGATTTCCACGACGCCGCGATCCAGCCCTTTCCCTCCAATGGTCACGCGGAAGGGCAGGCCGAGCAAATCCGCGTCTTTGAACTTCACCCCCGCACGTTCCTCCCGATCATCCAGCAGCACTTCGATGCCTTGAGCTTCCAGCTCGTCGTGTAGCTGTTCTGCCACTGTGCGCTGCCGGTCGTCGTTCCACGCTACGGGCACGATGTGCACATGCGCGGGGGCGATCGAAAGCGGCCAAATGATCCCATCCTCGTCATGGTGTTGTTCGATCGCGGCGGCCGCCGTGCGGGTAATGCCGATGCCGTAACAGCCCATTTCCATCGGTCGTTCTTCGCCCTTGGCATCGAGGAAGGTAGCCTTCATCGGAGCGCTGTACTTCGTGCCCAAGTAGAAAATGTTTCCGACTTCTATGCCCCGAAAACTCCGAAAATGCCCCTCGTGGCAGCGCGGACAAGGGTCGCCGGCGTGTGCCGCTCGCAGGTCTGCGTAGCGGAGCCCAGAAAGGTCGCGGGCCACATCGACGTGCACAAAGTGGTAGTCCGACTCGTTCGCCCCAGTTACGGCGTCGTGCAGCGGGCGGATCCACCAGTCCGCCCAGGTCTCAATCGACAAGCCAAACGGCCCCGCAAATCCAACTTCGGCTCCGGTCAGTCGTTGCACAGCCTCAGCGTCGGCGAGTTGCACCCAATCGGCGCCGAGCAAGCTTCGCAGCTTCGCTTCACTGACTTCATGGTCGCCGCGCACCAAAACGGCGACATAATCCCCGCGGCTGGTGAGATAAATCAGCGTCTTGATGAACTGCTCCGGAGGGACTGCCAAGAACGCGGCAACTTCTTCCACCGAGCGTTTCCCTGGCGTGCGTACCTTGTGCGGCTTTCCCGTGCCCCCGCCTGCGGTGTCTAGCGGGGGTGGCGCAATTTCCGCCTTCTCGACGTTGGCAGCGTAGTCGCAATGGTCACAGCTTACGATGGCGTCCTCGCCGGATTCCGCGAGCACGTGGAACTCGTGCGCCAGCGTGCCGCCAATGGCGCCGGTGTCGGACTCGACTTGCCGGGTTTCCAAGCCGCAACGGGCGAAGATGCGGCGGTAGGTGTTCGCCATGTGCTCGTATTCGCGGCGGCAGTCTGCTTGGTCAACATGAAAAGAGTATGCGTCCTTCATGATGAACTCGCGGCCTCGCATGAGGCCAAAGCGCGGACGAACCTCGTCACGAAACTTGACCTGAATTTGGTAAAGATTGATGGGCAACTCGCGGTAGGAGCGCACCTCGCGACGAACAATGTCGGTAACCACCTCTTCGTGCGTCGGGCCGTAGCAAAAGTCCCGTTCGTACCGGTCTTTGATGCGCAGGAGCTCTTTCCCGTATTTGTCCCAACGGCCACTTTCCTGCCACAGTTCAGCCGGGCAAATCGTCGGCATCAAGATCTCTTGAGCGCCAG
Source organism: Candidatus Binatia bacterium (assembly GCA_026415395.1). NCBI lineage: Bacteria > Candidatus Binatota > Binatia (SeqCode) > Binatia bacterium. Next base: position 285,626 of record JAOAHD010000003.1, on the reverse strand, counting down.
CGCGATTCATTTCCTCGCGCACGATTTGCTCTACTTTCCGCACCACACGCAGGCCAAACGGCAGGAAGTTGTAAATGCCCCGCGCCACTTGACGGATCATCCCGGCTCGCACCATGAGGCGGTGGCTAATCACCTCGGCATCCGCCGGGTCTTGCTTCAGTGTGGGAATGAACGTCCGACGATAACGCACAGCGGAGCTCGCTTAGCGCGAGGGACTCGAAAAAGAAACTGCACGAGCCCCCGGGGGTGCGTGAAGGTCGCAGAAAGCCGCATGGCTCGAAGACTTCCGCCTCGTGCTACTGCACTCGCGCAGTGGTCAATGGTACGAGCAGCGCTATGCGCGCGAATTGCTCCGACCACAGGGTTGCGGTAGGAGAGGGCCGTCCGTAGGATGCGCCGATGCCACAACGCATAATCGCGGTCATCCCCGCCCGTTTTGCCTCCTCCCGCCTGCCCGGGAAGCCGTTAGCTTTGATCGGCGGGAAGCCGATGATTCAGCACGTCTACGAACGGGTCTGCCAAGTGCCGCAGCTCGACTACGTTTGCGTCGCAACCGATGATGAGCGCATTGCAGATGCAGTACGGGCGTTCGGTGGAGTTGTCGTGTTAACCAGCGCCCATCACCGTTGCGGAACGGAGCGTGTGGCTGAGGTGGCGCAGAAGCATGAAGCAGAGTTGGTCTTGAACGTTCAGGGCGATATGCCCTTCGTACAACCGCGGGCGATCCAAGCGATTGCCGAGCGACTCCAACAAGACCCCGAACTTCCTATGGCCACCGCAAAAGTTCCGATTACACAACGCCAGATCTGGGAGAGCCCACATGTAGTCAAGGTGGTCACGGACGAACGGGGCCTGGCGTTGTACTTCTCTCGAAGTCCTATTCCTTACTGGCGGGACGGGCAGCGGGCAGGGGTTTGGGGTTACAAGCACCTTGGAATTTACGGCTTTCGGCGGGAGTTTCTCCTACGCTTTGCAGGCTTCCCTCCCACGCCCTTGGAAGAAGCGGAAGCGCTCGAACAACTCCGGGCCCTAGAGCGCGGCTTCAAGATCGGCGTGGTGGAAACTACTGACGGAGTTGGGATCGAAGTCGACACCCTTGAAGACCTCCGCCAAGCGGAACAGGCTCTTGCAAGTAGTCTCGAACGGGCGCCCGCGGCGGTAGCTTCGCGAGTGGAGAAGCGCTAGACGGAAACCTATTGCCATGGCGAAGGCGACTCAAAGGACGAAATTCATTTTCGTGACCGGAGGGGTCGTCTCGTCTTTAGGCAAGGGCTTAGCGGCAGCCTCGATCGGCGCGCTGTTAGAAAGCCGAGGCTTGCGCGTCACCATTTGTAAAATGGATCCCTACATCAACGTTGACCCCGGTACGATGAGCCCGTTCCAGCATGGCGAGGTGTATGTCACTGAGGATGGCGCCGAAACGGACTTAGACCTCGGCCATTACGAGCGCTTTCTCTCTGTGCGGATGTCGCACAAGAACAACTTCACCACCGGTCAGGTGTACGAGCAGGTCATCCAAAACGAGAGGAAGGGCGAGTATCTCGGTGGCACCGTGCAAGTGATCCCCCACATCACCGATGAAATTAAGCGGCGGATCTTGGCGGCCGCCGAGGGCTACGATGTGTTGATTGGCGAGGTAGGCGGCACGGTGGGCGACATCGAGAGTTTGCCGTTTCTCGAAGCGATCCGTCAGTTCCGTTGGGACCGCGGGCGTGAAAATGTTTTGTACGTCCACCTCACGCTCGTCCCCTACATCCCCACTGCGGGAGAGGTAAAAACCAAGCCGACGCAACACAGCGTGAAGGAGCTTACTGGACTCGGGATTCAACCCGACATTTTGCTGTGCCGGAGCGACCGGGACTTAGACGCGAAGATCAAACTCAAGATCGCCCACTTCTGCAACGTTGACGAAAACTGCGTCATTACCGCTCGCGATGTGGAGACAATTTACGAGGTGCCGTTGCTGCTCCACCGCGAAGGCTTGGACGAGAGAATTGTCGAAAAGCTTAACATGTGGACGGGGGAGCCGAATCTCGCCAAGTGGACCAAGGTGGTCCAAGCGATCAAGCATCCGAAGGAAACGGTCCGCATCGCCATGGTGGGTAAGTATGTGGATCTTGCGGATGCGTACAAAAGCCTGCATGAGGCGTTGATCCACGGCGGCATTGCCAACGATTGCCGAGTCGAGATCGACTATGTCGATTCGGAACGAATCGAAGAAGAAGGGCTGCCACCAGAGGTTCTGCACGCCGACGGGGTGCTCGTGCCAATGGGGTTTGGACCGCGTGGCACGGAAGGAAAGATTGCCGCTGTGCGTTACGCCCGCGAGCACCGGGTGCCGTTTTTAGGCATTTGCTTCGGCATGCAAATGGCGGTGATCGAATTTGCTCGTCATGTTTGCGGGCTCGAGGGCGCGAATTCTACGGAAATTGACGAACGAACTGCGCATCCGGTGATTCACATGATGAGCGAGCAGCGCCGTGTCACCCGCAAGGGTGGGACCATGCGCTTGGGAGCGTACGAGTGCATCGTTCGCGAGAATTCCTTAGCGCATCGCCTGTACGGGAAGCGCCGCATTAGCGAACGGCACCGGCACCGCTACGAGGTGAACAACGAGTATCGAGGAATTTTGCAGCAACATGGGATGATCTTCAGTGGACTGTCACCCGACGAGCAGCTTGTGGAGATGATCGAACTCGACGATCACCCGTTCTTCCTGGCCAGCCAGTTCCACCCCGAGTTCAAATCGCGCCCGTCCGAGCCGCACCCGCTGTTTAAAGGGTTCGTGCGCGCCGTCCTGCAGCACAAGGCGCAAAGGATGCACAAGCCGTTATTGGCTGCAGTCACAGGATGATATGGAGACGGTAATCCACGTCGGGGACCTCCGCATCGGCGGCGGCGCCCCGTTCGTGTTCATTGGCGGTCCCTGTGTGATCGAAAGTCGCGACAGTGCGCTGCGCCATGCCGACGCACTCCGCCGAATTGCGGAGCGCGCCGGCGTAGGGGTGATTTTCAAATCGTCATTCGACAAGGCGAACCGGACTTCCTTGCACTCCTACCGCGGGCCTGGGATCGACGAGGGACTGCGGATTCTGAGCGCGGTGAAACGCGAGGTGGGCCTTCCCGTCCTCACGGACGTGCACGAAATCGGGCAAGCGCAAATTGCGGCTGAAGTGGTGGATGTGTTGCAAACACCGGCGTTTTTGGTGCGCCAAACAGACTTTCTGCTCGACGTCGCTCGGGCTGGCAAACCGGTGAACGTGAAGAAGGGCCAGTTCCTCGCGCCCTGGGATATGGGGCCAGTGGTGGAAAAGCTCCGCAGTGTCGGCAACGAGCAAATTTTAGTTACGGAACGAGGCGCATCGTTTGGGTACAACAACCTGGTGGTCGACTTTCGTTCGTTGGTGATCCTGCGCGAGCTAAACGTCGCGGTGGTTTTCGACGCGGGGCACAGCGTGCAGCTACCGGGCCGGCAGGGCCACGCATCTGGGGGACAGCGCGAGTTTATCCGTCCACTGGCGCGAGCAGCGGCGGCTGTGGGAATCGACGCTTTGTTCCTCGAGGTTCACGAGGACCCCGACCATGCCCTGAGCGACGGTCCCAATTCCTACCCGTTGGCACACTTGGCGGCACTCCTAGAAGAGTTGCGAGAGATCGATGCACGAACCAAAGAAAGCAACAAAAGCGCTAGCCAACGAGGCTGAGGCTGCGATCGCCCGGGGGCGCCGCGTGCTGCACATCGAGGCGGATGCGGTGCGGACCGTGGCAGATCGGTTAGATGTGCGCTTTGCACAGGCGGTGGATCTTCTTGCAGCGTGTCGTGGGAAAATCGTCGTGACCGGAATGGGCAAGTCGGGCATCATCTGCCGCAAGATTGCGGCAACACTCAGCAGCACGGGCTCGCCCGCTGTGTTCTTGCACGCCGCCGAAGCGGTACATGGCGACGCAGGAGTGTTCGTGAAGGACGATACCGTGTTGGCGCTCTCGTACAGCGGGGAAACCGAGGAGGTCTTGCGTTTGCTCCCGATCGTGAAGCGTTTGGCTCTTCCCCTCGTCGCCATGACCGGTAATTTGCATTCAACCTTGGCGAAGGCCGCGGACGTTGCCCTCGATGTGGGCGTGGCGGAGGAGGCTTGCCCTCTAGGACTCGCACCCACCGCAAGCACGACTGCGTCATTGGCTCTCGGCGACGCCTTGGCAGTTGCCTTACTGGAGCGGCGTGGCTTCCGAGCAGAGGACTTTGCGGTGCTCCATCCGGCCGGCGCGTTGGGCCGACGATTCCTTCGTGTCGAAGACCTCATGCATACTGGCGAGGCGGTACCAAGGGTCCACCCGGATGCCCCGTTTCGTGACGTGCTGACCGAGATCACGAAGAAGCGGCTCGGCATCACTGCAGTCGTCGACGACCGCGACCGACTGGTGGGCGTCATCACGGACGGAGATTTGCGCCGTGCCCTCGAACGGATCGAGAACGTTCGTGAAGTAACTGCCGCTAAGATTATGACGACCCGCCCCAAGGTCATTCACAGGGAGGCTCTGGCCGCTCATGCCGTTGCCGAGATGGAGCGCCATTCCATTACGGCCTTGTTCATCACCGACGAGCCCGGAGCCGAACTCATTGGCGTCATCCACCTCCATGATTTACTTAAAGCTGGGGTGGTGTGACGGCCCGGTTGGTCGCTGTCGATGAGCTGGTCGCGTCGCCTTTCCTTGCAGTGGCCGGGCTTGCGTCGGCGTTGGAAGTCTTTGAAAGGTGTCTTGCTCGTTGCCGCGGTGCGGGGAGCGTTGCGGCTTCTGGACCTCTTGACTCTCGAAGCTGCCTTGAAACTTGGAGAGCGCCTCGGTGAGGTGGCGTACTACCTTCTGCGATCCAGCCGCCGCCTAGCTCTGGAACACTTAAAGTATGCCTTTGGCAAGCAGCTCTCGCACTCCATGCGGGAGCGGATCGCGCGTGCAGCGTTCGCCAATTTTGGCCGAGCATTTTGCGAAGTGGCAAAGATCGATACGATCCGCGGGCGATCCGCGGAGCTATTCGAGTTGGAAGGAGATCAACACCTGGAAACGGTGTTGCGCTCCGGCCAGGGTTGCATCGCGGTGACCGGCCACATTGGAAATTGGGAGCTATTGGCAGCCTATTTTGCGTGGCGCGGCATTCCGGTATCGGCTGTGGCGCGTCGACTGTACGTTCCGCGGCTCCACCGCATGGTGGTGGAATGGCGACGCAAGCAAGGGGTCGAAACCATTGTTCGCGAGAGCCCCGACTCGGCTCGTGCCATCTTGCGGGTGCTGAAGCGAAACGGTGTCCTCGCCATGTTGATCGACCAGGATACGCACGTTCCTTCGATCTCCGTGCCGTTTTTCGGCAGGCTCGCGCGCACTCCGGTGGCGGCCGCGGCACTGGCCGTGCGGCGCGAATTGCCAGTCCTGCCAGTGTTCATTCAGCGAAACGGCAGCATTGGTTGGCGCATAAGAGTGCGCCCACCCCTGTATCCGGACTCGTCCTTGGCTCCCGCGGAGCGTGTGCGCGAGCTCACAAAAGCGATCAACAATGCCCTGGAGCAACAAATCCGTGCCAACCCAGCCGAGTGGGTTTGGTGGCACCGGCGCTGGCGCCGAGGGCCGATGCCAAACCTTGACCCTGACGCAACGTTCCAATATGAGGCTGCTGCCAAGCTCGGTTGACGTGGCGGTTGGGCCTGGTCGAAGGAGGCGCGAAGGAGATGAACTCGGTGGACCATCGTCTGGTCTTGCTCATGAGTTATTACCGGGATGCAGAACTGCGCGGTGCAAACCTGCTCTTTCGGCTGCTGTCACATCTGGACGATCCGGAATCGCAAACAAAGCTCTCCCTCCATCTCGCAGACGAGACGCGCCACGCCTGGCTGTGGACCAAGCGGATCAAGGACCTCGGGGGCGAACCGGTAAAGGTTGATGACGGATACCAACGACGCATTGGCTTGCGAGCTGTCCCGCGAAACTTGATCGACATCTTGGCTTTGACCGTGGTCGTGGAGGAGCGCGCCTTTCAGCGATATCAGGAGCACGCAAAACGGCCGGACGTGGACCCCGAAACTCGTGCTGTGTTGCACGAGGTCACCAAGGACGAGAAATGGCACATTGCGTGGGTGCGCAACAAACTCGAGGAGCTTGCCCGCAAAAACGGCGCAGAAGAGCAGATGCAAGCCGCCTTGGCGCGCTACCAGGAAATCGATCGTCTTGCGTACGAGGAACTGCTCGCCAAAGAACGGGAAGTGTTTGGTTCGTCCCCCAACGCGTAAGAAGCACCCGCCTGGGCTGGGGGAGGAAAAGTTGAGGCCGTCATTGGTCCGCTTCGGTCCCCACGAGTGAAAGACTACTTCGAGTACTGGTTGCTGCGCGCAGCCTACGGGTTTCTCGCAGTATTGCCGCGCCCCTGGGCGATTGCTGTCGGAGCGGCGTTTGGTCACTTGGTTTACTGGCTAGCGTGGCCCCTCCGAACGATCGCTCTCGGTCACTTGGCGCTGGCTTTCCCGCAGCGAACACCGAAGGAACACCGCGCGATTCTTCAGGCTTGTGCGCGAAACTTAGGCCGGATGGCGGCGGAAGTAGCGCATTTTCACAAGCTCAACCGCGAAAACGTTGGGGACTATGTACGCATCGACGAGCCAGCGCTTTGGCGGGAGGTGGTCGCGCGTCAGGACGGCCGTGGCCTAATCGTCCTGACGGCGCACTTTGGTAATTGGGAGTTGCTTGCGTACTTTCACGGACTCATGGGTGTGCCGGTCACGCTAATCCACCGGCCGATGCGTAACAAACTTGTCAATGATTGGCTCGTACGGTTACGGGGTCGTGCGGGAACGCGCTCGATCGAGAAGAAGGCTGCTGCCAGAGAAGCATTACGGATTCTGCGCGAAGGTGGCATCCTGGCGATTCCTGCCGATCAAAATCAACGTTATAGTTTTGGCGTTTTCGTCGACTTCTTCGGCATCCCGGCCTGCACGACAACAGGGCCGGTTCGCCTAGCGCAACACAGCGGGGCGCGGATCGTTCCCGTCTTTTTGCGCAGAGTAGGGGAAAGCAGCAAGCACGTTGTCGAGGTCTGGCCCCCTGTAGAGTTGGTGGAAACTGGCGACCCGCAAGCAGACCTTGTGGAAAACACGCAACGATGCAGCCGGATCCTCGAAGAAATGATTCGGCGCTATCCTGAACAATGGATTTGGTTCCACCGGCGCTGGAAGACCAGACCACCGATGGAGCAGTCTCAGCAGTGGACCCCAACACAGGCGCCAGGTGCGAACGTTCACGCTCAAAACAGAAGCCGAGAGACTACCACTGACGATGTCGTCGCGAATAGGGTCGTTGTGTAGACGCGCCGGCCAGCACAAAATGGTCCCTGCGCTTTGGCAGTGCCTTGGTAGGGTGCCCCACCTATGGTGAGGCGTCGGACCCATCGCTTCCCTCGTGCCCAATACCGGGAAGAAAGAAGGCGGCGAAGAAATCCATAGCCTTAGGTGCGCGTGACCCTGCCGGTCCGCCCCCCTCCTTGAGGGCGAGCCGATTCTACCTGCGTCGCCACCATGACTACGCGCTTTCGTCGTTGCCGGGAGCAGGGGTGTCAACTGGACGGCAGCGGCTCGGCTGACCACACCAAACCTGCCGGAAGCACCTCATCGAGAATCCGGGCGCGTTCGGCAACTTCAATCGAATGAGGCTCGCGGATCAACCGGATCGCCCACGTGTAGGCTCCTTCGGTCTCTAGCCGGCGAGCGACTCGTTCGCGCACTTCTGCCGGTAAGTCTCGTTCGCGGTCTCCCACACAACGAGCAAGTTGCACAAGGGCAAAAACCACCGCTTCGGGCCGCTCCCACGTCCCCCCTACGATCCGTTCGACCCACTCGGCAACTTTTGCCGCGGGCACCACGCAATTGAGCGGCCCGTACATTGGTGCTCGTGCCCCGAGGCGCCCCAATGCCCACACTTCCAAGGCTGTCGCCTTCCCCTTCAAGACATGAGAAAGCAAAACATCACCGAGTTCCGCTTTCTGTTCGGCAGACAACAGCTCGCAACTGGCGACCAGTTGCCAGAATTCTCGCAACTCCTGTGGTCCGGCCTTTGGTCCCTTTTCCCGCTTTCTCTGCAATCGCGGCAGCAGGTGAGGAGCCACCTCCTGGAAGAGTTGCTGTTGCTGCGCGCGTTGCAGGCCACCAGCGATCCGTTTCCACAACGTCCACCATTCTGTCCTCACCTGCACGGCTTTGGCGAAGCGGATGCCCTCTGAGCGCAGCCGCCACAGCCGGTCCACACGCACCGGGTCACCTGAGGCACCAAAGCCAGGTCGCAGAAAAAATCCTGCGAGATTGTACCAACGAGCTTCGTGCTGGGGAGAGAGTTTGCGTGCCTCCCGGCCTTCCCACAACACCTCCCAAGCTTGCCGGAGGAAGGCGAGCGGCCAGGCATCCTTGCCTGCTGCTAAAACCTGCTCCAGCTCACGCACCACACCAATGGGATCACCCGTGGCCGAGCCCTGTTGAGGAAACACCGATCGCAGCAACGAAAGGGCAGCTTCGGCATGCTCAGCAGCGAGACTGAATTCTGCTTGCTCTTTTGGCTGCTCGCCTCCCGAGAGGTTAGCGTCACGCAAGTCAAATTGTAGCCGCCAGCGGTGCGGGGTTGTTCGCGAGACACACCACAGCTCCAGTGTGCCTACCTCCGTCAGGCGGACTCCAACGTGTACAGGCAGTTCACGCGCCTTGAGCTTTTTACCGAACCGGAGCACCGTACGGATGGCCGGCAATGCGGACACTTCCTCTCGGCGCAAGGAGACAATCGATCCGCAGCGGTCCTCCGTGCGAACCGAAGAGGCGTAAAGAGGAAAACTCACGGCCTGGTTGGTCACAACTGCAAGCGGCACCTCAGAAAATTCGCGCTCCTCTCCCTCATCCATCCCACGATGGACCACGCAAAGTGCTTGCACCTGTCCCCCTGCAGCACCGCGTGTGTCGATTCCGACGTAATAATTCCGCGCCGCGCCACCGCCGATGCGGATGCCACGTCCAGTCCTAGCCAGCCCGAAATAGGCAGCTCCCCGAGCAACAGCGAGATCGAGATCGACGCTCTCGAGTGTGCTTACAGGTCGGCCCGACCAAGTGCTCAGAAGTTGCGCAATGCGGTCGCGAGTAACCTGAGGTTTAAGAGCCCCGCCGTTGAACAAGATCGCATCCGGCCACGCGACATCCGTGCCATCTCCACAGTGCCGCCGGAGAAATGCCGCAAGATGCCGCGATACCGCCGCATCGGCAGCAAAGGGTAATCCCCACTCGGCCACCGCGAGGCCTGTTTCCCGCAGGGGCTCCGAGTCAAACGGCACCGCTGGGAAGAACCCTTCGAGCAACTCGCGCACAACTTGCTCCCGTTCGAGTGTGCTGGATAAGGCTCCGCTAATCACCCCTCGGCCGCGTCCCATTAGGGAGACCACATAGCTCGACGGCGCTCCCGGGCTCAGCAACGTCTCCTTGGCCGATCGACATTGCTGCACCAAGGAATAAAACCGTTGCGTATCGAGTTGCTGCCCCCAACTGTGTTCCAATTTGCGGGCGATTGCCATGTCCATATTGTCGCCGCCGAGGAGAATGTGGTCACCTACGGCAACCCGTTGGAGAGCAACACGGCCATGGATGGCGCGCACCGCAACAAGGCTAAAGTCAGTCGTACCTCCGCCAACGTCGACAACTAAGATTGAGCGCAATTGCTGCAAAATCGTATCGCGATCGTGGCGATGAACATCGAGCCAGGCGTAAAGCGCTGCTTGCGGCTCTTCCAAAAGCACGACGTGCTGGAGCCCGGCCTCTTGCGCAGCACGCCAAGTAAGCTCACGCGCCACCTCGTCAAAAGATGCTGGAACCGTGAGCACCACCTGCTGGTCGTCAAGAGGCGCATGTGGGAAGCTGCGATTCCAAACTTCTCTAACATGCTGGAGGTAACGCGCGGATGCCTCGACCGGCGAAACCTTGGGAACCTCAACAGGTGCGCCCCACGGCAAAATCCGCGCAGAACGGTCAACCCCGCCGTGACAAAGCCACGACTTTGCCGACGCAACTAAGCGGCTCGGGACGCGTGCGCCTTGCTGCCGGGCGAACTCGCCGACGGCGTAGTTGCGATCACGATCCCAGGGTAGGGCGAAAGCGCTTATAGGCAGCTCTGGGCCCCCGCCCAGATAAAGGTAGGATGGCAAGGTTGGGCGTTCCGCCACCTCTCCTTCTGCAACAAGTTGCAAAATTGGCAGCACGCGGACTTCGGGCGCCGGAGCCTCGATATCCGCGTAGGCCACGGCGGTGTTGGTAGTGCCAAGATCAATCCCAACGACGTAGCGCCGCGTTTTGTGGCTCACCTTGAGCCTCCCTTTGTTCGTTGACCAGCAGCGCGAAGGTCGAACTCGAGCTTCCACCGCCCCCCGCCGCTGCGCTGTACAAACCAGAGTTCCAGGGTCCCGAGCTCGTTCACCTTTGCTTGCAAGTACACAGGGATGCGTTGGTTAACCGCTGAGCTGCCCGGCAAGCACGTGCGCACCGGAGGGAGCTCGTGAAATTCCGGCCCAATATGTTCCACTAGAGCACCTGCCGGATCACTCCGTACCGCACTTTGGAAAAATCGAAACACGCTTTCTCGACCCACAGTCAGAGCAAACTCCCGCTGGGGAAGCTCAACTTCCGCGCCTTCCTCCAAACCCCGGGGCACGATGCAAAAAGCTTTGATTGGCGGTTGCATGCCCGGAACGGCTGGCATCGCGGCGGCGATCCCGAGATAAAACGCGTGGGCGACCCCTCCACGGATGCGCACGCCGCCACGTTTGCGAACAAACCCGTAGTACGCCGCTCCGCGCGCCACCGCATGCTCGAAATCCGTCCCCGGCAACGAGCGGGGCGGCGGCGCATGCCTGGACCAGCGGGCGAGGAGTGCCATGACCCGGTGGCGGAACACTTCCGAGTGAAAAACTCCCCCATGAAAAAGGACCGCGGAGGGTAACCCGACTCGAGCTCCACTTGCGGCACGCGCTCGGTGTAAGAATGCAGCCAGATGGCGTGTGATCGCGGCATCGGCGGCATACGGGAGACCCCACTCGGCAACGGTCGCCAGGGGATTGTCCTCGGGCTCCGACTCTGGCGAGCAAAAGGGAAAGAATCCTTCGGTGAGAAGCTCTTCTACGAGTTCGCGTTCAATCTCGGTGCGGATCGTGCCACCGATCAGCCTGCTTCCTTTTCCAAGAAGAGCGACCGGAAACGACCTTTGTTTCTCCCCAGCGCTGCGCAAGAGCGTTTCCTTTGCCTCCCGGCAAGCAAGCGCGAGCGCCTGGAATTGCCAGGTATCGAGCGGATGTCCCGCGGCTTCCAACCGAGCACGCACCGCATGTGCAAGCGCGAGGTCCATGTTGTCGCCACCCAACAAGATGTGGTCGCCAACTGCGATCCGCTCTAAAACAAGCTGTCCCTCCGAGGCGCGCACTTCGATTAAAGTAAAGTCGGTCGTGCCCCCACCGACGTCACAAACCAGAACAAGGTCTCCAGCACGCACCTGCTCCCGCCACTCATCTCCCTGCCCAGCGAGCCACGCGTAAAACGCGGCCAACGGTTCTTCGATGAGCGTAACGCGCTCGAGCCCCGCCAGCAAAGCCGCACGCATGGTGAGCTCCCGGGCAACGGGATCGAACGAAGCAGGCACCCCAATGAAAACCTCTTGTTCGGCAAGAGGGCTGTCCGGAAACCTTTGGTCCCACGCGGTGCGCAAGTGCTCCAGGTACCGAGCGGAAACTTCGACTGGCGAGAGCCGGTGGACGTCAGCCTCCGAGCCCCAAGGTAAAATGGGGCTTTGGCGGTCTACCGTGTCCACACAAAGCCAGGACTTAGCCGAGGCAATGAGGCGCTGCGGCGCTTCTGCTCCGCGGCGCCGGGCAAGCTCGCCAATCACGAAGCCTGGGGCTGGGGCCCAAGGCGACCGATATCCTGCGGAGGAAGATTCCTCGAGCGTTGGAATGTAGAGGAACGAAGGCAAGAGGCTGCGCTCTTCCCAAGCGCCGACCGTGACGAGCTGAGGAATGGGCAGCACCATTACCGAAGCGCTGTCTTCCTCAAGGGGCACGTAAGCCAGCGCCGAGTTCGTGGTTCCGAGATCGATCCCGACAACGTACCGCGGCACGTTACGCTCGGCTCTCAGCCCGCGCTGGTGGAATCTCGACTTCTGCCGGTGCGAGAATTTCCGGCCTCGATCCAGGAACGATGCGAGGGAGCTCGCAGCGGCGCACCCGCCACCCCGCATGCTGCAGGACTCCGCGGAACGGTGGTGCCCCGCGAACGTCACCCAACAGGCGAATCGCCTCGGCATCGAACGCGGCGTCGACGGTTACCTCAGCGCCTTCTTCGCCGGAGAGGATCCGCTCCAACTCTAGTCGCCCTTCCAACGCCTTCCGACAACCGGCGTGAATTGCTCTGGCCGCGGCACCGATCTGCGCATCGGAGTACGCCCCCAAGTCTTCAGCGAGGAAATCCAGAAAGCGCCCCTCACGTTGCAGCAAAGCAAGCAACTGCAAAGCACCGGTGTCCCTGAGCGCCTGCTCTGACTGCGCAACAGCTTTGCCCGGGCTTTCAGGCGCTGCCTCTGTGTTTTTCGCTGCAGCTGGGGTAGCAGGCACGATCTGCCGCAACAGGAGTACTGTCAACAGGGCAACGATGAGTGGCGCCACCGCGAAGTACACCACACACGGCGGGCAAATGCGGTAAAGCTCGACTGCCAATGGAACGGTTATGGATCCTTTCACCGTAATCAACAACACCGCTACATTGGCGAGCGAGAACACGAGCCCCGCAAACAGAAGTAGGGCCGACAACACTTTTCGATCTTTGGGTGCAGTGGACATTCGTAACGAGACCTCACATTTCTCCAGGTCGGATGCGGCTCTATAGCGATGTTGCCTCTCCGAAGGTAGGCAAAGCGCTGGCAGTCGGAAGACGCTCGTTATGCGCAGGCACAGAAACCGGCGCCTCTGATCCCTCGAGTACCGAGTCCCTTACGAGACCGACTTTTGGCGAAAAAGCACTTCTCAGTGCGGTTCGGGGCAAGCCGCTTCTATTCCTCACCGTCCGGGCGCAACGGCGCGCGCAGCGCTTTCAGCTCGGAGCGCGCATGCTTTTCCGCCAGGATTTTCTCCTTTGCCCGACGGGAGCGCTTCCTTTTCTGACGGCGAATTTTCGCGATTCGCTGCTGCTCGGCGCTCGCCTCGCCGAGAAGTTTTCGCTCGAGTTTGTCGCACAAGATCTGCCGTGCTCGGTAGCGATTGAGGCCCTGCGAGCGCTCTTGTTCGCAACGGACCTTGAGGCCAGTGGGGCGGTGTAACAGTTGGACCGCGGTGGAAGCCTTGTTGACATGCTGTCCGCCCTTTCCCCGTGCCCGCATAAAGGACTCTTCGAGGTCCTCCTCTCGGATCCCAAGGCGCGCCATCCGTTGGCGCAGGGCATCGGCTTTTTGAGGGCTGACCGGAAAAACCGGATCGACCACCTCGCCTCCCGGTCGCAGTTCCCTGTTCAAGTCGCAGAGGAGGAACGTTGATCAGGTGAGTCCTGTGACTCGTCGCGCTTCAAGAAAGGAGTCAACAGATCGATCGGCAAAGGGAAGATCGTCGTCGAATTGTTTTCCGCTGCCATCTCGGTGAGCGTTTGCAAAAATCGGAGCTGGAGTGCCACGGGATGCGCCGCAATCATTGCCGAGGCCTCCGCCAGGCGCTGCGCTGCTTGGAATTCTCCCTCTGCATTGATTACCTTCGCCCGCCGCTCCCGTTCTGCTTCTGCTTGTCGTGCCATGGCCCGTTGCATCTCCTGGGGAAGGTCGATGTGTTTGACCTCCACGGTAATGACCTTGATTCCCCACGGATCGGTTTGCGCGTCGAGAATTTCCTGCAGCTTCGCGTTGATCTTCTCCCGTTCGGCGAGCAGCTCATCCAGTTCAGCTTGACCACACACGCTGCGGAGGGTCGTCTGTGCGAGTTGCGAGGTGGCGTACAGGTAGTCCACAACCTCTACTACCGCGCGGCTCGGATCAATCACCCGGAAGTACAGCACCGCGCTCACTTTCACAGACACGTTATCCCGGGTGATCACGTCTTGCGGCTGGACATCCATGGTCACCGTACGCATGTCGACCCGCAGCATGCGTTCGATCACCGGGATCACGTAAATTAACCCAGGCCCCCGCGAGCCGACCAAGCGCCCGAGTCGAAAAATGACCCCTCGCTCGAACTCCTTGAGGATCTTCACCCCACTGATCAGCAGAACCGCGGCAATCAACACAATGGTCAAAGCCGAACCGAACATGAGTTCCTCCCCGTTCACATCTTTTGATTCGTCGAACGGCGCACTCGCAGACGGAGCCCCTGGACATCCACGACCTCCACTGCGGTGCCGGTGGGTAAGGGCTCGTCCGCCGAAGCGGTCCAGTACTCGCCATGGACGAATACGCGGCCCGGTCTTCCTGGCTCGATGGCCTCGCGCACTTCGCCGATCTCTCCAATTAGGCCCTCGCGACCGAGGGCTGCGCGCCGACGCTGCGTACGCATGACCAAATAACCCACGACAAACGTAAAAGCCCCGAGAGTGGCAGCAGCCGCATACACAATGGCCGGATTCAGCGTGAGATCGGATTCCGCCGTGTCGAAGAGCAACAACGACCCGAGCACAAAGGCAATCAGGCCGCCCACTCCCAGCGTGCCGAAACTTGGCAAAAAGAGCTCCGCAATCAACAAAGCAATACCAAGGACGATCAGTGCGAGCCCACTATAATTGATCGGCAGAACTTGCAGCGCTGCAAAGCCGAGCAATAGGCAAATTGCTCCGGCGACCCCCGGGAAAAATAAACCCGGGTGAGTGAACTCTACATACAAGCCCAGAAGCCCCGCCATCATCAAGAGATAGGCCACGTTTGGATTCGCCAGCACGTTCAGGAGCTTTTGCTTAAAGCGCATCTCCCGTTGTACAAACGCGACGTTCTCCAACTGCAGTCGCTGTGCTCGCTGCTGCACCCGCACCTCGCGTCCGTGAATTTGCCGCATAAGATCTTCCCTGCTCGCAGCAACGACGTCGATCACGTTCAGCTTGAGAGCCTCCTGTTCGGTGATGGACACGCTCTCGCGTACGGCTTTCTCCGCCCACTCCACATTCCGCCCGCGCTCCTGCGCGATGGATTTGCTCAGCGAGGCGACGAAATTCTCCACCTTGGTGCGCATGTCGCCTTCGATGTTTTCTCCCCCACCACCTACCGGATGGGCGGCGCCGATATTGGTTCCCGGGGCCATCGCTGCAATGTTGGCGGCCATTGTGACGAACACGCCAGCAGAAGCGGCGCCAGCGCCGCTCGGGGATACATAAACGATCACCGGCAGTGGAGCCCCGAGAAGGTCCTTGACGATATCCTTGGTGGATTCCAGCAGCCCTCCAGGGGTATCCAGCTCAATCAACAGGGCGGCTGCTCCTGCTTGGTGAGCGGCCTGAATCGACTCGCGAACAAAATCCGCCACAGCGGGGTTGATCCCGCCGTCGATCCGGATGACGTGGACCAGCGCAACTCCCTCTCTAGCGACCTCGCTCCTAGATCCGGCTTGAGGCACGACAGTGGGAGATGGTCGGGTCGGGGTATGCGTCGATACCGCCCACGTCGTTGCGGACCACGCGAGGAGGAGTGTGGTGACCCAATGCCCCCTCGAGTGCGACCGAGTTGCCAATGCCCGTCTCACGGAGACCTCAATTGTCGGATGACTTGTTTAATGTCTTCCCAAACCAGCCGCTTATCCGCCGGATTGCGCAAGAGATACGCCGGATGCAGTGTCGGCATCAGCGGAATCCCTCGATACGTATGCCACTGGCCGCGCAAACGAGAGATCGGTGTAGTGGTTTGCAACAATGCGTGAGCAGCGACCTTACCTAGCGCCACGATGACCCTCGGGGATACGATCTCAATTTGACGCTGCAAAAACGGCAAGCACTGCGCCACCTCGTCAGGCTCCGGATTGCGGTTGTCTGGAGGACGGCATTTGACGACATTCGCGATGTAAACGTCCACGCGGCGCATTTTCATTCCCTTCGTGATGATTTCAGTCAGTAACTGGCCCGCGCGACCGACGAACGGCTCACCTTGCAGATCTTCGTCCCGGCCAGGCCCCTCTCCCACAAACATCAATTCTGCCCGAGGGTTACCGACACCAAAAACGATTTGCGTGCGGGAACTACAGAGCTTGCACCGCCGACAGTCCCCGAGGACGGCGCGCACGTCATCCAGAGTACGCGCTGCCAACAACTGGGGGTCGCTAAACAAGCTCCGCATAGTGGGGGCCGCAGGCGCGGGCGGAGCAGTCGGCGGCTCGGTGGACCGAGGTGTAACAGTTTGCTTTCCTTCTTGCTCGCGCGCCTCGGTGGGACGCAACCGCAAAATTTCCTTCTCTCCTAACTCCATCCAGTACTGCAGGTGGGCCCGCACTTGCTCGGCTAAGCGACCAAGTGTCGGTTGTGGCAGGACATCCCTCCGGTTAGGATCGAACGGCATGCGCGTCGCGTTACTCTTCACCCTCTTTGTGGCCCTGTTGCCTGATGCCTCCTGGGCTTGGGGCCCAATGACGCACCTGACCCACGGCGCAACTGTGCTTGCGCACGTTACCATCCTCGGCGCAGGCCTGCAACGCTTGCTGCGTAAGCATCGTTGGGAGTTCCTTTACGGGTGCGTGGGGGCAGACATTACGCAGGCGAAGAAATACACGCGCAGCGAACAAGCACACTGCCACTCTTGGAGGGTGGGTTGGAGCCTGCTGGCGCATGCCGCGAACGACGTGCAACGGGCCTTCGCTTATGGCTATCTCACCCACCTGGCAGGAGACGTCTTCTCCCATAACCACTACGTTCCGGTGCAGCTCGTGCTCAGCTACCGCTCCCTAGCGATGGGCCACGTCTACTGGGAGGCGCGGTTCGATACCCTGCAGTCCCCGGAGATTCGCACGCTCGTGCGCGAATTGCGCCAGCGAGAGTTTCCGCAGTGCGACGAGTTGGTGCGCACCGTTGTTTCGCGCACGCTATTCTCCTTCGAAACGGACAAACGGATCTTCAATTCCTTCATCGCCGTGCACGATCTCGACCAATGGCACCGGATCATTCGGCGCTTGGCGCAGCGTTCTCAATATACGCTGCCCGCCGACTTGGCCGATCAATACAACCGCGCCTGCTGGGCCGCCATACTGGACATGCTGGAGAAGGGCTCGAACGCCGCAAACCAGAGTGCCGACCCCACCGGCCTGCTCGCGCTGCGGGCCGCAAGTGACATCCGTCGAATGTTGCGGGCCTTGGAGCGCAACGGCCCTTTGCCGCAGGACGTAGCCCGTGCCCTGACAACCCTCGGCGAGAGGCGAGAACTGAAGGAGGTCGCACAACTTGTCTCTTCTGCGGTGGGGCGACTTGCCCCCGTTCGGGATCCGGGCAGTAGAGCCGGGGCCGACGACGGCCTCAGGTGTCCGTGCTACGGCGCTGCTGCAAATAACGCGCACGTACCTGGCGAAAGTATTGCCGAGCGATCGCGTCTGCATAATCGCCGTACGTATACGCCTGTGGCCGGAAATCCCCGCGTTCGTACAGAAGGGTGACCTCGGCAAAAATCCCCTCGCCAAGGTAAATCCGGTGAGGGGCATCTTTCGTGCTAGCCAAAACGAGCTTGCCCGCAGCAATGTAGCCAGGATCGAGATTCACGCGGCGGCGCCCGCCCACAGCGAAACCGACCTCGATCGCGTTTGTCGCATGCTTCCACCGAACCAGCTCTCCCGGTGAAGCGAGTTCCACGAAGCTCAACCAGCAGCGCCAAAGTGGCTCGCCCATTTCCTGGGCGTAATACCTCGACCAATGCCAGGCAGCGATCGTCGAGCAGTCCTCAACTGGTCCGAACAACTCTTCCAGAGAGGCTCGGATTCCGGACAGCAGGCTCGCCTCTCTGAACAAAACCCCGCAAATCGGTTTCACGGGTTCGGGTTTACCGGGGGATCCCACAGCACTCAGAAAGCGGCAAGCTGCTGGCGAAGTTCAACGACACGGTCGAGGATCGCCTCGGCGAGTTCTGCTTTACTCATCAGGGGCAGTTCGACGCGTCCTCCAAAACGGTCCAGGAGAATGGCGGAGTTGACGTCCGCTTCCATGCCCGCCCCAGGCCGACTGACATCGTTCGCGACCACTAGGTCTAACCCCTTGCGTAAAAGCTTGCTGCGGCCCGACTCCTCGACGTTTTCGGTCTCGGCGGCGAAACCGACCACAAAGCGCTGCTCCTTTGAGGAAGCGATGCTCGCCAGGATATCCACTGTTGGTTCCAGCTCCACGGACCAGCGGGCACTCTGCTTTTTTAGCTTCGTCGGGCGACGTTCCGCAGGCCGGTAATCGGCTACTGCGGCGCACATAATCAGCACGGTGGCAGCCCGAAACTCCTCCTGCACTGCGTGAAACATGTCTTCGGCGGAGACGACGTCTCGCCGCTCGACCCCGTGTGGTGTCGCCAGGGAGACTGGGCCCGTGATCAGCTTGACCTTCGCTCCGCGGCGCCATGCGGCCGCCGCAAGTTGAAAACCCATTTTGCCGCTAGAGCGATTCGTCAGAAAGCGAACGGGGTCCAAAAACTCCCGTGTAGGGCCAGCAGTCACTAAGATGCGTTCACCCGTAAGTTGGGCAGGCGTCACAGCGCGCTCCGTCTCTGCCAGGAGCACGTGGGGTTCGGCCAAACGCCCTTTGCCGTGCCACCCGCACGCTAACTCTCCCTCGCCGGGGGGCACGATGCGATACCCAATCCGCTCCAGCACGTCCAAGTTCTTCTGCACGAGCGGGTGCTCGAACATATTCACGTTCATCGACGGAGCGACGAGGATCGGCGCGCGTGTAGCCAAAGCAACCGTGGTCACGACGTCGTCGGCTTGGCCGGAAGCAAGCTTGCCGACAACATCAGCGGTTGCGGGAGCGATCACATACGCGTCGGCGAGGTCCGCCAACTGGATATGGCCAATTTGCAACTCGCGACTCAGCTCGAAGAGATCGGTCGCCACTGCGTGCCCCGTTAGCGATTGCATGGTCAAAGGTGTGATAAACTGCTGCGCCGCTGCCGACATGAGCACGTGCACTCGTGCTCCTTCTCGCACCAAGAGTCGGGCTAACTCGGCGCTCTTGTAACAGGCAATGCCGCCCGTGAGCCCGAGCAAAATGTTCTTATCCCGCAGACACCGAGACATCCGATTTGCTCACTTCTTCGAGTTGGCGGAAGCTCACTCCTTGGCGCGCCAAGGAGTACAACCCGGCCAGCAGGATCGCAACAAACTGCGCGACATGAAGCACGACGGAGAAGGCTAGGGCTTCGCTTGCGGCTAAGCCAAACATCTCGAGAGCCAGCTTACAGCCGAATTGGAAAGAGCCGATGTAGCCGGGCGCTGATGGCACGGAGACGGCCAGAGCAACGATCGCGGTTAGCACCAGGCCGCACCGGAGCAGCGGAACTGCAAAGGCGAACGCCACTAACCCTAGTGTGTTTACGGCCGCAATGATCGCCCACAGATACGCTGTCCACGCCACAATCGAAAGGAACGTTGCTGGCCTGTCGAGCACCTCCAATGCCTGGAGAAATCCTCGCACAAAGTGATCGAGCAGGTGCCGTACGAACGCCGGCAACCGCTTCGCAACTCCACACCAAAGGCGCAAGACACGCCCCTCCTGCCACCGTGCAACCGCTACACCCGCCGCAAGCAGGGTGCCCATCGTTACCAGGACGTACCCCAAAACCCGTACCTCATCGGAAACCGGAACAAGAAGTGTTGCGATGCCGAAAAGGAAAATCACGGCAAGCAAATCGAACACTCGCTCAAGTACGATGGTGGCGAGAACGCCGCCGAGCGGCAGCGCTGTGGCACGGGCGAGCAATAGCGGACGCACGATCTCGCCGGCCCGCAAGGGGAGCACCATGTTCGCCATGAAGCCAATGTTGGTCGTGTGCACCAGTGGGGACAAAGGCACGCTGCCGAGCGGCCGCAGGAGGCTTCGCCAACGCTGCGCCCGGATGTAAAGAGTCCAAATCGTCACCGCCATCACGGGGATCAACCACGTCGCGCGGATTTCTCGCGCTGTGGTCCAGGCTCGTTCCCATTCCACGCCCCGCAAGGCAAGAAACAACAGCACGCCAGAAACGGCAACAGTCAGGAGGATGCGGACGGTGCGGCTCATTGCGCCAGTCCAGCCGACGACTCTTCCGCCCCGTTGCCACGGAACTCCCTGGTTGAGGGCGGCGAATCCTCACCGCTGCGGCTGCCCCACACGGCCGCGACTAAGAGTGCAGCCCCGGCAAGCGTCAAGAGCCAACCAACCACCGGGAGGGCACGATCTAACACGAGACCGGCGCCGAGCATGAGCACAAAGGTGCCTAGCACCTGGAGGAGTCGGCGGTCGCCCCTGATGTCAGTTTCCCTGCTCACGAGGACCTCCAAGTTTTCGCCACACGTGCAATGCGCGCTGGACGGCTGTCGCATTGACCAACAAGGCCAGGAGGAACAGGACAACAATCAGAAGAGAGTTGTCGGCTAGCTCCGAGAATGGTGCGAACATGCGCGCCAGGAGCACACTGAACATACATCCGAATCCCAGAATCACGTAACGCTCCGGCCGCTGGAGTAAGCCCACTCTGCAGCTCTCGCCTAAGCCTTCGGCGCGCGCGCGGGTGTAGCTCACCATCAAGCTGCCGATCATGGCGAGGAGCGTGAGCCAGAGCACCCAGGAATCACGAAAGTACACGGCGAGGCCCACATATCCGAGACTGTCGGCATAACGATCGATCACCGAATCTAAAAACGCCCCTCGTAAGCTCGCCCCGTTCGTTCGCCGTGCCAGGCGCCCGTCGATAATGTCCAACGTGCCCGTAACGAGCAACAACCAGCCGCCGGTAAACAACATGCCGCGCGCGATCGCGACGGCAACGATCGCGCTTAGAAATAATTGGGCAAACGACAGGTGGGTTGGTTGGACTCTCCAAGAGGCGCACCGCTCAACAATGATGTCCAGGAAAGAAACGTACCAAGAACGGACTCGCTCTCCGAGGAGAAGGGAGCCCCCGACTTGCCCGGTCTTTGCACCTTCTTGATGAAACCGCCCTAAGCTCCAAACGGCGGTCCCGCCGATAAAGCCAAAGATGGCCCAGGACAACAATACCTCATGCCAGCCCACAACAATCCTCCGAATCAGCCATCTGTTCTTCCCCCGCGCTCACTTTCCATGCCCGTTCGTTGGGGCGTGTCCGCACGCAACCTAGTTTATGATCCTGGGTGTCGGCAGCACCTCACGATCGACCTCTGCAAGCCGCTCCAATACACGATGGGAAAGCTGCCGGAACATTTGGACAACCGGATGGTGCGGAGCCCGCACTGGCAAAGGCTCACCAGTATCGCTCGCCTCCCGTAGGTGGGCTTCAAGTGGAATGCGCGCAATCAAAGGAATCCCAAACTTCCGGTGCAGCGCCTCTCCACCGCCTTCACCGAACAATTCCTCCTCCGATCCACAATGCGGGCAGCGATAAACTCCCATGTTCTCGACAATTCCCAACACAGGAGCTTGCACCCGCTGAAACATGGCGATACCCCGTTCGACGTCCGCAATGGCAACCTGCTGCGGGGTCGTGACAATCACCGCTCCAGCTACGGGGATGAGTTGCAACAAGCTTAACGGCGCATCTCCAGTGCCTGGCGGTAAGTCGACGAGTAAGATATCAAGATCGCGCCACTCAACGTCTCGCAGGAACTGCCTGACGAGGCTCATGACCACAGGTCCGCGCCAAATCACCGGCGCTTCTTCTTCCACGAAAAAGCCGACCGACATGAGCTGCAACCCAAACTTAGAAACAGGAGCTAAACGCTGACTTACCGTAATCGTTACCGGGCCACGCGTTCCGAACAACAAAGGGAGGCTAGGGCCGTACACATCCGCGTCCAAAAGGCCAACGCGCAATCCTTCAGAGGAAAGAGCGAGTGCGAGGTTTGCCGCCACTGTGGACTTGCCTAC
Organism: Candidatus Binatia bacterium; assembly: GCA_026415395.1. NCBI lineage: Bacteria > Candidatus Binatota > Binatia (SeqCode) > Binatia bacterium. Next base: position 263,562 of record JAOAHD010000003.1, on the reverse strand, counting down.
GCCGCCCTTTGCGCTGGCCACGGCAATGACTTGCCGGACACCTTGCAAGACTCCCTCCGGATTCCGTGCTCCCTCTCCACGCCCGCCTCCACTAATGCGCACGCTCACATCCTGCACCTCGGGAAGGGCGCCGAGAGAGCGGCGAATGTCCGCTTCGAGAACCTGCGTGGCGTGTAACGAGACAGGGGGAACGATCAGGTCAACCTCGATCCGGGTGCCGTCCCACCCAATGCGTTGGACAAAGCCGGCACGCACAATGTCCACCTTCGTGCCGAGCAGGCGAATCTCGCTCAAACGCTCGCGAATGTCAGCGATGGTCAGCACGGCTTTGGCTCGGCTCTAGTCCCTGCCAGCACTGTGGGCATGGACACAATTGTCGGAGAAGATCGTAGCGATAAATCGATTCTCCGTGATCATCGTTCCACAAAACTCCGATAGCGTAATGCCCCACGGCGCGGATGCCGACCACCTGTACCAAGCCCTCATTGGCCACGGGCAACTCGGTTTTCCGGTGGTTCTCGAGTCGACAAAGCGCGCAAGGACAATTGGCTCGCAGGTATGCGTTTGGGAACACACTGCGGTGACCATCCCGCCACAGGATCTCGATCGTGTAGTCTCCAGCACGGCGCACCGCCAACGGTGGCGATATTTCAGGGCAGCTCGGCACGGTCACGAGGCGCAAAGCTACTCGTAGGCGGCCAGCAGCGCAATGTCCCGCCGGCTTACCTTGACTCGCTTTGCGCTTTGTCTTTATCTGGCTGTGTTCGCTTAGAAAGGACGATTGTGTGGCCGGCGCCGGACCCAAGCCGTTGCAGTCATTGGAGCATTCTGACTGGACGTTGGCGGATGCGCTCGAAAGAGTCGAGCAGCGCATCCAGTCGCAGCTTTGCTCGCGTGAGCCATTGTTGACGGAGATTTCGGCGTACTTGGTCGGCTCCGGAGGAAAGCGCGTTCGTCCCGCAGTGACGTTGCTCATTTACAAGGCTTGTGGGGGTCGGTCGCTGGACGGGATCATCGATGTAGCCGCGGCCTTGGAGTTGATTCACTCAGCCACGTTGCTGCACGACGACATCATCGACAATGCCGACATGCGCCGGGGACGCCCATCAGCTCTGTATCGCTACGGTCTGGCGCGCACCCTGGTTACGGGGGACTTCATCTTCAGCCGCGCCTTCGAACTTTGCGCTCCGTTCGAGGAAAAACTCATTCGTTGGGCCGCCGAGGCGTGCATCCTCCTGACTGAAGGGGAAATCATGCAGGGGCGTTTTCGGCACAACCCAGAGGTGACGATCGACGACTATTTCGAAATCGTCGCCCGTAAGACCTCGAGTCTTTTCCAGCAAGGAGCTCGCGCCGCCGCTTATCTGGCTGGCGCTGGTGCGGCGGTGGTCGACGCGATGGCCGACTGTGGTTTTCATGTCGGGATGGTGTTTCAAATCGTCGACGACATACTCGACGTCGAAGGCGATTCCGCAACAATAGGAAAGCCGGTGGGAATCGATCTACGAGATGGGAATCCGTCCCTGCCCATCGTGATTGGCTTACGCCGCGACGCGGAGCTGCGAACGTTTTTTGCAAACTCTTGCCCTTCCGATGCCGAGGTGGAAAGAGCCCTCCACCGGCTGCGAGCCTGCGGCGCCACGGAGGAGGCACGCGCCCTGGCCATGAGCTTTGCCGCACGTGCGAAGGAACGACTTGCTTCGGTAACGCAAAGTGCAGAAGCCTCCATCTTGGACCAGATGATCGACCAACTGTTGGCCCGGGGAAGCTGAAGTTTCTGTTCCAGCAGATTTTGGAGGAAAGCGGCTAAGCAACGTCATCTCACCGACTTGGTTCCCACACTCCGACCCCGTCTGGAAAGTTCAAGCCGTCATCCAACTTCTCGGGCGGTAGCGGCGCTCCGCTTTGATCGAAGCGTATTCGGCGCACGGTCCCCAGGTTACGACCCGGGCCAATGTTGAGCCCGTTTTGCGTAAGCCCGAGGTCCGCGTAGTAGACGACTCCGGTGGAGTCGACCGCGACACCTAGCGGAGTGCCCGTGGAAGGGAAGGGCAGGCTCTCCCCACTCTGGGGGGAAAGAATCCGACGAACGAAACGGCCCTCGCCGTCGTATTCCGCAATCACTCCGTTGAGCACGCTGCTCACCAAGAACGTACCGCGCGGAGTGCCCACCACGGCATTCGGCGTCCGGATGTGGCCGTCTGCCGGGATGAACAGACGCTTTCGCACCGTGGTGGCTAGCGGTGCGCCGGTGACATCCCGGTTGCCGCAACCACCGGCGCTGTCGGCACTGGTCGGAAACGGTCCCTCATACAGGTAAATGCCTGGTTGCTCCCGCGCACTCGCCACGAAAATCCGATCATTAGCGTCGACAAAAATGCCGCCAGCAGTGCCAATGGCTACATCGATTTTACAGTACGACGGGTTTTGCCGGTCGAGCGGAGGAAACCAGACGATCAATTGCCCCGTCGGCGGGCCATCCGCCTCGTTTCCAATATCCGTGGTGAGCAACCGTCCGTCCCGCAAAAAACCGCAGCCGTAGTTCTCAGGCGAGTCTGCCGACGGCTGGTATGTGGGCACGTAGCGTGTAATCTGGGTGGCGCGGAGTTCACCTACGCGCTGCCCCGTTACTTGGAACAAGCCCCAGCCCGGGGGTGGATTGGGCTGGTTGGTGTCTTCACCTGCGACAAAGCGGCCGGAGCCATCGGGAAGAAAGCAAACTTGGCCGTTAATGTCCCGGCCACTGACTGGCGAGTCTGCGTGGCTCGGAATCACAACCTGCTTCTCTCCTCGCAGAGGTGCATATGCACGCAAGCGGTTTCCTTCAGGGGCGAACACGATCACCCGATCAGCACTTGTTTCGCTGCTGGACGCGTCATCGTCCCCGCAAGCGACGACAAAGGACATCACGGCTACGGCTACCCACCACGATACCCCGCTGTACGCCTTCATACGCCCGCTCCAACCACAGGTGGGCGCTGAATGTCAAATCTTTCGGCGGGAACGGACTCCTGTGACAAGAGTCAGGAGTCGGTTCCCGTGCTGAGCTTCGAGGAGGCGGCCGCGTCCACCGTGGCAGGAACCACCGGCAAGCCGTCTACCGGCACCATCTCACCATTGGCCACAACACGAAACCGGTGCCCGCTCCAGGAGACCGTGTTGCCGAAAAACGCGCTTGCCCACATCAAACTTAAAAACAGGTCCTTGAACGGAAGAATCGCAACATCGGTCAAGGTTAACGGCACATCGAGAAAGCGCTGCGCCACAATCCCGGCCACGGTGAGGCGAAACGCTAACAATCCTAAGGCGGCCGCCCATGCCCACGGGTTTCCCCAATACAAAACTAGGTTGGCCAACGCCCACAGGCAGCCGTGTGTGAGCACGAGCGCAAAATAGCTCCCACCGCGGACGCTTCGATACGTGCGGGACCACCGGAGCTGGTGCTCTACGAGGCGCTTCCATGATGGCACCGCGAGATAGGTGTCGACGATCAGCGGGGAAATTTCCACTTGGAACCCGTGGCGGCTCACGAGGTTTCCCAAGAAGAAGTCGTCAGCCAGGTAATGCGATAACGCGAGAAATCCGCCAATTCTCTGCAGCACATCGCGGCGAATCGCCATCGTTGCCCCAAACGCGTAACGGGTCGTTTCAACCATCCGGGCCACAAACACGCTCGGGGTGAAGTCGGTGTTCACAAATAAGGCTTCGATCTTTGCTGGCCATCCGCCAACCGGCCGCGCCCGATAGAGGCAGGTGACCACCCCCACCTCCGGCCGCAGCAAGTCGGCTACGATCGTTCGCAAATAGTGTGGCGGAACACGAATGTCGCTGTCCGCGATGACCAGGTAGTCGTACCGACAGAGCCGGTAACCATTCTGCAGGTTGCTGATCTTGTAGTTTGTGCCGTAAATGGTCGGGTCGACCACCAAATCAATGGCGACGTCTGGGAAAGCGCGGATGAGTCGGCGCACGACCGGAATCGCAGGGTCTGCTGGATCGGCCACCGCGAAAATCACCTGAAACTTCGGGTAATCTTGCCGACAAAAGCTGGCCAAGTTCTCGAAGAGCCCCGGCTCTAAGCCCTTAAGAGGCTTGAGAATCGTGACGCCCGGCACCGGATCGGCAGGGGAATGGGGGACCACCTTGCGCTCCCGCACAAACCGACGCGCACCGTACAAGACCGCCGCGCAATACCATGCCGATACGGCGAACCCCACTGCGGCCAGGAGCTTTAGGAAAACGATCAGCAGCTCCATCGCACAGCACCGCCATTGACCAGTCGGTTAAGCCGGCTTTTTAAAAAAACCCGCTGACCGCGGGTCCAACGCAACATGGGCAGTGTCCTACCGAACATCGACCGTCTGGTCAACCAATCCGGCAGCTCGAACACGGGTACCCTGCGGCTGGCGTGCCTCGTTTTGCAGGTCTCCGAGCGATTACGCCCCACCATCGAGAGGGCACCCACAACCTCGATGAATTCCGTGGTACGGCCTACAGGTTCTCGCTCGGTTGCTTGGTCGGACAACGGCTGGTCCGACAGCGGTTGCTCCGGCAGAAAACCGTCTGCATAGGCTCCGCCCTGCAACAGAAGACTGGTGCTCGCGTAACGCGCATGCCTTCGCGACCGCACACGTTCTTGCTCTCTCTTCGCGCCGCGCAACAACACCGGTTGCCCAAGGTATTCCCACGGCTAGGCACAAAGACGTCTATGGACGCTCAGAACCCAGTCGTCACCGGGAACTGTTGGCCGATGGCATTAAAAGCCTCCTCCAGATTAAAAGCCTCCTCCAGATGGATCCTCGCATTCCCTTGCTTTTTAAGCATCGTGGCTTTGCTGGCCGTACCCTCGCTGGCGATGGCAGCTCCATTACCCGCGCCTGAAATCGAATTTGTGAACAGCACGAACACCAAGCTGCGGCACTGGCCGATTGCCGCCAGCCTACCGATGCCGCGAGCGTCGGGACCAGTGGATGCGGGGAAAATCGCGTTGGAATTTTCCGGGGGTCATAGGGTACCTACGACTGCTCGCGTTTTAACGCGTTGGCCCGACGGCTCGCCGCATTGGATCCGGTTGCAGGGAGAAGCGGATCTGCCGCCTGGCCAAACGAAGGCCACGGTGCGCTTGGAGGACCCCCCCGGCGTGAAGTCCCCACCTCCGAGGCCGGTTCGGCCGGTAAGCGTCCGGGAAGATCGCCAGCGCATTCAGGTGGAAAACGGAACGCTCCGATTTTCTGTGCGCCGCGGAAGTCGCTTTTGGGTGGAGAACCTTTCCACGGAGCAAAAGAAGCTAGATGGCGCTAGCCTTAAAGGTGCCGCGCACGTCGATGGCCGCAATGTGTTCGCTGGACCGGTAGAGCAGGTCAGGGTTCTCGACAGTGGCCCTCTCCGCGCCATGGTGGAGCTCAGCGGCCGCTACGACAACAGTCCTCTCGTTTACCGTGTACGCCTGGAGTGTTTCGCGAATCACCCGTTCCTCCGGGTGTTTCACACCTTCGAGGTTCACAGCAATGAAGTGACCTACGAGCGCATCGCACAACTCGAGGCCCAGTTGGTTCTACCCAAGCTCCATAAGGGAGGCCTTACGGTCGAGGTCGAGGGGCGCGCCCAGCACTTGGCGGAACGAGCTCCGGTCGTCATCGCGCAACGTGACAACAGTACGTACACGGTGAGACACCGGACGGAAACGGGTCGCCTCACCGGTTGGTTTGACGCCCACAATCGGCATCTCGGTGTCACGCTGTGGGCGCGCTGGTTTTGGCAGCAGTATCCGCAAGCGATACGGCTGGAAGGTGAACGGCTTGTTTACGCCCTTTATGGTGGAGACGAGCGCCCGGCGCTCGCTGGAACCGGGTCAGCAAAAACGCACGAGTTTGTGCTCGCGTTCCGAGAGGGCGGAGAATCACCATCGTCATCAGCACTCTCTTCGGTACCGCTCGAGGGGCGGGTGAGTCCGGAATGGCTTGTCAGCGCTCGTGCGTTACGGCAAGCAAGCCTAACCCGGACGGCCGCTGGGCGAAGGTTCCTCACGAACCTTGCCGAATCTTGGGATCGAGTGCTCCGCAGCTATGAGCGCGAGGAGTGGGACGACCGGCAAGAGGTCGAATGTCCCAATAGCCCAGGTGCCACCGATCCGCACGAGCGCCGGCGCCGCGGCTTTTATGGAATGTGGAACTGGGGCGATTGGAACTACCCGGGGTACCACGACACAACCAAAGGCTGCGACGCTTGGGGCAACCTGGAATATGATCTCACCCGGGTGCTGGCGTTGACCTATTGGCTGACAGGCGATGGGCGGTTTTATGACAGCATGGTGGCCGCTGGCCGTCACTTCATGGATGTCGATGTCATCCACTACCAACCCAGATATCCCCAATGGGTTGGGATGAACCATCCAAAGAATCCCCTGCACTGGAGCTTCGAGCTGGGCGGTGTGGACTTGGGGCACACGTGGACCGAAGGATTGCTCTCGATGTATCTTCTCACCGGGGACGAGCGCGCTCTCGAGGCCGCGCGCGGCATTGGCGATTTTTTGTTGCGGCGGGTTCGAGCTCCGATCAAAGGGAATCCACGCCAGTTCGGTTGGCCCCAGATCGCCTTGATTGCCCTTTATGACGTGACTGGCGACGGGCGGTATTTGGAGGGTGCAAAGGTGTACGCACGTCTCGGGATGGAGCGGCATGCTCCGGAGAAGGTGCAAGACTGGAAACTCGGAATCTTGGCGGAGGGCTTGAGCTATACGCACCGCATAACGGGCGACGCAGCCATTAAAGACTGGCTCAAGAAATATTCGGAGGCCGTGCTCGCCCATCCTGCCACTCTGGATCGGCGTGTGTGGCCGGCTGTCGCGTACGTGGCTGCCCTAGAACAAAATCACGGCGCCGCAGCCAGAGCGAGAAGCGTTGTCGAACAGTTGGATTTCGGTGGCTGGGCCAAACCGTTTACAATTGCGGCGCGCGTCGGGTTCGCAGTCCTTGGCAATTTGGCCGAGCTCAAGGGCGACAGCGTGACTACCGACGAGGTTGATGCCGACAGTCGACGGACCCCCATTCCAACGGAGGCACCCAACCGGGGCTGGCAATGAGGGTCGAGAGGCAACCTCCGACCGCGAGCGCACGATCAGGCGTTCCGCAGCGAAATCAGATCGGGACCGCCGTAAACCGGAGTAGCCTCGAGGGGCTTCCTGCGGCCCCCTACCTTCCCGGCAAATCGCCGCCCTCGGTACGAGCCGCCGCGAGTACCTTTTTGAATCATGCTCTGGGCAGTGAAGAAGGTGCCATTATCCTGACGCCGGCGGTGGCGACCAGACATCCAGCTTGGGTGCTCGGGGTGGAGTTGTTTCACCGCGGCTACTTTTGGGAGGCGCATGAAGCTTGGGAGCGCCTTTGGCGGCCTACCCCTCACGGCGCCTTAGAACGCGAACTTTTGCAGGTGCTGCTCCAGTGGTCGGCGAGTCTCCTGCTAGTGCGCTGCAATCGCCGTACTGGCGCTGCTCGCGTAGCGGAGCGCGCGCTTCAACGCACGGTTCGACTCCGTGTCGAAGGAAAGCCAGTGGTACTCGACGTCGACATCCGGCGGCTCGAGCGAACGCTGCGCCGCTACGTCGCGCGCCTTCGCCGGGCAGAGGCGCCGCGCTCACCGCGCGCACTCCGGCCGCGGCTGCCGTTTGTCAGCAACTCTGCAGCCGTTCACTGCACGCCAGGCACATCGCGAAAAACACACGGACCATCGCAAAAGTTCTCCACGCGGCCATCGCTGCGCAAAAACGCATCAAGCTGACGTTGCGCGGCGTCAAGCCGACGCACGGCTTCATGGACTCCGTTCTCGAACGCGGGTGGACGATTGTCCAATGGCGGAGGAGAACCGCCGACATCGTACGGCACCCATGCGGAGCCATCGAAGGGCGCGACGCGCTCCTCGATGCCAAACGCCGGGTACGCGGACGGTGCCACTGCCGGAATCCCAAGGCTGCGAACTTGGATCTCCGTCGCGTAATGCGAAACCTGTGAATCGTTGATCCCTGTGTGGATGAGCACCTTCTTTGGCGGTGTGTTCGGCAACGGGTCGTCGATTAGGTGGGACGTATAGCCGTTAGGCTCACCGCGATCCCAAAGTTGCTGGATCAAGGCGTAGAGCACCGCGCGATTAAGCACGCTGGGGTAGGCCTGGGCTAGAACGAAAAAGAATGGATTGAAGTCAATGCTCCGCTGAAGAAGGAAGCTGTAGTTGGCCGCACCGACCCCAAGGACACCGCGCGTGAGGTTGGGCGCCACGGCCATGAACGCCGCTCCTTCGATCGCCCCTTGGCTATTGCCGTGGTAAAAGAGCTCCCTCCGGTCGATGATCGGCACGCCACCAAACTGAAACGCCGGATGGGATACGAAGCCGTCCTCAGCCAGGAGCAGTTGGCCCAACAGGATCTGATTGATCAAACTTTGCTGGAGGCGGTCGACGAGCTGGTTGAAGCGACTCAAGTCGCCAATAATGCGGAAAGTATTGTCGAGGTCACCATTGGACATCCCGATCCAATCCGTGGCGGCAATGATGAAACCGAAGCGGCTTGCCAGCGTCTGCTGCGGCCCAGCCGTAACCTCGCCTTCGCCTGTGCCGAACAAGCCGTGTCCGTAAATCATCGGGCGGCCCGGCACTGGCTCTTCGCCGTTAATCGCGGAGCACGGGATAATTACGGTAAACGGCGCCCGCGCCCAGCCGTTTTGGCGAGGCACGCCGTTCTCATCGAGGTTGTAAACTGCCGGCGGGCGATCGCTGGTCAGAAACAAGGGCACCCGGTAGGTTCCGCGCACGCGGCGGCAAATTCGGTCGCTGTAGTTCTCATCAATGGCCGTCACTTCGAACTCCGGCGCTCCTGGTCCGTTCGCAGCAAGGGCCTGATCCCGTGCAGCCAGCATTCTCCCTGTGATGGATTCGGTGCTCGCGACCACGAAATCCCAAGCCAACTGCAAGTTGTTGCGTGGGATCCCCGCGCGCTCGAGCCGCGCGAAGATGTCTTCAAAATGGTCCCGACGCTCTTCTATGGCGCGGACGGGCGTGGCAATACGGTCGCGGAAAACCTGGAACGCGCGTCTCGGTTGGATCAGCGTTCCGGAGCTGTCAAGCAAACCACGCAGCGCCACGATGTAGCGGTGGCGCTCTTTCAAACGCACCCCAGGGCGCAAAATCAGACTCCGGTTGGCATCGCTGGTACCATCGGCATCCATTTCCGCGAAGTGAATGATCCGTTCGCCGGTATCTGCGTCGAGGATCACGGTGGGGGAGTCGTCTTCCACCGATCGCGCGTAGTTCGTAATCGGCGGTGCGTTTGAAGCCGCTAAGTCCACCCCTTCAGGAAACAGCGCCAACATCATGGCACCGGGGCTAAAGCCATCGAGGGTGTTCCATTCCCTGGGATCGATGTGCACACCGCGAGCATTTGCTGGCATCGCCTCACGAGCATAGTTGACCCGCCAGCCTGTGGGCGAGGAACTATCTGCCCGGAGAAAAAATGACGATGGGTAGGGGTACAGGCAAAACTCCGGAACGAGGAAATCGCAAGTCTGCGGGTGCAAATCGAGTTCGCACAGCGGTTCGCGCCCTTGGACCTCTGGATCGAAGCAAGTCCCAGGCTCGAAAGTCGGCGTTGCTGTGGGGGTCGAGCTCGGGGTCTCCGAAGCGCTCGCCGAGGCGGTCGCCCAAGCAGTTGCGGTGACGGTAGGGGAAACCGGCGTTGCCGTCTGCGCAGGCGTGTGGCTCGGAGGGGCCACAGTCCGCGTGTGCGTTGGCGAGGACACCGGCTGGGTATGCGTCGCCGTTCCAGTGGCTGTGAACGAAGGCCTGGGCTGCGTGACCGTAGGAGATGGTGGTGAACTCGGGGTCAGAGAGGGGAGCGTCCTGGTCGGGGTCAGTGTTGCCGATGGCGATTCTCCGTTGTCGTCGCCACAACCCACAAAGGTGCTCAGGAACAATGCGGCCGTGATTACCCCAAGCGTTTGTCCTCGCACACTCACAATCATATCCTTTCGCTAGAGCAGCAACCCGATTACACTGGCGGCCCAATCGCCGGCCTCAGGCTGTTCGTTTCTTGGCTGTCGGTTTGGCGAAAAATTTGTTGAGAAAATCCTTGGTTTCCTCCAAGCATTTACCACACAATTCTCGCCGCAACCGCCAACTGGAAGTCGAGCCACTCTCACCAATTTCCACGGAAAACACGGTGAGGTCCGAGTGCTGCTCCACCTCGGCCTCGCAGCGATCACAGTAATACCGAATCATAGGCCTCTCCTTTCTCGTCCCTGGGTTGCGCTGGCGCCTGCCCCTAGCATCACTGCGGCAACAACGCCCGCGGAATCTCTACCAGCTTGGCCCGCACGTACTCGCCGAGGCTCTTGGCTTGCGGATCCATGCGGGTCGAGGCCGCCACACCGTCGCCCAGCAAACCACGAACAACAAAATTCAAGGCCCGCAAGTTCGGGAACTCGTAGCGTTCGATCTCGAGCGGACGCGCCTCCGGCACTAGTTCGCGAAAGCGCTCGGTGGTGAGGTACTCGCGCAGCCAAGAGTAGGCTTCCGGCTGTCGCGTCCACAGCCCCACGTTGGCGTTCCCACCTTTGTCGCCTGAGCGCGCCCCGGCGATCAGCCCGAGCGGGGCTTGCACGACCTCGCCCTCCGGAGGAGGTGGCAAATGCACTGGTGGCGGTTCGACCTTCGGGGCCGCGGCGGATTCGACCGGGGGCACGTCGATCGTCTCGCCCTCGAGGACTACGCGGTGAGGAACCAAAGACGAAGGAATGACCGTTGGCCAGAAAACGCCGTAGGGGCTCGCGTCTGTCGGGGGGCTGGTGACAAAAAAGCCCGGGTAATTCGCCAGCGCCATTTCGATCGCTTTGTTGGTAAACGCTCGCCCAACCTTGGAGGGGTCGGGGTCCTTCACTGCAATCGTGAGGTAAGCAAACGCCTCTTCGTTGCGCCGCGGGTTCGGCCGATCCCAGCGGATTAAGTCTACGTGAACTTCGGCGAAACGCTCTTTGCCGCCCACGAGGGACCACAACGTCTTTTCGGCCACCTCGGCCTTTTCCTCGATATCCAGGCCCGTGAGCACAAAGGTCACTGAGTTACGATACCCGCCAAGGTAATTGATGCAGACTTTCGTCGTGGCTGGCGGTGGCTCACCTCGTACACCCGTGACCCGCACGCGATGTTCGCCCTCTTGAGAGAGGGAGATCGTGTCGAACCGAGCTGTGACGTCGGGGTTCAAGTAGCGCGGTCCCTGAATTTCATAAAGCAGTTGGGCGAGTACGGTATCCGTAGACACCAAACCACCGGTCCCAGGGTGCTTCGTGATGACGAAAGAACCGTCCGGGTACATCTCCGCAATCGGAAAGCCGATGCGTTCGATGTCGGGGACCTCGCGGAAAAAAGAGTAGTTTCCACCCGTGCACTGGGCCCCGCACTCGATAATGTGACCAGCCACGACAGCAGCGGCCAAGCGATCCCAATCTTCGCGGGACCAATTGAAATGCCAAGCTGCCGGACCGACCACCAACGCCGCGTCGGTCACACGCGGGCAAATCACCACGTCGGCTCCGCGGCGCAACGCCTCCGCAATCCCCCAGCCGCCAAGGTAAGCATTTGCCGTAACAACCTGCGCTTGCAGCTCGCGTAGCGGTATTCCCTTGTCGAGGTGCCGGAATTCATGCCCTTCGGCCTGAAGCTCGTTAAGCCGAGGCAGGAGATCGTCGCCCTCAATGTGGGCGATGCGAACACGAAGGCCGAGGCGGTGTGCAAGTTCGCACATTTGCTGGGCCAAACCAGCCGGATTCAGGCCACCGGCGTTGGCGACCACTTTAATGCCGCGCTCCACGCACGTGCCGAGAACTTCTTCCATTTGGCGCAAGAATGTGCGTGCATAACCAGCCTGCGGGTTTTTTTGGCGATCCTTGAAGAGGATCATCAAGGTGAGCTCGGCAAGATAGTCGCCAGTTAGCACGTCGATCGGACCGCCCTCTACCATTTCCCTCGCTGCGCTCAGTCGGTCGCCGTAAAACCCGCTGCAGTTCGCAATCCGCAGTACTTCTTTTGCCATGACACTTCCTAAACACTTCTCCGTCATTCAGAGCAAGGGAGCCTTCATTGAACCTGGCCAAAACCCACAACCACCCATCGCTGCAACAACCTGCACAGTCCTTGCCTGCTACGTAGCGTGGGATTGGAATAGGCGAGGGGGGTGTATGGGAGGGTCGAAGCTCTGGATTACGCGTCCCGCTGTTACCGTTTCGCTCCGACGAGGATCGGGAAAACGCGCCTCGGAGCTCCGTAGCTCGCCGGCCCAATCCATTTTCCGTTTATCCTGCTAACTCCCATGCCGGAGGGGCCGCCCCGGGCACATGTCTCTCGGCTTCCCCCGCAGGGGCTAGGGAAGACCATCGCGCCATTAGACTTCACATCTTCCTTAGGTAGTTTGGGTAGTTTGCGTATCGATGGCACTGCGAGCAAGAGTTCATCCAAGTACAGGAGGTTCTTCTCCACCTGCGGACTGCGCGTTGGCTGGGTTTCCTCGACGCGCACTGTGGCGGCCAGCAAAACAGCGCGGGGTCCTCTGTATGAAAGACCTGCGTAGCAACGCGGTGCTGATGCCTGCCCACGGTGTCCACCGTTGTCTGTCGGCTCGAATCCCACTGCCCATGCGCTCAGCAAGGGTAGCGTCGATGGCGACGTCGCAACTTAGCTGCGGATAGCGGATTCCGTTACCGAGCATTCTCAGCCGCGCTGACAAACGTCGACCTGTTGAGCACGAAGGAAGGCCTTTGTGATTCGCCTCCGCTGCCAGAGCTTGCTGCGCATTTGCTCAGCGGTGGGCGTTGGAAGGTATACTCGGAGTGGGTTCGGAGTTTACAGCGGAACTACTAGGTCAGCGCGCGAACCCGGCACCGCTTAAGGCAAAAAGCACGACGATTCCCGGCAGCACGTCCCTGAAGCCAGAACGGTCACCGGCTTTGCCCTTTTCTTCGACTGGAGTGCGGCACCGTGTTTCCTCCGATGAAGCGAAGCGTTACCACCGGGATCGCCTCACAGCAGCCTTACTTCCGCAGCAAGCTGCCCGCGGGCGCGAGCCCGGCGCAGCCTCGTCAGCATCTTTTCATGACGCTGGCTCACGCAATCTTCATCCGGGTCAATACCTTACGAGCGCTACGAGCAATTGTGCTGTTCCTCGTGATGCGCCCTATGGCAGACGTCTTCACCTCAGCAGAGCGCGGACAACGCGGTTGTTCACACTGATCTCTCACCACTCGTTGTTCACCTTCTGACTTATCCTCCGCGCCACGGGAACGTTCGCGGGGCCAGATGGGTTATTTCCAGGTCGATGAATCGGATGGTACTCCGTTCTGAGTGAAAAGATGCGAGGCAAAGCGCGGGAGCTTTGAAGTGACGGCGGTTCCGCTCATGGACACGCTACATACGACGGCCTTGTACCTCTGCGCCGATCGCGAAGATGCCGCGGACGTATTGCGGGCGACTTACCTCCGCGCCTACCGATCGTGGCATCGCTTCATACCCGGGAGTAATTGCAAAGCTCGGCTGCCCACCCTCCTGTGCAACATCGTTCGCAATCGCTACCGTTCGCAAAGAAGATTGTTTGATTCGGCCGAGCCGAACGAGCTTATCTTCGAGCTCGAAAGCCGCGTCCATCAGGGGCAAGGTGGGGGGACGCGGCTGAATTGTTTTCTTTCAAATCCCTAAGTGAAAAAGTCCAAGCGGTCCTGAACACTCTCCCCCAGCATTCCCGTGAAGTGGTGGTCTTAATCGATATTGATGAGCTTACGTACGAGGAGGCTGCCGCCGTGGTGGGGTGTCCCTTGGGAACGATACGTTCGCGCCTGTCCTGGGCCCGCCACATACTGCGCCAAGCTTTGCTGCCACACGCGCAAGCGCGAAGACAGCTACGCTCGAGATAACGAAAATGGACTGTCGCACTTACCAAGACCTCATCGCGGCCCATGTCGATCAAGCTCTCGACCCGCCGGAGCAGGCCGAGACGGACGCGCCCGTTCGGGCCTGCACGTCCTGCGCCGAAGCACGCGTGACCCACCACCGGGTGCGTTCACTCGTCCGCAGCCACGCGGCCAAGTACGCAGTGCCGCCTGAACTGCGCGCCAGGGTCTTGAGAGCGCTAAACAGCCCGGACGAGCGTGATTCAGCAGCTCCAGTACGGCTCTCTCCCCGGTGGTACGTCGTATTTGCCGCCGCCATTTCAGCGGTAGTTCTCATAGCCGTCACCAGCTTATTCCGTTCACCGCCGCCCGACCTCCTTGCAACGTACGCTGATGATGTCCGGCGAGCCGACGCCGGGAACTTGCCGTCGCAGTCCGATCTGATCGCATCGTGGAACTAAGGAGCTACGAACGGAGCAAAGGAAGGGTTTCTTTCGAGAACCCTGTCGATATCTTCGCGAGCCTGCCTGCGGCCGATTCGCGCGACGCTGGGCGACCTCGGTGGTGTGGTAACCACACTGACCGGCTACGAGGGTCCTGCTGGCAAAGTCATTTGCCGGCGTTTCCCGCTCCGCCTCTCGCCGGGGGGCGAGCGGATCGGGGCGTTCACCGTACGCACGAACGGGGACGTGACGGTTCGGAGTCACATACTCGGCAACGTTAACTGCGCGCTCGCCAGTTCCATGCCACGCGAGCAGTTCGTCCACACATTTGGACAACCGAGGCAGATCGCGGATCCATAGTCCTTCCATGTCTCGTGGTTTGAGCCCGGGAACTTTTCGGTGCGGTTCTGGGTTTAGGTATGGTATACAAGCGCGAGAAGGTGCATTGTTGGCACAGATGGCTCTTATTCGGGATCGTGCTCCCAGCAGCGATGTTCCTGTTTGGCTTCGAGCTTTCCCGGCACACGCTACGGCCGGAAGAGATCCTCTCGGGTGGGTCTCCAAAGGACGGAATTTCTGATCTGACAAGGCCGAAATTTATCCGGGCAGCCGAAGCAGACTTTCTTGAACCCCACGATGAAGTCGTGGGCCTGGCAAGCGGCCGGGAGGCAAAAGCCTACCCAATCCGCATCTTGAACTAGCACGAAGTGGTCAATGACGAAATTTGGGGCAAGGCTGTTGTGGTCACCTATTATCCGCTCACGGAGGGTACGGTTACGTTCGATCATTGAGTCGGCTCCTCCGGCCTCACCTTCGGCGTTTCCGGCAAGCTCTTTCAGAGCAACGTCCTATTGTACAATCATCAAACTGAGAGTCTTTGGTCACAACTGGCGGAAACAGCCGCAACGAGAGAGCATGCCGGCGTGGGGCTTCGCAGTATTCCCAGCGAGCTCACCACCTGGGAGGACTGGCGCGGGCCGTATCCGGAGACTTTGGTGCTTTCGGATGACACCGGTTATAGCCGCGACTACAGGTGGGACCCGTAGGACACTTACCGGCGGTCGGCCGAGATTATGTTCCCGATCCGCAGGCTGGACGCTTGACTACCCGCAAAGGAGTGGGTTCTCGGAGTGCGGGTCAACGGTGCGGCCAAGGCCTATCCTCTGGCCGCTTTAAGGGAAAGCCTCCCGGACAAAATTGGGGCCTTCACCTCCGTATCGAGTACCAGCGGAACGCTCGCCCAGCACGGGTAACAGCAGAGAAGCCGGGGGGAGGTTCCCCCTTCACTCGTAGCCTACTGGTTTACCTGGTCGGCGTTTCATCCGGACACGGAGATCTGGAAAGGGGAGCATTCGCCTAATACCCATGCGGGAGAACGTTAGTCTGCAACAGCGCGCAGGCGATGTGACGCTCATCGGCGCGAGACATCACCCTCTTCTCTGGACTGGAGTGTCCCATTGCGGACAGGTTCCTACGGGGGCACCGGCGCCCAGCCTCTGCGCGCCTCACCGCTGATCCGAGGCCAGCCGAGCAAACGGTGCTGTCGGCAGCTATGCAACGGACCGTTTCCTGCTGAGCTCCATGACGCAGCCTCAAGGGTCGTCACGTAGCCCAAGCGTTTCGAGTGCAAAGGCGATGTTCCGTCCCCTATGCCAATCAATATGCCCGTGTCGCGCCCGGAGCGCGGGCTGGGGCTGGCGGGATGCACCCGCGAAATGGGCGTCGGCCAGCCTTATGGGTGCGACAAACTGCCCAATTGCCGGCTCCCGGATGCTTGGCGATGGAAGCCGGCGCAGGAGGAGCGCGGTGAACTCGAAGCACTTTTGGGCAGTTCTTTCCTTACTGTTCGCAGTCGGCTGCGGAGACGATCGTGAAAACGGACCACTCAGTAATCCCACCGCGTCACCGACACCAACTGAACACCGCCTGCCCTCCCCAACTCCTACCCCAAGACAAGCAGCACACGCTCACATCCTGATCGGCTCCCACCATGGCGGCGGAGGCGAAATCATG
Source organism: Candidatus Binatia bacterium (assembly GCA_026415395.1). Taxonomy (NCBI): domain Bacteria; phylum Candidatus Binatota; class Binatia (SeqCode); species Binatia bacterium. The sequence goes on along the minus strand of JAOAHD010000003.1, from coordinate 247,187 downwards.
GCCCACTTCGACTTCGATCAAGGGGCGGCGGAGCTGACCGAGGAACAGTGTCTTGGCGGCGTGGGGGACAGTTGCGAGGGAGGCTTGATCGTATACAGCGGCACCTCACCGGCGTTCGAAACGGTGGGCGCAGACGAGGCGGAGGAACACTTGCAGCCGCTCCTGCCCGGCACCGAAGTGGAGATCGAGATTGTGGAAATCGACGAAGGCGTGCGGATCCAAGTTGAGGGCACCGAGCTGAGCATGGCGGGAAGCCGTGCACTGCTGGGAGTCGCTCCCTTCCACACCCATGTGAGCTGGCAACTGATTCTTCCCGGTGGGGTGGATCCGGCAACTGCCACTCCGAAGGTAAGGCTGCGTCTCGTGGCGGCTGGGTCCGTTTACGACCCATCGGCGACCTACACGCTGCGGCTAAAGGTCGTCGATGCCGGCCACGATCATGAGTAGCCGACCTTGGCTTGCCCTCGAACTTTTGAATCTGCTCCAGCTTGCGAAGCCGCCCATGAGGCTTCTCGCCGCAAGCATCCTCACTGTGGTGCTGCTCGGCCCACGCGGAGCAGGAGCTTGTGCGGGCGACTGTGATGGAAACGGAGCCGTGACCATCGATGAAATCGTAACGGGGGTACGGATTGCACTCGGCAGTGACGTATTGCTGTGTCCGGCCGCTGATCGCGACCAAAATGGTATCGTGTCGGTTGACGAAATTGTCGCTGCCGTGCTGGCAGCACTCGAGGGTTGTTCGCAGTCCAGCGGTTATACGTTCCGGGAGCTGCAGGAGCGAATCTTCAAGCCTTCCTGCGCTCACAGCGGCTGCCATTCGGCCCATGCGCCCGTGGCAGGGCTCGACTTGGAGTCCCAGCACGCCTGGGCACAGCTCGTGGGTGCGGCGCCAACCAACTTCGCCGCCAGCCTGCGTGGGCTTCGGCGCGTACAGCCTCGGGACCTCGAGATGAGCTTTCTGTGGGTTAAGCTGGAGCCGGTTGTGCCCCCAGAATACGGAAGCCCCATGCCTCTTGGTCTCCCCCCGCTATCGAAACAAGAGCGCAGGGCGATCGCACAATGGATTCTAGACGGTGCTGCCCCCTAAAGGGGAACCAGAGATGAGAAACCCAACATGGAGGACGGAAGAGATGGAGAGAAGGACAGCGAGGACAGAAGGAACGCAGCGAAGAATGCGAGGCGCCGTCGCCCTCTCCCTGTTGTTGACTGCCTTAGCCGCTGGGCGACCATCGGATGGCCAATCACTCCCGTACCGCTTCGACGCACTAGGCCAATGCGTGGGAGATCGGAATAGCGACGGCGAGGTCACAGTGGACGAACTCGTCGCCGGAGTTAACAACATCCTCGAGGGCTGCGTCTTCCAGCGGGTGGAAATCCGGTTTCGAGGGCAAGTGGGGGATGAGCCCTTTCAGTGCGGGGCAACGTATAATGGGGTTGGGCAAGGTGGTAGCGAGTTTACGCCATCCGATTTTCGTTTCTACGTTTCCAACGTTCGCCTCTTGACTGCGGATGCTCGTGAGGTTCCCGTACTTCTCGACCAAGACGGTATTTGGCAATTAGAGGACGTGGCCTTGATCGACTTTGAAAACAAAACATCGCCGTGCGTGAATGGCACGGTGCTCACCAATGACACCATTCGGGGTCGAGTGGCCCCCGGCGATTACAACGGAATCCGGTTTGTGCTCGGAGTGCCTTTTCGCCTCAACCACGGGGATGCGTCCGTGGCACCGCCGCCGCTCAGCCTCACCGCCATGTTTTGGAGTTGGCAGGCCGGATACAAGTTCTTACGGGTGGACACCGCCTTCGACAACTATCGGGTCCACTTGGGATCCACTGGCTGTTTCTACGCACAACCGGGAGTCGTCGGTGGATGCGCACGACCCAACCGCGCCGAAATTATTTTGCGCCCCTTCTCTTTGCAGCACGACGCAATCGTAGCGGACTTGGCCGCCCTGCTAGAGAATTCTGATTTGAACGCAAACGTTGCGGGCACGCCGCCAGGGTGCATGTCGGATCCCGGAGACAGTGATTGCCAAGCAATCTTGCAGAACCTCGGGGTCGACTTCGTTACTGGGCTCCCCGTGCCAGCTTTGCAGAAGTTTTTCCGGGTAGCTCCACAGCATTGAGAGACGACTGGTGTCGCTGAAGCCGTTAATCAAATGGCTAAACGTCATTGCTGGCATCGTTGCCTTGTTGCCATGGGCAGCACAGGGCGACCCGGCCTCCGACTACGTGTTCGATCTGCCCATTGGCTTTCCCAAACCGAAAGTGCCGTCCGACAATCCCATGAGCCAAGAGAAGGTCGCGCTCGGTCGGTTCCTGTTTTACGATGTCCGGCTATCGGGCAACCTCACGCAGTCGTGCGCGTCGTGCCACCAACAGTCCAAGGCATTCACCGATGGGCGTGCCCGAGCCGTTGGATCCACGGGTGAAGTCCACCCTCGAAGCGCGATGAGCTTGGCCAATGTCGCCTATGCTACGGCCCTAGGCTGGGCGAATCCCCTCTTGGACTCCCTCGAGCGCCAAATGTTGGTTCCCATGTTCAACGAGCGGCCCGTGGAGCTCGGCCTCGCTGGTAAAGAAGACGAGTTTCTCGCCCGGTTACAGGCTGATCTTCGGTACCAGCGCTTGTTCGCAGAAGCATTTCCCGGTGAGGCACGCCCGGTCTCGCTGGGCAACGTGGTGAAAGCAATCGCAAGCTTCGAGCGGACTCTGCTTTCGGGGAACACGGCCTACGACCGCTACGTGCAAGGGCTCGACGACGCTGCGTTATCCGAGGACGCATTTTTCGGAGGCCGGTTGTTCTTCTCGGAGCGGCTGGAGTGCTTCCACTGCCACGGCGGCTTCAACTTCACGGCTTCTGTTACCCACGAAGGGAACCCGTTTGACGAAACCTCCTTTCAAAATAATGGGCTTTACAATATTGATGGCCAGGGCGCGTACCCTCCGGATAATACGGGTCTGTTCGAGATCACCCGCATCCCGAGTGACATGGGGCGCTTTAAGGCACCGACGCTGCGCAATTTGAGTTACACCGCGCCTTACATGCACGACGGCAGCATCGCGACACTGGAGGAAGTGATCGACCACTACGCTGCCGGTGGTCGCACGATCCACTCGGGCCCTTACGCGGGCGATGGGTCGAAAAACCCCTATAAGAGCAACTTTGTGCGTGGCTTCGTGCTGACTGACGAAGAGAAGCAGCAACTGCTGGCATTCTTACGATCGCTCGACGATGAACGCTTTACCACCGACCCGCGTTTTAGCGATCCCTTCCGCGTCTGGCCCTGCATCAGCGACTGTGACTACGACGGAACCGTGCTGGTCAACGAACTCGTAGGAGCGGTGCGCGTGGCACTAGGGACGGGTCCTCTGGCGCAGTGTTTAGCGGCTGATCCGAGCGGGGATGGTGACGTCACCGTGGACGAACTGTTGCAGGGTGTGCATGCCGTATTGACGGGCTGCCCTCCGGAGATTGCCCCATAAAGACCGCGCCCAGTCTCGCGTCGCAAGCGACGAAGCCTCGGATGAGCACCAACACCCAACGGAGAGCAGCTAGATGCTAAGCACGGGCGGAGGTGAGCTGGCGATGCGGTGGAAAGCTTTTAGAATTTATTTTGGTGCTGGAGTGCTGTCATTATCCCTGCTTGCTTGCGAGCGCAGCGAGCCCCAGCAGAGACTCGATCGGCCGATGAGAGAAGCAGCGCCTCCTGGGCTACGAGTCAGCATGGAGCAGCTCCATGCGTGGGGCGGCACACCGCCTGGCTGGAAGTTCTCACCTGCGCCCGGGGATCCTGCGGCCGGACGCAAGACCTTTGTCGAGTTCGGGTGTTACAAATGCCACAAGATTGCCGGCGAGGACTTCCCCCCAGGTGGGGATAGCTCGTACTTCGTAGGCCCAGAGCTCACCGGCATGGGTAGCCACCACCCGCCGGGATACTTTGCGGAAGCCATTGTGAATCCTAACGCGATCCTGGTCGAAGGGCCCGGCTACCTCGACGAAAACGGGCACTCACGCATGCCGGAATATCCAGACATGACGCTGGAGCAACTTGCCGATCTGGTGGCCTACCTCACCAGCCTAAAGGAAAGCAACAACGACGCCTCGGCATCGTCGCACCATGGGGCAGGAGCGCAACACCACGAACATCACCACCAGGCGAGAGGCAAAAGCGCGGTCGACCGCGACAATCTCAGCTACTTCGCGCAGGCGTTCGAAGTGGAGGATGAGCGTCTGGAGGAGTTTTACCGCTGGTTTGACGAACAACGATTCAACGAGATCCCAGGGCTTGAGCGGATCGAGACTTACGCGAGTCGCGAGCGAAGGGAAGGCCGGCACGTGGTTTTGGTCTTGTTCGGATTCGAGCACGACGGCGCTCTCGAAAGCTTCCGCAGTTTGCGCTCTCGGTTTCCTCTGGGCTCGTTCCCGCGCCCCACAGATCATTGTCTCCTCGAAACGCCGCCAGTGTACCGAGCCGTGCAGATGAGCCGTTGACGCGCGAGGGCTCCTGTCGGATCGTCAGGAAGCATCCAGTCATCCAGTAAGGTTGGCCGGCGACGCTTCTTGTTTCGCTAGCTCAGGCGCCGGTGAATCCTGCCGAAAAAATTCGCTCATACCACCAGCCGCGGTTGCACCTGTATTGCGTGAGAGGCAACGAGGGTGGCAAACGGTTCTCAGCGCATGAGGGAGTAGGGCGCGTTGGCGCCTTCACGGAGAAAGGAGGAACGAGCTCATGGCCGGGCGACTCGATGATAAGGTGGCGGTGATCACGGGTGGCGCAAGCGGCATTGGCCGCGCCACGGTGTTCCGATTTCTGCAGGAGGGGGCCAAAGTTGTGATCGCGGATTATAACGCCCAAGCTGGCGAAGAAACCCTCTCGGCTGCGCAACAACAGGGCTTTACTGATCGAGTCCTGTTCCAACGGACAGACGTGGCCGACGAAGTTCAGGTGGAGCGTGCCATACGTTTAGCCATGGATCGCTGGGGTCGACTGGACTGTATGTTCAACAACGCTGGGGTTGGTGGTGCGTTCGGGCCGATCACTGACATTGACGTTACAGACTGGGACTACACCTTCGCCGTGCTCGTGCGTGGGGTGTTTCTTGGAACCAAGCATGCCGCTCGAATCATGAAACAGCAGCCTCAAGGTGGGACCATCATCAACACAGCCTCAATCGCCGGGCTCTATGGCGGGGACGGCCCGCAAGCCTATTCCGCAGCCAAGGCAGCGGTGATTAACCTCACGCGGGCTACCGCCATTGAGCTCGCACCCCATCGCATCCGGGTCAATGCCATTTGCCCGGGCGGTATCCTGACGCCGCTGTTGCATCGTGGCAACCCAGAGCCGGTGCGCGCATTCCTGGAAAAATTTCAGCCGTGGCCGGAGGCGGGGGAGCCAGAACACATTGCCGGAGTAGCGCTCTTCCTTGCGTCGGAAGATTCTCGCTTTGTCACTGGCACGTACATTGTTGCCGACGGAGGGGCGACTGCCGGAGGCGCAATGGCCATCCGCCACTTGCGCGATGGGTCGCCTCTGCCAGTCGAAGGGTTTGCCGGTGTGGATCGTGGCACGACGGGAGAGATGCCGGTGCTGCGACCACTCTCGCGAAGAGACTAACAGCACATGACCAGGTTACCCCCGGGGCGGGAAATGGACGAACGGACTGCCGGCGTCTGGTCCGCATTGAGCACCGGCATCTACATCCTCACCACCCGTGCAGCCGGATCGGGGCACGGGATGTCAGCGTCGTGGGTCACGCAGGCTTCGGCCAATCCGCCACTCCTGATTGCCGCCGTAGGGCAGGGCACATACTCGCACCGATGGCTGGTGGAGCAGCGCTGGTTTGGACTCAACGTCGTGGGGCAGCGCTCCAAGAGCCTGCAAGATTACTTTCATTCCGCTAGCGCTAAACGAGTAAACAACCTCGATCGCGTAGATTGGTTCTGGTCCCCCGCGGGTGTCCCCTGGCTCTTAGCCGCGCTGTTGTGCCTTGAGTGTAAAGTGGTTGATAGTTTCGCGGTTGGCGATCGCACCGCCTTTGTTGCAACCGTCACTGCGGCTCGCTGGGGCGCCGTGGATCGGCCCCTCACGTCGCTGGATCTACCGTATGCTTACGTGGGGGAGATCCACCCAAACATGTGGTATCAGCGATCGGGGTAACGCTCCCGAGGGGGTGAGCATGAGAGCCAGGATCGACTCGCTGGTTGCGCTTGCAACCATTCTCAGTTGCGGCATTGCGGCTGCCCAGGGGCCTCGACTGGAATTCATTGAGCGTCTCGCCGACCCACTCGGCGCATACAACCTAGGGGGAGCGCACGCGGTGACGATCAGCCCCGACGGGCGACACGTCTACACAGCCAGTTTCGATGACAACGCCGTCGTCGTGCTTTCCCGCAATGTCGTCACGGGAGCGGTGAGTTTTCTCCAAGCCAAGTTGGACCAAGAGGGCGAGGTTCGCGGATTGTTTCGACCGGTTAGCATCGTTGTCGCGCCCGATGGAGCACATGTTTACGTAGGGGCCTTTTTTGGCGACGCAGTTGCCACGTTTGCCCGCGATCCACTCACCGGAGAGTTGCGCTTTGTCGACGCGTTGTTTGGAGGTGCCGCAGGCCAACGCGGCCTTACACAGGTCCATGGGATGGCGTTTGTACCCGACGGAAGCCAACTCGTCGTTGTCAGTTACGGAGACAACGCAATCACCGTTTTAACGCGAGACAGACACTCGGGGCGTTTGGCCGTAACCCAAGTGCTCAGCGATCGTGGTGACAGCGGCGAGGTCGAGGGCCTCGTTCGCCCAACCGCTGTGGCGGTGTCGCCCACGGGGACAGACGTGTTCGTGGTGTCCAGCGGATCCGCAAGCCTCGTGCACTTGCGGCGAACGGCAGAGACAGGTCACCTCATTCCACTCGCGAGTTTTCTAGATGGCGTTTCCGGTGTTGGCGGGCTCGCCGGTGTGGTTGCTGTGAGCGTCTCCCCAGACGGTCGGGATATTTACACGCTAGGTACCGAAGCGGTAGGCCATTTTCGACAGGACCCCGACGGCAACCTCCAGTTTGTCGGCACTCTCACAGACCCTGAAGTTATTGGTGGTGGGGACTCTGCGGGCCCGACTGCTTTGGCCCTCGCGCCTCAAGGTTCGGCGATGCTGGTGACGCGTGGCGGCGATGACACCGTTGTGTTGCTCGAGCGAGACTTACAGAGCGGTGATTTGCAAATCGTGGACGCGGTGCGGGACGGCGAAAATGGCGTCGATGGCCTGGCGGGGGCAGCGGATGCGAGTTTCGATCCCGCGGGTCGGTTCGCTTACGTCGCGTCTCAATTCGATGACAGCGTGGCGACGTTCCGCCGCTGGCCTCGGTGCGAAGGCGATTGTAACGAAGACGGCGAAGTAACCGTTGAGGAGCTCGTGTTAGGGGTGGCTGCGTTACTCACTGAGGCGCAACCACTCGGATGCTGGCAGATGGATCGCAGTGGCGACGGACGGCTCACGGTGGACGAAATCGTGCGCGGTGTTCGCCACGCCTTGGGCGGGTGTTCATGATGGAGGGGGTCTGCCCGCGACCGCAGATAAGGCCGAGACCCTAGCGTGTCCGGGCCTCCGGAGGTGAAAAGGCCATGGTAGTGATGCTGTGGTTGCTAACCGTACTCAGCGTGCTCTTGACGTACAACGTTTGGTTCCCGAGCTATCGTCCGGGCAGACGGGCCGTCGTCAGCTTCTTTGCTGGCTGGCTCACCGATGAGCTTGCCCTGCATCATATTGGGATCCAGGTCCTACTCGCATTGGCTTTCGTGGGATCCGGGGCGTCTCAGCACTGGGTCGGTAAAGTCCCGCTGCTCATCCTCGTGTTTTCTTGGTGGGCCCTCTGGACCGCGTATTGGCGAGGCGATCGCGCGGGCGACGCGGTAGAACACGCCCTCAGAGAGGGACTCGGCTCGCAGTATCGCGCTCAGGTTCTTCCCGAATTGCGATCTCAATGGCCAACTTCCCTCGACTGGAAGGCGATTGCCTTACCCTTTCCAATTCACGATCCCGAGGTGGAGCGGCTCAAGAACATTTTGTACCGCCGCGTCGCCGGTGTGAACTTGCGCTTGGATCTGTATCGCCATCGGTCACGCCCGCAAAACTGCCCCGTGCTTCTGCAAATCCACGGTGGCGGCTGGGTCATCGGCAGCAAAAGCGAACAAGGACTCCCCTTGATGACCCACATGGCTCGACGTGGTTGGTTGTGCGTTAGCGTGGACTATCGACTTTCCCCGCACGCCACATTTCCCGACCATTTGGTTGACGTAAAGGCTGCTATCGTTTGGATCCGGGAACACGCACACGAATATGGCGCAGACCCCAATTTCGTGGTCGTGACCGGCGGCTCTGCCGGTGGCCACTTGGCGGCACTGCTCGCCCTTACGGCCAATGAAGCTGCGTACCAACCGGGCTTCGAAGACCGCGACACCACCGTCCAGGGTGCCGTGCCCATGTACGGCGTGTACGACTTCGTAGACCGCTTTCACACCTTCCACAATGCGGAGATCCACCGGCTGCTCGAAAGCAAGGTGATGAAAGCGTCTCTGCAAGAGGCTCCCGAAGCGTATGAGAAGGCGTCGCCAATTTCGTGGGTTCGCGCCGATGCCCCTCCGTTCATGGTCGTGCACGGAGATCACGACACTCTGGTTCCCGTGGAGCAGGCTCGGCACTTTGTTGCTGCGTTGCGCGCTGCTTCCCGCCAACCTGTGGTGTATGCGGAAATTCCCGGGGCCCAGCATGCATTCGATCTGTTTCCCTCGCTGCGTTGCTTGCACGTCGTTTACGGCATCGAGCGGTTCCTGAGCTTCGTATATTCCCGACACCGACAATCCGCCGAAGTCGCGGCGGCCGCGTAAAGAGCCTCTCCGGACTCCGCTCAATCCAACATAGGCGGCCTGCGAGCCCGGATTTACTTTCGTGGAGCTCCGCAGTAGACGTTGGTGGGCTGGGGAGAACGGGTTTATGGGTTGCGCCGAGCTTACACCCAAACTGCTTTTGGAAGAGCAACAGCGGTTGCAGGCGTGGTTGGACCAGCAAGGTCTGCCCGGTCAAGGTCTTCCCCTGGACGTGGAGTTCATTTCCGGTGGGGCCTCGAACGAAGCGTGGCTGCTGCGGAGGGGCGAATTTCAATTTGTGGTCCGCAAGCCTCCGCGGCTGATCCCTGAAGGGCGGAATGAATCCATGGTCAGGGAGTTCCGCGTGCTCTCCGCCTTGCGCGATTCCGACGTGCCCCACCCCAGAGTGCTTGCGCTTTGCACCGACCCGCAAGTTTTGGGTTCGAACTTTTACGTGATGGAATATGTCCGCGGGTGGTCGTGCATGAACCAAGCACAATGGCCGTCCCCCTTCGATACCGACCTGGAGGCCCGGCGCGGCCTAGCTTGGGAACTCATCGACGGAATTGCCAAGCTGTCCCGGGTGGACTGGCAAGCAGTCGGGCTCGAGGGATTTGGCCGCCCGCTTGGATTCCATGAGCGGCAAGTAGACCGCTGGCTCGGCCTGCTCGCAAAGTTTCAATTCCGGCCGCTTCCCGGGCTCCAGGAAGCGGCAGACTGGCTACGGCATTACCGGCCGCGCCACTACGTGCCCGGCATCCTTCATGGAGATTACCAGTTTGCCAACGTGATGTTTGCTCACGGTGCCCCAGCGCGTCTGGCGGCCATCGTTGACTGGGAGATGGCAACTGTGGGAGACCCGCTGCTGGACCTCGGGTGGGTGCTCATGGCCTGGCCCGATCCTGACGAGGACCGCGAGCACGCAGGGTATGTCGACTACACCGGGATGCCGACACGCGCGGAGCTGGCCGAACGGTATGCTCGGGTGAGCGGCCGTCCGGTCGATGAACTCGATTACTACGTGATCCTCGCTCGCTTTAAAATGGCTGTGGTTTTGGAACAGGGTTACGCCGCCTGGGTGCAGGGAAGAGCAGGCAATCCCAAGATGGCCTTCTTTGGCGAGGTCGTGCTCACGATGGCGAGAAAGGCGGCAGAGCTTGCGAACACAACCCCTCTCGGACGCAAACGCTGGATCTAAGCCTCTGGCTTCGCTCCGACAGCAGCGGTGCATCCGTTCGATGACTCGCGGCCTCGACGCGCTCAAAACTGGCGCTAACCGAGCCAAGCTTCCCCGCGCGGCCCGTGATTGTTGCACTCGCGCGGCGACTGCAGCCACTGGCGCACTGTAAGCCTTGCCGGTTCTAAACCCAGACCGAGAACGGCAACAATGTCGCGCGCACCGAGGACGCCGACAAGCTGCTGATTTGCGTCCACAACCGCAAGCGCATCGGTGCCGGACTCGTACATCAGATGGGCGGCATCGAAGATGGTGGAATCCAATGCGGTTCGTGCCACCGGACGCAGCCGCTCGAGCGTTGTCTCTGCAGAATGTGCTAACCGAGTCATGATTCGGCTCCTCCGCTCGAGCATGACCGCAAAGTTGGTACCACCCCTGCCCCGTGAAAGCGCGCACGGGGCAGCACCAATCCGGCTGCTCAAATGGGAAGGCCCGACGTCAACCGAGACTCAGAAATGCGAAGCCTCTCCAAATGTTCAAACTCGGCACCCGCTTTACCGGGCCTTGCCAGCGAGGCCCAGTTGCTCGAGGGCAAACTGCTTGGCCCAGCGGTAGTCCGCCTTTCCGGAGGGGCTCCGCACCATTTCGTCTACGAACAAAATTTCCCGCGGAAGTTTGTAACGGGCAAGGTGACGGGCACAAAACTCAATCAACTCTTCCTTGCTGGGTTCTTCGCCCTTTCGCACCTGCACGATGGCAGTCACCTGTTCCCCGAACCGCTCGTGCGGAGTTCCCACGACGACAGCGTCGTACACCGCCGGATGGTGTTTAAGTGCCTTTTCCACTTCTTCGGGGTAAATTTTTTCTCCGCCCGAGTTGATACTCACCGAGCCACGCCCGAGTACGATGATGGTTCCATCGGCAGCAACCTTGGCGTGGTCTCCTGGGATGGCATACCGCCGGCCATTGAGTACGGGAAACGTTCGTGCGGTTTTTTCTGCGTCCTTAAAGTAACCGAGCGGCACGTGCCCCGTGCGAGCCAGCCAGCCAACCTCCTCGCTGCCGGGCTCGACTGGGCCACTCAAGTCGTACTTCAACACCAGCGTTTCTTCGTTCATCCGAAAAGCACCGCTGCTGATCGTCATACCTTTGGTAACGATTTGCGACCCCTGGCCACCTGTTTCCGAGGCACCAAATCCATCGATGATCATTAGGTGAGGAATGTGTTCGAGCAGCGCTTCTTTGAGCGCGGGTGTGAGGATTGCGCCCCCCGAGAGAATCACGTTCAGACTGGACAGGTCGTAACGACGCTTCTGCAACTGATCGACCAGCGGGCGAGCGAACGCATCCCCCACGATGGTCAAAAACGTCACCCGCTCGCGCTCTACGGTGGACCAAATATCATGCGGGTCGAGCCGCTCGGGTTGGTCTTGGACAATGACCGCTCCCCCCTGATGCCAACAAGTGAGCGCCATCCAGTGTGCTGCGCCGTGCATAAAAGGCGGAGCGGGAAGCGCTCGTGCCGAGCTGGAACGGGCATTTTCGACTAATGCATCAATCGAGGGGACCTTTTGGCCCCCGGGCGGATGTCCACCCAGTGCTGCAAAAAAGATGTCCTCCTGCCGCCAGAGAACACCCTTGGGCATGCCGGTGGTCCCACCGGTGTAGAGGATGTACAGATCGTCCGCGCACCAGTGCAGGTCAGGTTTTTCCGGAGATGACTGGCGCAACACCTCCTCGTAGTCCAACGCACCCGGCAAAAGCGGATTGTTCGACTCGTCAGCTACTTGTACCAGCAGCCGGAGATGACGGACTTCTGAACGGATCTTCTGCACCCGAGGTGCGAAGCGCGCGTGGTAGATGAGCGCATGGCAGTCGGCATCATTCAGCAGGTAAATCAGCTCGTCTTCCACATAGCGGTAGTTCACATTGAACGGGGCGACCCGTGCCTTGTAAGCCCCGATCATTCCCTCGAGGTATTCGTTGCCGTTGTACAAGTAGAGCCCGAGGTGATCTTGGCCGGACTCGTAGTTCTTCAGTTCCGACCGCTCCCGGTGGCACCCAAGACCATGAGCCCGAAGAAAGTTTGCCAAGCGACGGGTGCGGTCGGTGAAATCTTTCCACCGAAAACGACGGTCGCGAAAGACCAAACACTCCCTCTCGGGATACGCTTGCGCCAAAGCTTCGTTGATTGTTGCGAGGTTGAATTCCCGTTCCTTGTGGTGCTTCATAGGCGCCGCTGCCTAGCATTTTGCAACGGTAAAGGCAGCTAGGGCTCCGTTTTCGACGCAGCTATGAACAGAAGCTGCAGGAGGGAAGAATTTGCTAAAGGAAGAAACGCGTGATAGGCGCCCCTCATGGTGTTGGCGCCCGCCCGCGTTGTTTGGCTTTGCGCCGTCGTGCTCTTGGTGATTTCGCCCTCTGCGGCTCAACGCCGGAGGATTGAACCGGAAGGATGCTCGCGCGAAAGCTGCTCCGTGGCCGCGCGCGGCCGGTTAGAGCCGAAGAACCGCATCGTGAAGGTCGTGGGCTCCTCTCAGCCAGGAAACCTTATCGGAGTGATTCACGAACTGTACGTGCGTGAAGGAGACAAGGTTCGGCAGGGGCAAGTTCTCGGGATTTTTGACACGTACGCCCTGCGGGCGGCAACCGTGGAACGGTTGAGCGCGCAGCTCCGCCACGCTGAGTTAGAATGGCGACGGGTTAGCCGATTGTACGAAAAGAAGGCCGCTGCCGCGGACGAACGGGACGATTACGAAAGCCACCTAGCGGTTGCCAAAGCCCGGCTTAAGGAGGCAGAGGCAGCTCTCGAGTTAACGCAGATTCGGGCACCCTTTAGCGGTGAGGTGCTGAAAATCCACGCCTAACCGGGGGAGCGTGTGGGGTTGGACGGCGTTCTCGAATTGGGCGATACCGACGGAATGTATGCGGTCGCGGAAGTTTACGAGAGCGACATTGGGCAGGTTCGTGTTGGGCAACCCGCTGTAGTCACGAGCCCAGCCTTGAAGGATGCTCTAAGCCGAACCGTGGAACAAATTGGCCGCTAGGTGGGCAAGCTCGATGCGTTGGCCGATGACCCGGCAGCAAAAGTGGATGCGCGCGTCGTTGAGGTGCGCGTTCGCTTGCATGAAAGCGAGCACGTAGCCGGGCTGAGCAACCTCCAGGTAGAAGTTCGCATCGATACTTCTTCCGCTCTGGCCGAACATGTGCCGTCGGCATGGCAGGAATGAAAAGACCCAGGTTGAGGAGCCTTGCGACTTCGCTGGGTTTATGAACCCGGAATGCGCGCGTTTGCTTTAGCTCGTCGTCAGCTCGGCCGTGAGCGGCGCCGCCTCGCGGTGGCCGTGGCAGGAGTCGCGTTTGCCGTGGTGTTGATTCTCATGCAGTTAGGCTTTCGCAAAGCCCTGTTCGCAAGCGCGGTCCGGTTTCATTCGCACTTGCGGGGCGAAGTGTTCCTTGTCAGTCCGCGCTCGATGTTTCTCGCTTCGATGCAGAGCTTCAGTGGTCGGCGACTGTACCAGGCACTGGGAGTTTCGGGAGTAAGGGAGATTGTCCCGGTCTATACCAATGTAGCCCTGTGGAAAAACCCGACCGACGGAACTACTCACCGTTTGTTCATCGCCGCGTCCGACCCCAGACTGGATGCATTGGACCTCGAAGCGGTCTGGGCCCAAGCCGAGTCTTTACGAGCCCCTGACGTTGTACTCTTTGATGCTTCCTCACGTCCGGAGTTCGGTCCGGTAGTGCAATTGTTGGGTAAAAACGGAAAGGTGGACACTGAAGTCGAAGGCCGGGCGATCTCGGTGATCGGGCTGTTCCGCCTAGGGACATCTTTTGGCATCGACGGCAGCCTCATCACCAGCGACACGAACTTTCTGCGCATCTTCCCCCAGCGTAGCCCGGGCCTCGTTCAGTTCGGTCTTGTCCGACTGGAAGCTGGTGAGACTCCCGAGGTCGTGCGCGATCGGATTGCGGCAAAGCTCCCGTCGGACGTCGAGGTGCTCACGAAAGACGATCTCATGGAAAGAGAGGTGAACTACTGGGCCACGGCGCAACCGATCGGCTTTGTGTTTACCTTTGGCGCGATCATGGGCTTCGTGGTCGGATTGGTGATTGTTTACCAGATCCTATTTTCTGATGTTGCCGATCATTTGGCCGAATATGCCACGCTCCAGGCCATCGGGTACCTCGACTCGTACCTGTATCGCGTAGTGCTCTACGAGGCCCTGTTGCTCGCCGTCGCGGGATATGTACCAGGTTTATTGGTGAGTGCGCAGTTATACCGACTGACACATCACGCAACGCAACTCCCCATGCAGCTCAGCCCGGCGCTGATTGCCGGAACATTGGCTGTAACGATGCTTATGTGCACAGCCTCCGGTGCCATTGCCCTGCGGAAAATCCGTTCCGCGGACCCGGCGGAAATTTTTTAACTTACCATGCCCGCCTCGGTAGCCACCATCCGCATCGAGTCCCTCAACCACTATTACGGTTCGGGGGCACTGCGCAAACAGATCCTCTTCAACGTGCAAGCCGAGGTGCAACCTGGCGAGATTGTCATCATGACCGGCCCCTCGGGCTCTGGGAAGACGACGTTGTTGACCTTGATCGGGGCGTTGCGTTCCGTGCAAGAAGGGAGCTTGTGCTTTCTCGGCCGGGAGTTGCTTCAGGCGAGCCGTTCCGTCTTCGCCCAGGTGCGAAGGGAAATCGGGTACATCTTCCAAGCTCACAATTTACTAGACTCCATTACTGCACTGGAAAATGTCGAGATGTCCCTTTACCTGCACTGACGGCTGAACGTGCGCGAGCGGCGCAAGAGGGCACTGCAGATCCTTGAAGCGGTTGGGTTGGGTGAGCGCGCACACCACTATCCTCACCAACTCTCTGGAGGGCAAAAGCAGCGTGTGGCCATTGCCCGCGCGCTGGTTGCTGAACCAAGAATTATTCTGGCCGACGAGCCCACGGCAGCCTTGGACAAACAGTCGCGTCGCGAAGTCGTCGACTTGATGCATAAATTGGCCAAGCAGCAGGGGTGCACTGTGCTTCTGGTCACGCACGACAACCGAATCCTGGACGTCGCCGACCGAATCATTCACATGGAAGACGGTTACCTTTCTTCGTTCACGAATGCCGTGCTCGCAGGAACGCAACGCATGCTCGAACTGGTGGCAGCGAACAACCGAAATGGCGAACTGACGAAGCAGATTGAAGGCATGGCTGTTAGCCAGTTCGTGAAATTGGTGGATCAGATTACGACCGAGTTTCAAAGCTTCCTCAGTGCCATTGACATGCTCAACCATGAAGCGTTCGAGAGCATGTTGGACCAAGTCATCGAGGCGTTCACATTCAAGGTCGGGTGGCTTACGGGGGCTGATCGTGCCACGCTGTTTCTCTTGGATGAGACAACCGGAGAGCTTTGGTCAAAGGTCGCTCGCAACGGGCAGCGCCCCTTGGAGATCCGCATCCCAGCCTCTTCCGGGCTCGCCGGGCACGTGTTGCAGAGCGGGCAGATCCTCAATGTGGCCGATGCATACGATGAACCACTGTTTAATCGTTCCGTGGACGAGCGCACCGGTTATCGGACGCGGAGTGTGTTGTGTGTGCCGATCTTGGCGCGAAGCAATAAACCCGTTGGCGTGATTCAACTCCTCAACAAGCGCGAGGGTACGTTTACGCCAGCAGACGAGCACCAACTGACGACGTTTGCAGCAAACTTTGGAATCTTGCTGGAAAGCTGGGCTCACATGAGGCAGGCTGCGAGGCAAAACAGTCCGCAAACGATCGAACCGATGGCGGTTGGGTCGTGAAGTCGAGGCGAACCTCTGAAGGAGAAAAGCCCGGTGTCCGATCAGCCCCAGTTACGGTCAGCCTCCGGTTCTTTGCCCTACGAGCACAATCTCGCGCGCTTCATCTACCTGCTGCGCCTCTCTGGGGTTTCGTGGGCGGTGGCCACGTCGGCATTTTTCGTTCTAAATTTCGAAGGCTTGCGGATCTATCATGTTGCGTTGCTCGTGATCGTTCTGACCTACCCCACCTGGCTCATCTGAGCTACCGGAGAAGTCGCTCCCGAGCTCAACAGCTCGGTTACCTGCTGGTAGATGCATTCTTCCTGGGTTGGGCGATCCACATCACGCAGTTTTCACTTCTTCCCGCACTGACTGCGTCAGCCGTTGCGCTCGGAAACGCGCTCGCACTGAGCGGATTTCGCTGGCTTGTGCGTGCTGCGGGTGCCCTGGGGCTCGGTGTAGCTGTGCCAACCGTGGTCCTCGGTGCGAACGTCACGCACCGAGGGCTTCCGCAGTCCGACTTGTTGTGTGGCATCTTCCTCCTGACCTATTTCCTCATTTTTGCGTACGCGGCCTATACCCGCACCATGCAACTCATCCGTTCTCGGCGTGAACTCCGAGAGCAAAAAGCCATTGCTGAGATCGAGAGGACGCGCTCAGAAAGTTTATTGTCGAGCCTGATCCCCTCCACCTTGAAAAAGCAGTTCCGCGAGCAGGGGCTTGTTCCCCCCGAACGGTACGAGCACGCAACCCTGGTCGTGGTCGATTTCGTCGACCTGGACTCTGTATCCGAACAAAACCCGCTCCACGACTGGTTCGGTGTATTCAATCATCACTTGCAAGCGTTCGATGCGATTGCGGCACGCTATGGCCTCGAAAGCTTGCGCGCCTGCGGAAGGCTGTACTGCGCAGTTTCGGGCGCTCTTCCCGTCACTGCAGAGCACGCAGACGATGCCATCGGTGCTGCAGTCGAAATGCGCGGATTCGCACGTGACTTTTCCAAGAGCCAGCACGAGAGTTCTTCGCCAACACTGGCAGTGCGCATTGCTGTGCACACCGGGCGTGTCGTTGCCGGAGTGACTGAGGCTCGGCGATTCGTTTACAACGTGTGTGGTCCCGGGTGGTCCGAGGCTCTACGGATCTGCGAATCGATCGAGCCGTGGGACATTGGTGTTTCTGAAACAACGCGAGGACGGCTGACCCATGCGCTGCCCATGAAGCCGAGCGGAGCTGTTCCCCTCGCCGTCCGAGGGTCCTTGCTGCCCGTGTACGTGCTCACCGATAACGCGGTGCGTTCATCGCCGATGGTAGGTTAGGCTTGTGCTGCATACTCGCCTGATGGCGGCGCTACAGCGCGTATTTCCCAACGCCGACCCGGCTACCCGGGAAACCCTCGCTCAGCGAGCCGGGATTCTAAATTTGCGCCGCGGGGAGGTTCTGTATCCAGAGGGGGAGAGCGCTCAATCGATGCACTTACTTCTCAGCGGTCGGCTCGCGATACAAATTCGCGGCTCCGAAGGCCGCGAGCGATTGGTGGCGTATTTGTCCGAAGGGGAAACTGTCGGAGAGACTGCATTGATTGCCGGGGGCCAGCGGACTGCCACCGTGATCGCCGCTCGGGACAGCACGCTCGCTAAGATCGATGGGGAGACGTTCCGTCGAGCAGCTTCGGCGTGCCCAGCAGCAGTGTTGGACCTCGCGCAAACGGTGATTCGTCGCCTGGTTGCGGGGCAACCGGGATCCATACCCCAGGTCGCGGTGAAACATGTAGCGCTGTTGCCGCTCAACCGAGGTGCACGGGTAAGGGAATTTGCAAGTCGTCTTCAGATTGCCCTGTTGCGCTTCGGGACGACGCGCCTCCTCACAAGCAGCGATGTGCAGGCGCTCGTGGGCAGCGGCCCCACCGAGCTACAAGAGTGGCATTGTAGGCGCCTGTTTGAAGACAGCGAACAGAAATACGACTTCATCGTCTCGGTTGCAGACCCCGCAGCCACCTATTGGACGCGTCATCTGATCGGACATGCGGACCGGATTCTTTTCATCGCTCAAGCAGAGCTGGACCCTACCCTGACCCCCATCGAAGAAGAGCTCGGCGTGTACGCCCCTCGGAGTGACCTGGTTGCTCGCGAGCTCGTTCTTGTTCACTTCCAGGGCACACCGTCCAACACAGCGAGCTGGCTTAAGAACCGTGTATGTGACCGGCACCATCACGTGCGGTGGATGGGGAACGCCGGGTTCCATCGGCTCGCGCGTGTACTGTCGGGGAATGCAATCACCCTCGTGCTGAGCGGAGGAGGCGCGCGTGGCTTTGCTCACGCTGGCGCGGTGCGTGCGCTCCGCGAGACGGGGATTCCCATCGATGCCGTGGGCGGAACCAGCTTCGGTGGGTTGATCGCTACTGCAGTCGCCCTCGGGCGCACGCATGAGGAAATGCTTGAAGGCGCGAGAAGGGTTTTCATCGAGGGAGGACTTCTCGATGACTATACCGTTCCGCTTGTATCGATCGTGCGCGGTCAGCGCATGGAAGAATTGCTGCGGCAAACCTTTGGGGAGGCAGAAATCCTCGAAGATTGGGTACCGTTCTTCACGGTGTCTGCCAACTTGTTGCGGAATTCTTTGCAGCTTCACCAACAGGGGCCAATCTGGGAGGCGCTGCGTGCCACTGTGTCGTTGCCCGGCATATTTCCCCCGCTCTTTCCGCTGGCGACCTGCTGGTGGACGGGGGGCTGCTGAACAACTTACCGGTAGACATCATGAAGGAATTGCTACCCAGCAAGGTGATTGCCGTGGACGTGTCTCTCGACGACGGTCGCCGCTACACAGCGGAGCGGATTCCTTCTCCCCTGGAATGCCTACTGCTGCGCTTGCGCGGAGAAAAGCAGTGGGTGCCAACCTTACCCTACGTGCTGATGAAGGCTACCAGCTTGAGCGGGGCGGAACATGTGCAAGTGGCGCGCAAGGCCGCCGACTTACACCTGTCACCGCCAGTCGGGGAGTTCGAGATGCTCGACTGGTCACGCCTGTACGACATCGTCGACCTCGGGTACCGGTACACTCAACGAATTCTAGATGGATGGTTACCGGCGCACTCCGACTGGGGTCAGCCGCATGAGGTTTTCGACTCGCGTGCGCTCTCTCGTTGGAAAACTCGCGACAACACCGAGCCAGAGGCGGCTCCGTGACTTTTTGCGACCGCTCGTTGTGGCGAGCAAAAAATGGCAACCTGGGTATACATCTGAACAAGAAGTGGCCGACATCAGCCCGTCCATGCGTTCCGCTGTGCGACTCGCAGGGCACGATGGCTACACGCACTGTGACAAAATTAACGTAGCCGTGACTGAGTGGGCAGATTCGCAACAGAGTCTCGCTTGGAACCATTTTCGCTTATGCGAGGGTTCACCACGTTATGTCAGCCGCACAAAAATGGGAGAATCTGATGTGGAAGATGAATGTGGAGGCGGGGAGCCGTCAGCACGGTTTTCAGCCTTCGGTGGAGCAGGTGGCGTATCTCTTGAGCAGGATAGACCTGTTCGAAAGCTTTACTCCGTTCACCTTGCGGCTGGTCGCACGCAGTTGTGAAGTCGTAGATCTGTTGCCAGGTGAGATACTCTTCGAATACGGCAGCCCAGGTGGCTCGCTATTTGTGATCTTGGATGGCCAATTGGAGGTAGCTCGGGGCGAACGGCCCATCGCAGTCGTTGGAAAGAACGAATACGTAGGCGAGTTGGCGCTGCTGGACCCTGGGGTCCGTAGTGCATCGGTTCGGGCCATTTGTTCCACCCGACTTCTCGAAATCCCGCAAAGTGTTTTCGAGCAGTACCTTCGGCGCGAGCCAGAGTCTTTGGCGGCAATGATGCGCACAGTGGCCCGCCGCCTGCGCGCGATGCTGGACGACGCCCAGCAAGCCTACGAGCAGTTACACATGCAGGTTCACGATATGCTGAACCTGTTGAATGTCCTCAATGGCGCCACCTTGGTTGCAGACTCGCTAACACCATCCGACCCCAATCAGCGTTACCTCACGATGATTGCGCAAGCCCGGGATCGGCTCGAGGCAATGATGCGCTCAGCCCTCCGCTGCGTTCGAGGTCGGCCCTCGGGTTATCCTCGGGAGCCTGTCGACCTGTGCGAGCTTGTTCGGGACACGCTGCGCAACGATTTGGCACTGCATCCCGACGTAAGGAACGTGCAAGTGGTGGTGGAGAAAAAGGGCACAATGGAACACTGCATGTGTAATAGCGCAGACCTGCGCCGCGTGATTGCGAACCTCGTGATCAACGCTGCGCAAGCGACAGGGCCCGATGGCCTGGTTACCCTGCAACTCTGGCAGGGTGAGGGAAGGGCTTACATTAAAGTGAGCGACAATGGTCCTGGGGTGCCGGCGGCGCTGGTCCCTTACATCTTTGAGCCACGCTTCAGTACGAAGCCCCAAGGTACGGGCCTTGGATTGAGCTCGGCCCGGTTGATCGTGGAGAGCCTCCACGGTGGGAGGCTCTCTTACCTATCGGAGCAACGTCCCGGGGCCACGTTCCTCGTCGAGTTGCCGATCGGATAGCGCGCGACAGCAGCCGCACCCATACCGCAATGGTTGCGCTTGCCGGCCATAGCGGGTAAGCCGCAAGGCCTAAAGGGAGGAAATATGCCAATCACCGTGGTCGCGCAGGTTTACGTGCACGCCGGCCAAGAGGAAGCGTTTCAAAAAGCGGCGGAAGAGTTGGTTCGGTTTGTCACGGAGCGCGAGCCAGACACGCTGATGTACGTGCTCCACCGTTCGACGACCGTGCCAGGAAAGTTTCTGTTTTACGAGGTGTACGCGGACGAAGCTGCACTGGCGCGACACGGAGCCAGCGAGGCGATGCAAAAATTCTTTGCCAAGGTCCGCAATTTGTTGAGCGGTTCACCGGAAATCGAAACCTATCATGAGCTAGCGGGCAAGCGATAAGGCCGACGGGCTCGATCAACGGTTGCTCCCTGCGCAATCGGAGTCATGCGGAGGAGGTCATGAGCACAGATCAACGAGACCAAACCTTTCCAGGGTTTCCGCTCGCTGGGACGGAGTGGACGCTACCACCCATGGGGCTCGGAACGTGGGCGTGGGGCGACTCTTCCACTTGGGGCATGGGAAGTTACGACCCGTCGTACAACTTCGATACGATTCGGGAGGCCTATGCCAGATCAGTCGCGGCCGGCATCACACTCCTGGACACGGCAGAAATGTACGGCAACGGCGAAAGCGAGCGGATCATCGGCCGGCTTCTCGAAGAGGACAAGACCAATCGCGAACGCGTGCTCGTAGCGACGAAATTCATCCCCTTTCCTTGGCGAGTACCGTTACGCACAAAGCTCAGGGATGCTCTGCGGGCCTCGCTGGATCGGTTGCGTCTGCCATTCGTGCATCTGTACCAGATTCACGGCCCAATTAGCCTGTGCTCTCATGAAACAATGGCCGAGGCGTTAGCGGAGGCTGTGCAGTCGGGTCTGTGCAAGGCGGTCGGCGTGTCGAACTACTCCGAAAAGGAAACGAGAGCGATTCATGCTGCCCTGACGCGGCGGGGAATTCCGTTGGCGAGCAATCAAATTGAATACTCGCTTCTCCGCACCGACCCGGAGCGCAAAGGTTTGCTCAAAGCGTGCGCCGAGCTCGGTTTGGTGGTTTTGGCCTACTCGCCGCTGGCGCAAGGACGCCTGACCGGCAAGTACAGCGTGAAAAACCCTCCACCTGGGAAGCGCAACTTTTCCGCATACTCCATGGAAGAAGTGGAGCCGATTGTGGCGGAACTACGCCGGATCGGAGAGCGCCATGGCGGCAAAACGCCCGCCCAAGTTGCGCTTAACTGGTTGATGTGCAAGCGCACGATCCCGATTCCCGGCGCGAAAAATGGTGCGCAAGCGGAACAAAACGCCGGCGCGCTCGGCTGGCGGCTTTCGG
Source organism: Candidatus Binatia bacterium (assembly GCA_026415395.1). Classification (NCBI taxonomy): domain Bacteria; phylum Candidatus Binatota; class Binatia (SeqCode); species Binatia bacterium. Next base: position 225,437 of record JAOAHD010000003.1, on the reverse strand, counting down.
ACGAAGAAGTGCAAACGCTCGATCGGTTAGCGAAGCCGGGGCGCTACACACTCTTCCTGCGTCTCTGGCAGCACGGCTGACGCTACGGACTAGGGTCGCAACTCGTAGTACGCGTTCACTGGGTTTCCGAAGTCGTGACGTTTGAGCCGACGAAATCCGGCTTCCTGGGCCATCTCTCGGATCACCGGCTCTGTGAGGCCAAGAGTGCCCAAGCCCACGCCACCATGTTCCGATAAGCTCGACGACAAACACGCGAGCACTGAAATGCCGTAGAGCATTGCTGCCAGTGGATGGTGTGCAAGATTCTCCTCGAACGTTGCGCGAGTGTTGATGTCAGCGACAAAAAAGGTTCCATCGGGTTTGAGGGCCTTTCGCACAGCACACAAAACCTCGCGCGGGCGGGGCATATCATGGATACAGTCGAAGGCCGTAATGAGGTCAAACGAAGCCTCGGGTCCAACGAATTCAGCACTTTGGCAATGGAGAAATACGTTGCGAACCCTCGCAGCTTCCACGTTCTTTTGCGCCCGCTCGAGGGCATGCCGCGAAACCTCGTAACCGTGGAACTCAGACCGCGGGTACGCTTCCGCCATCTGTACAAGGGCAACACCCGCACCGCAGCCAATATCGGCCACCTTGGCCCCAGCTTCCAATTTTGGAACGACCCCCTCGAGTGCGGGCAGGACCAGGGGAACCAAAAAATTCCGAAACCAAGGTGCGAGGAAGCGCTCGATCCCAGCAGCACCCTCGGGTCCTAGGGCGTCGTACGGGAGCCCAAGCCCGGTACGAAAACACTCCGGGAGTTGGCGAACGATGCCCAGTTGCTCCGGCAAAGAATGGAACGCCCCGGCGGCAAACACTGGTGAGGTTTCGTCGGCCAGCACCCACGATGCTTCCGGGGAGAGTTCAAAACGTCCATCGCCAGTGTATTGCACCAACTGCGCAGCGGCCTGAGCGTACAGCCATTCGCGAACCCAGCGTTCATGGAGGCCAGTGATCTCGGCTAGCTCGCTTGGCGATAACGGCCGACCCGCCGCGCGCAAAGCTCGATACAACCCGAGTCTGTCCCCTAAGTGGATCATGGCGCTCGTGACTGCGCCAGTCAGGTACCCAAAGACCAAGTACAGAAAGCTTTTGAGCCGTTCAGAGCCCACAGCGATTCCTCCAATTTTCGAGAGCCTGAAGAGCTAGTCTATTTCGTCCTCACAAGCAGCCCACCTGTTCAATCCCCCGGCTCTCCTGCTCTCCTCAGGAAACGAACTTCGAGGCAAGCAGTGCATCTATGCGGATGCGGGACCCCCGGGGGACCTTTCAACTACAAGCGAACAGCCTCCGCAGCAGAGCGGATGGGTGGTGTGGCTGTCCCGCACAACAAGCGGATTCCGGTGTTCCTCCGTGCGGCCCACAATGGCACTGAACCTCATCGCCTAGGAGTAGGCAAGGCCAGAACTGGAGCAGGGGATGCTGCCGCAAAGTAGCGCTTTGCCTCGGGAATCCACTTGCGCATATTACGCGCGCGCGTTGCTGGGTCGGGGTGAGTCGACAGTAGCTCGGGCGGCCGCTCCTTGTCGTGCTCCGCAAACCGTTGCCAAAGGCCCAGTGCCGATTCTGGGTCGTAGCCTGCCTTGGCCATGAGGATTAACCCGATATAGTCCGCCTCCGCCTCTTGACTCCGACTGAATGGAAGGACGTACCCGATTTGCGCCCCGAGTCCGAGTGCTTGGTAGATCAACCTCTGGGTTTCCGGAGAACCACCACCTAGCGCCGCCGCCCCGAGAGTCAGCACGACGTCCAGGAGCAATCCTTGGCTCATCCGTTCGCCGGCATGACGCGCGAGCGCGTGCCCAACCTCATGGCCCACCACTGCGGCAAGACCAGCGGTATCACGGGCGAGCGGGAAAATCCCGGTATAGACGGCTACTTTGCCGCCAGGTAGCGCAAAGGCGTTTGCTTCGGCCTTTTCGATGACCGTGAACTCCCACTGATAGTCTGGCCGCTCCGCAACTTTGGCAATGCGTTGACCCACGTCTCGAACAGGGGCCAAAAGTTCTGGATCCTGCGTCACGGCCGACTTTGCCAAGACTTGGCGGTAGGCGTTGACACCCAGCGCAATCTCCGTCGACTCGGGGATTAGGATCAGTTGGGACCGCTTCGTGTACGGCGCCGTCTTGCAAGCAATCAACACAGCCAGGACTAAGAAGCCAAAGCACTTCCTCCACACTGACCTAGCCCAATTCCCTCTTCGCGCTCCTCGGGAGAACATAGCTGCGATCGTTACCGATGGTGGCCGGCCTTCTTGAATACCTCTACCGCTCGTCCACCTACTTTCTTTAAGCCGCATCCCTAATGGTTTAAAAGGGGTTTTTCGAGCTGGCGCGCTCCAGTAGAGCTGTACCCCGGACGATACGGATTGAAACCCGTGAGCTCGCCTCCTTTGCGCCATGATTCTGACTTCTCTGCTCGCAATTCGCCCCAATCAACATAGGCAAGCGATGGTCCTAACTACGGTGGCACCGCAGTGCTCTGAGGGTCCGCCCCGACGGAGGCAAGAGCCGCTGGATTGACGGTTTTCACGAGCGTGGTACACATCGCCAACTTCGGTTCGGATTGCCTGCGGAGACGACCGGTCAGAATGAGGAGGAAGGACGAATGCAATTGGACAAGGCTGTAGCGTTAGTCACTGGGGGGGCGTCGGGTCTGGGTGAAGCAACCGTGCGTGCTTTTGTGGGCAGGGGAGCGCGCGTGGCGATCCTCGACCGTACAAACTCGAAAGGTGCAGAGCTTGCGCGCGAACTCGGCGAAGAGCGGGTGATTTTCGTACCGGCGGACGTGACGAGCGAGAAGGAAGTCATGGATGCGATACAAAAGACGATGGCAAATTTTGGGGCGATCCATATTAACGTGAATTGCGCCGGGGTAGGCACCGCTATGAAAACCACGGGAAAATCTGGCCCGATGCCTCTCGAAATGTTCGAGCTCTGCGTCCGAGTCAATTTGATCGGGACGTTCAACGTTCTTCGTTTAGCGGCAACGGAGATGCTCAAGAACACTCCGAATGAGGAGGGCGAGCGTGGAGTGATTATCAACACGGCTTCGGTTGCGGCGTTCGATGGCCAGATTGGCCAAGTGGCCTATTCGGCTTCAAAAGGAGGGGTTGTAGGCATGACGTTGCCAATCGCGCGGGATCTAGCGCGGGACGGGATTCGTTGCGTCACGATCGCACCCGGCACTTTTGACACTCCGATGCTGGCTCTCCTGCCAGAACCCCAACGCCAAGCATTGGCGGCGAATATTCCGTTCCCTCCACGGTTAGGAAGGCCAGCGGAGTTCGCAGCCCTTGCCACCCACATTGTCGAAAACCCGTACATTAACGGTGAAACGATCCGGCTCGACGGCGCTTTACGCATGCCACCAAAGTAACGACCCGCAACAAGGGTGTAACGCAGGCACGCGCAAGTGCGCCCGGCACTCCACTTGAGTGCCGGGCGCACCGTGGGCGCCTCGTTCGACGCGTCGGGCCTAGCGGCACATCACCGTCGAGCCATTTGTGCTGACACTGCAGGAAGGACGCGGCCCCGCGGACGGATTGAACGCGAGTTGCCCGCAAAGCCCCAGCGCTCCCTCGGCAGCACCACCGAGAACAATCGTAAGCTTAAGGGGCAGCCGCTCGGGATCGACGGCGAAGCTTGCCGCCGACCCAGTCACGGAGAGCCGGTATAGGCCAGGGGTGTGCTTCGAGCGGTCCTCCACCACAGCACGCTCGATTCCTGGCGAGCGCTGCTTGGCTTTATCACGATACGTCCAACGTGTGCGCGTGCCGTTAACCACCCATCCCGGATAACGCGCGTTCGTCGTCTCACCCCAAGGAATCACCCGGTTGTAGATCGGACTACCCGCGCTGTCATCGATTCGTAGCTGTAGACCTCTGGCTTGCGGGTCCACCGTGCCTGATGCCCCCCCCAACAAAATGTCGGCACGCAGGCGAAATCGCTCGTCTCCGAACGGAGGCTGATTCTTGGTGATCGTCAAAGCGGAGGAAACAATCGACCCCCCAACGCCAGAACATGTAATTGCTTCGTTCGTCACATTAAGGGCGCTTCCGGGATCGGTGCCAGCGTCCCGCTCATCCCCGTCGAACACTCCATCTTGGTCACGGTCGAGAGCGATCCTCGGGCCCTCACCTGGGGGTACGCATGTAAAGGTCACTTCCTGACCGGGAGAGTTGGCCAGCGCGCGCAATTCTGCGTCATTCCATGGCTGTTCCTGTTCTCGGTCTGGTTGGAACGTGCCTGCCGCCGTACGGTACCAACCTCGTGCCTCTTCGCCTACTGTCGCCTTCACGACAACATCACACTCTCCGGCTGCCGCCCGGCTCAGGAGCAAATTAATCCGGGGAGTGACGACACCACCATTGTCCGCTCGCAGCGTAATTTGCTGGCCCACAATCGGTGCCAAGTTGCTATCGAAAGCGAGCACAAACTGCTCCACCTGCCGGCGCTCTACGTCGCTCGGAAAGGTAAACACCGTCGCAGTGAAGAAGCGAAACAGTGTGTCCACGCTTCCGTCGTGAAGGAAACCGAATCCACGAATTTGGTCGCCTTGGTGAGCGCTCGAACCGCCTGGAAGCTGGGCGTTCGGGAGCACTCCGAACATGCCGATCTTTGTGTACGCGTTCCGCAGGTGTGGGATCTTAAAGTGTTGGGTTTCCCCTTCGAAGCTCGAGCGGCCATCGGTACCGAAGAAGCCCAGCGACGGATTGAGCGTGTGGCAAAAGTTACACGTCAAACTCCCGGCATCAACGGCCGTATTGAAGAAGAAATTCCGGCCTGCCTGCTGCTCTGGCGTCAGCGAGTTATCGAGGTTACGCACCGGATTTGGCGGTGGCACGACCTTTAAAATGAAGTCCGTGAACCGCTGCATTTGTTCGTCCGAAAGAGGCTGCTTTCGCCCGAGCAGACTCGGGAATGCAACGTTGAATGCTTTGAAGGCCGCTGCCTCATCTAAGGGCGATCCCCCGGGGACATGCCCTCCGGTGCGGTCCCCACGCCAGTGCATGGGGCCGTGGTTGGCGAGGCCACGGAGCGTCTGCGTCGTCATCGGACCCTTGAGAGGATGAAAGCTCGCATCACCGACCGGCCCGATGCGGAAAGGGTTTGGATTTGGCTGTACAACATCGTCTGGATTCCCCAGATCCCACGCTAACGAGTCCACGTCGGCAAATACGTGGCAGCTCGCACACGAGGCTTCACCGTTGCTCGAGGTCAAGCGAGCATCGTAGAGGAATCGTCTTCCCGCAACGATGGAAAAGGGTTCTGGGTTATTCAGCCACACACGCTGCACTTCACTGCGCTTCGCTAAGTCGATCACCGCAATCGCGTTGTCGAAGCGAGTGAGCACATATAGCCGATTCGCCGCTTCGTTCAGCGCTAATCCCGCGGGCCCGCCACCGGCGACTTCAATGTGATTTTTGGCCGACGGGACGAATGTGTCCGTTTCGAGCTCACTCGTTGAGAAGACCCCAACTTTACTGGACCCGAAGGCAGCAACGTAAAGCGTACTTCCATCGTTCGTCACCACGACATCGAGCGGCGTCGCTAAGCTGGCGCGGTTAACCGCTGCCGGTGCAGGAAAGAGATCGTAACGGATATGCTTGTTGAGGTGCCGCGGTTGCACACTCGTCCCGTCGAGCACCGTGATGCGGGCCTGATGGAGTCGGCCCCGAACTGTCGACCCGCCGAAAATGCCTGGGCCTTCAAAGCGTACCTCGTTGAGTGCCTCGGTGTTGGAGACGTACACGCGGCCGCTAGCCGGGTTCACAGCCAAGTTGAATAAAATGGTTCCCACGCCCGCGTACCGTTGCTGCGGGATCTCTTGCGGTGGGGATGTTGTCGCGTCGATCGTGAACACATCGTAGTCGGGCAGATGGAATCGAACCGCATTGCTCCAATCCCGCCCCGCACTGTCGAGCCAGCGACCAGAGGTGCGATCGTACTTGACGATGAGCCCCACTTCCGGGCCGCGTTTGTGTTCAAAGTTTTCGTTCGGCGCGGGCAGTCCTCCCGGTACAACGACGCCAGAAACCGTGCATGGACCGGCTTGAGCTCCACCATCGCAAACCACGGCCTCCCCAATAGCAGTCGTTTGATTCCCCGAGTGGAAAACCGCTGCGTAGACGCGGCTTCCATCTGGCGTAGCGGCCAGCCCCCGCGGGGTGTCGCCGAACAAATGAAGAATCGTCACTGGCGTACCACCCAAACTCCCACCCAAGTTTTCTACATCGAAGACCCACACATCTGCTCGCCCCACACCGGGCGTCGTGAACTGTGGATCAAACGGCACATTCTGTCCCCGGTGTGCCGCGGTGATGAACGCGAGCGAGCGGTTAGGTCCGGCGAACACAATGTCCCTGGGTTCGTCCCCAACGAGCAACGTACGCTCAACCCTTCCAGGCAATGGATGAAGCCGAACCACGCTCACGCTGTCCGACAAGTGATTCACCACCCACACTTCCTCCGCAGAGCGAGCCGCAACTGCCACGGGCTCGAGCCCGACGGAAACGGACGTCAAGTGCGTCAACGAACCGTCGCCGTTGACTGTGAACACTTCGAGTCGATTGTCTGGCGTGTTGACCGCAAATAAGCGACTGCCGTCAGGGGCTAGCGCCAATGGGCGCACCGGGCCGCTCTCAAAAGCGACAAACCCGTGGGCGCAGGGCAGCACAACGAGGAAGTGCCAGAGCCATGAGAGCACAACGCGAACTACCCAGGACCATGCACAACGAAATAGCTTACAACTACGCACGCGTTGTTCTCCCTCGCCTGGTCGGGATCATTTCAGCCAGTTGGACTACACAATGCAAGAGCGACTTTTCCCGAAACCCCTGTGAGGTAAGGAAGTCGCGTCCGACCAGAAGGCCCTTCACGGCACCCAACCCAACAAGCGCCAGTAGGGCACCGACAGTACGATACCGACGAGATACGTGAGTCCGTACGACCACGCGAGCGCACGCACCTGCCGGTGGGTGAACGACCTTTCCTTCGTCCCGAAGTACAGCGCTAGGTAGGCGGGACTTTGGTATGGCATGAACCATATGGCGACAGCCGCACTTGTCACCAGCAAGAGGGGCAAGGGGTGTAAGCCGGCTGCGGAGCAAATCGGTAAGAGGCCAATGACCCAAAGCGAAACGAGCGGAAGACTCGGCAACACAAAGCGGGCGCAGTAAAGCGTACAGGCAACCAAGGGATAGAATACCATTGGCCACTGGGTCGCAGGGGCGAGAATCGGGGCCAAACGAGCCACAAGCCACTGGTCGATTGCCAAATGCCGGACAACTTCAGTCAGGCTCAGCGCGGCCCCAAGGTAAAACAAAAAGTCCCAGTAGATTGCTGAGCGGAATGTAACACGGCCGGGCAAATTGCAAACCAGTAACGCGGTGAGTGCAGCCATCGCAATCCATCCCACGCTCACCCCGTGAAGCGGGGTAGTGATCCAGCCAACGACGGCCGCCCCAAGCACGAGCGCGTTGATGCCCTCGGAGGCTGACATCGGGCCTAGCGCTTCCAATTGTGCTTGGATGAGTCCGTGCGATGCCTTGGGTGGGTGTTCGACAGGGAGAAGCCACCAGGTGAACAGCAGCCCCAGAATTAAAGTCGTGCCCGCTAAAACTAGCGCACCGCCGAGCCAGGAGAGCCAGGTGACCTGTACCTGCGCTGCCTCGGGCAAGAGACTCCACGCGAGGAGATTTTCCGCGGCACCAGTCAAGAAAAAAGGGCTCATCTGGCCGAAGCCCAGCAAGGCAGCCATGGCTAGGCCTGCCGAACCATTGCTCTTGCGAGCGTATCCCAAGGAGTCCGAAAGGGCCAAGACCACGGGGCTAGCGATGGCGACGCCCGATGTCACATCCGGCAAAGCCGGCGTCATGAGAGTGCCACTTACTGTTAGTCCGACGCATTGGCCGCGTTGGCTTAACGGAAAGCGCCGCAACACTTGTAGGGGGAGGCGAAACAACAGCCCCGAGGCCTGCAAGGAGACCCCCACTCCGAGCACCCCAATAAGGAGCCCCCCACTCCGAGCACCCCAATGATGAGAAAGAAGGTGTCTTGCGTGAACCCCGAGACGGCAACATCCGGGGAACGATGCGGAATAGAACCCACGCGAGGATCATCGCCAAGGCAACCACGTAATCTGGCAATGCCTCGGTAATCCAGAGCAATCCGGCTGCGGCGAGAACCGCAAGCATTTTGATCGCCTCGGGGGAGAGTCCGGCGGGAACAGGCAAAAACCATCCCCCACCAGCGATGACCACTGCGGCTACGGCGGAGAGCCATGGGTGGCTCCACAAAAACGCGGTCCTTGGTTCCCGGTTCGGTGCGTTTTCTTCGGGCGCAAGGCTCTGTAGCCGGCGGGTATTCTGCCATCGATCCTGGATCAAAACGCTTCCTGACGTTCTTCCTGACACGCCTACAGACAAGCTTGAGATCCCCGCAACCAACGCCTCGCTATCGCCACCCGATCGCGCGCGCAAGCGATCTGATTCACCGGGTTCACCGCCTTGTTCGTAAAGGACGGCGGCTAGATCCCATTGCTCCATTTCCTCTGCCTTGGCAGCCAAGGTTCGTCGCCGGCGAGCAAGTTCTTCGTCTCCCCATTGTCGTCTCGCTTCTCTCAGCAAGAGCTCACGGGTTGCCGCCTGGGGCACCTGCCTGTTCGTTATCTGTCGAAGAAAGCGGGCCCAGTTGGGTTCGCTGAGGTCGTCTGCTCCTTGGCGCTTCGTCACCGCAGCGACGACTTTGAGCGCCTCGTTCGTTACCGCCGGCAGCAGAGCAAGGTAAAGGGCGTATTCGCGAACGGTCGGGGCTTGATCGGCGAGCCACTGGCGAACATGCTCGGCCCACTTGTGTTGCCAGGCGCTGAGTTCGCGATTCGCTTGATAAAGGCGCTCGCTGAGCACCTGCGTGAGGTGGCGGATGACCCAAGGGTTTTCTTCCAAGAGGGCGTCGAACTTCTCTTTGCTCAGTCTCCAAACCGCCATGGGTACCGTAGCGACCACCGTTGCGCTGCGTGGAAACTCGGCAAACAGTGCTCTTTCTCCGAACCAATCTCCCGGGTCGATGGTCGCGACAAGCTCCCGGTGGCCACGATCCCGGTTGATCAAGACAGCAGCCGACCCCTCCCGTACGATAAAGAAATCCCGCGCTGGCTCACCTTCAAAGCAGAGCACAGCACCCACAGGATGATGTTCCTCGATGAGGTCAGCGATGATCTTCGCGAAACTTCCCCGCGGTAGTGAGGCAAAAAGGGGAATCCGGCGCAGTACGTCGACTAAAGAATCCACGGACGCTCCCCTTTAACTAACGGTCGCAGCGACTGTCTTCGCGCTCTGAAGTCGTGCGGCGATTCCTAAGCAGCACCCTGAGTAGACGAAGGGTTAGCTGCTTTCCGTAGCCTCCAATCCAGGTGGATCGAGAGGCCTAGGTAATAAAGTGGATAGAACAACGAGAGCCAGCCAAGCACCTTGGAAGGATAAGGGAACTGCGCGAGCAGCGTAAACAGACACACTCCCCATACCAGCCCTAAGAGAATCGTCACGCGCCGCGCCACGGGATTTCGGCTTGGGTAAAGATACCGAATCGGCACGAAAACGAGCACAGAGAACACCAGCAGCGTGAACGTATTGAACCAAGTCGGCGTACCGAGCACGTACAAGTAAAAGACGACAATGTTCCAATAAGAAGGGAAGCCCTTAAAAAAGTGGTCCGCGGTCTTCGCATCCACTTGGCAAAACCCGTAGCCGCTGGCCAAGAGCGGTGCGGCACAGACAAGGCGTCCCCACATTGTGGCCGGTACGAGTCCGGCATCGTAAGCCAACACAATCGGAACGACGACGTAGTTCAAGTAATCCACAATATCGTCAAGCCGAGCTCCGTCAAAGGTGGGGAGAACCTGTTTAACCCGAAACCGCCGCGCGAGGCTGCCATCTGTGCTGTCGATGATCGTCGCAACTGCCATCCACAAAAATGCGAGTGCGTACTGATCTCGCGCAATTGCTTCCAGGGCAAGAAAGCCAAGAACGGCCCCGAGAGCCGTGTAAAGGTGCACCGACCAGGCTGCCAACTGGGTTGTGTTCATTCCGGCACCAGGTCCATGTGCACAGCGTACCACTGGGCCCACCGACCAACACGCCACCACATGACGGGCGCTACCGCCGCCCGCCGCAACAGTGCGGCCCGGGTTGCCGCACCGGCTTCCCATGCCCCGGTCAGGAAGCCCAACGTGGGACCAATGAGAACAACGCTACGAGATCTTTGTAACGTTGGCGGCTTGTAATCCTTTCGGGCCTTGCGTGATCTCAAACTCCACGCGCTGGCCCTCCTGCAATGAGCGAAAGCCTTGGCCGTTGATCGCCGTGTAGTGCACAAAGACGTCCTGGCCGTCGTCTTTGGTAATGAAGCCGTAGCCTTTCTGCCCATTGAACCACTTCACCGTACCTTGCACCATGTTGCTTTCCCCTCGTACAGCTAATTTCTCGTGTTTCGGGGAAAGCCGCCACGCCTAGCCGCGCTCCGCTCGATCACTCGCGGGTAACTCGACTGTACGCCGCCTTCACCACGAACCACAGGCCCGCAACTAGCACGCTTCGCTTTAAAAAGGCAACATAAGCGGCCGAACCTCCTTACCCGCCGTGGTTGCGGAGGGCTCCACCTCCGAAGGTTTGAGAAGCGTCAACCCGAACCCTCAATCGAGCACCGGAGCCAGCCACGGGGGGTGAAATGCGCTCCCTTCCGCTGGACCTGCGCTGAGACCAATCAACCGATGCAGCTCGTAGCTTACTCCAGAAATACCAATCTCCACCGGTGGGCGAATCGCGTGCACGCGCGCCAGGCGTGACGCAAAATCCTACCCGACACCGAACCACTTCACTTGCTTGCTCGGCGTGTCGACAAGTGGCACATAGCCCAAGCTTTACGCTCCTAGGCGCTGGTGATAACAAGGTTCCTGCTGAGTCAACAATGAGCCTACGTGCTTTTCACTTCCTCCTCGCCGCAGTCGCCATACTCGCTGCGGTTTTGGTCGTGCAACTGTGGAGAACGGTTCGCGCCGCTCGTTCGGCCGCGCCTCTGATCGCACAGCTAGCGCCCGGGGTCACACAACGGGCGCGGGCGTTTCATCGTTCGCAAGTAAAAGATGGTCGAACGGTTTGGGAGGTGTCCGCCGCTGACGTGGAATATAGCCAGACGCACCGCGAGGCTTCCATTCGGAACGTGAATTTGAAATGGTACCTGGACGAGCGACAGTGGATTGGCATCCGCAGTAACTCTGGGCGCCTGCGCCTTGCCGACGGAGAGATCGATTCTGTGGAGGTGGCCGGAGACGTGGAATTTTCTCTGGGCCCCTACATGTTGCGGATCCCCTCAGCCTTATACGAGCGTTCTCGTGAAACAATTGTGGCTCCAGGGCCGATCCACCTGGCCGGTGGCGGCCTAGAGTTAACAGGCTCACGCCTCACAGTGGATTTGCGGTTGAGCACATTGTTTTTGGAAGGTGAGGTGCACACCGTCTTGCATCCAAATCAGGTTCAAAGGGAGTTTCCCCACGCACCTCTTTAAATCTTTGCGAAGGTTATTGGCAGGTGTTGTGTTGGCGTTGGCATTCATGCCGCGAACCTCTTGGTGTGCCGAAGATGCCCCTAAGGGAGAGGCGGACTGGTTTAGTGCACTTTCCTTCGCCAACAGCCATGCGCCGATCGTTGTGAAGGCTGACCGGCTGGAGTTCCAATACGAATCGCACCTTCTCACGTACTATGGCAACGTGGAGGTCCGGCAAGCGGACGCTGCTCTCTCGGCTAACGAACTCCACATCTCCCTTGCACCGGGAAAAGAAATGCAAATTCGTGAAGTTCGCGCCATCGGAAGTGTTCGGCTTTCGCAAGGCAACCGCTGGGCCACGGCGAAAGAAGCGATTTTCGATCAAGCCAACGGCACGGCCATCCTACGCGGCGACGCGATACTCCACGATGGCCAGAACGAGGTGCGCGGGGATACAGTGACCGTGTTCATCCAAGAGCGGCGGAGCGTTGTGGACGGAGGGCGGGGACGCGTTCAAGCCATTCTCTATCCGGGAGGCGCACATCCTGCGTTAAGAAGGGAACAGCCCGCCGAGAAGCCATGAGTATTTCCCCCGAGTCGCCGGCCAGGAGCCGCACACTGTCTGGAGTTGAGCTTTGTAAGAGTTACCGCGGGCGACAGGTTGTCCGCAATGTTTCACTCGAGGTGCGCGGAGGCGAAATTGTGGGCCTTTTGGGCCCAAACGGCGCTGGAAAAACCACCACCTTCCACATCCTCGTCGGTTTGGTGCGTCCTGATGCTGGTCGCGTCTTGCTCAACGGGCGCGACATTAGCGACTTGCCGCTCTACGCACGTGCCCGCATCGGCATCGGTTACCTCCCGCAGGAGGCATCCATCTTTCGTAAACTCACCGTCGAAGAGAACCTTCTCGCAGTCCTAGAAACGTTGCCGCTGACTCGTGCACAGCGCAAGGCACGTGCACAAGAACTGATGGAAGAACTCGGGGTGCGACATGTGGCGAACAACAAAGGCTTCGAACTTTCCGGTGGCGAGAGGCGGCGGGTGGAAATTGCGCGCGCACTCGTGACTCAACCGCATTTCATGTTGCTTGACGAACCTTTTGCAGGCATAGACCCTCTTGCTATTCTGGACGTGCAACAAATCGTCAGCCAGCTAAAGCAGCGAGGAATTGGGGTGTTGATTACGGACCACAACGTACGGGAAACCCTGGGCATCTGTGATCGCGCTTACATCCTTGCTGATGGCGTCGTCATCGAGCAGGGGTCGCCCGAGGTAATCACCGCGAGCGAGCGTGCACGGAACACGTATCTGGGGAATCATTTCCAGTTGTAACGCTCATGGCGCTGGAAACGAAGCTCTACCAGAAGCTCAGCCAACAGTTGGTCATGACGCCGCAGTTGCGTCAGGCCATCAAGATTCTCCAGGTTTCGCGTCAGGAGTTGGAGGAGATTGTTAGCCAGGAGTTGGAAGAAAACCCAACTCTCGAAGAGGACGTAGAAGAGACCTCCCCAGCGATCGAGCGCCAAAAGCTGACCGACGAAGGGGGTCTCGGAGCGGCCACTGGGGATGGAGAGTGGTCAGAAGCACTTCCCACGAGGGAAACCACCGAGGAAGTGAACGCATCGGAGCACCTCAGCGACATCGACTGGAAAGAGTATTTGCAAAACTACAGTAACGACTGGCAAGCCGCTGCGGCCGAAGAGCCGGTGGATCGGGACGAGGAAGACGAACAGCGCCGTCCTCTAGAGAACCTGCCACTGAAGCAGATGTCGTTGACTGAGCATCTGATTTGGCAGTTGCGCATGAACGGGATTCCGCCTGAGGAAGAGCCAATTGCCGCCGTTCTGCTGGGGCATTTGGACGAGGATGGCTACCTGACGGTGGCGCTCGAGGACGTTGCATTCCAACTGAGGCAAGATTTCGATGTTGTCGAGCGCGTGCTGCACCGCATTCAGGAGCTGGATCCACCAGGGGTCGGTGCGCGAGACCTGAGGGAATGTTTGCTCATCCAGCTCCGTGTCGAGGGGAAAGAGGATTCGCTTGCGTACCGCATCGTGCATGACTGCCTGCCGCTTCTCGAGGGTCGTCGTTATGACCGGATTGCGAAGGAGCTCGGCACTTCCACTGCCGAGGTTGCTGATGCGGCCAAATACATCGCAACGCTCGAGCCTAAGCCCGGCCGGGACTTTGACGAGGGCGAGGTGCGCTACGTCACTCCGGACGTCTTTGTCCACAAAATTGGGGATGAGTTTGTTGTCACGCTCAACGACGATGGTCTCCCTCGCTTAAGGGTCAGCAACTACTACCGGCAAGTTCTCTCCACACCGGGCAACGGCGAGGCCAAAAAGTACGTCCAAGAAAAGCTCCGTTCCGCGGCCTGGCTGATCAAGAGTATCCAGCAACGACAGCGGACGGTACTTCTCGTAACCCAGAGTATCGTCAAATTCCAAAGGGAATTCTTTGAGCATGGAATCTCCCATTTAAAGCCGCTCGTGTTGAAAGACGTTGCGATGGACGTCGGCATGCACGAGTCGACGGTAAGCCGTGCAACCGCAAACAAATACGTTCACACCCCCCAAGGCACCTTTGAACTCAAGTTCTTCTTCACGTCGAGTTTGCACACCGCCGATGGTGACGAGGTGTCCGCGGAAAGTGTGAAGGAGCGCATCCGCGCAATCATCGCTCAGGAAGACCCGCGCAATCCTTTAAGCGATCAGCAAATTGCCAAGATGCTCGCTGCGGAAAACGTTGACATCGCGCGCCGGACCGTGGCGAAATACCGGGAGCTGATGGGGATCCTGCCGTCATCGAAGCGGCGGCGTTCGCTGTAATGCTCTTCGCTCAAGGAGGGACATCGTGAACATTACTGTCACGTTCCGGCACGTCAACGTATCCGACGGCTTGCGTAACTACGCGACGCAAAAAGTCGAGCGGCTAAAGAAGTTTGCGCGGCACTTGCTTGATGCCCATGTCATTCTCGCGGTGGAGAAGCAGCGCCATCGTGCCGAGATCGTGGTTACCGGGCGTCACCTTCAAGTGACAGCGGTGGAGGAAACTACCGACCTATACTCGGCGCTTGACCTAGCGCTCGACAAGATCGAGCGGCAGCTTAAGAAATGGGACGAAAAGCGAAAGGACCACAAAGTCTCCCGACTCCCTGAGGTAGCCTCGGTTCGGAAAGGTGAGTCGACACAGCCTGCGGGTGTGCGCGTGACTACACGTCGCATTCCCTTAAAGCCGATGTCGTTGGAAGAGGCCTTGCTGCAGCTTGAGCAATCCAACGAAGACTTTTTTCTTTTCCACGACGAAGCCACAGATTCCGTCTCGATTTTGCACCGCAAGAAGGATGGTGAACTTGCCCTCATCCAACCAGAGCTCGCTTAATCGGTAGACACGCACTGCGGACACTGTATGCGGATCACCGATATTCTCAGTCCGGCTCTGGTTGTCGCAGATCTTCGCGGCAGCACTAAAGATGAGGTTTTGCGCGAGCTCGCCGAAAAGGTGGCCGGCGTTTACCCCAACATCCAAGCAGAGGAGTTGCTGAGTGTTCTGTGGGAAAGGGAACACGGGGGTACGACTGCGATTGGCGATGGCATCGCCATTCCTCATGGCCGGTTAAAAGGCGTGCAGCAAATCATCGCCGCATTTGGCCGCCATCGCGATGGTGTGGATTTTCATTCGATCGATGGCAAGCCGACCCACTTAATTTTTTTGCTGGTCCTACCCGAAGAGTCTATGGGACTTCATCTGAAGGCCTTGGCTCGCGTCTCTCGACTTTTAAAGGACGCAGGCGTTCGCCAAAGACTCCTCGTGGCAAGAGACTCCCTGGAACTTTATGACATCATCCGCCAAGAAGATGAAAAACTCTGAGGTCGAGGGCGAACCCAATCCGTTTCACAGAGAAAGATGCAGCTCGCATTTGCCCGCTGATGGAGCAGCTTGTGCTTACCAAAGTGTTGCCAATCCGGAACCGTCTGGGCCTACATGCCCGGGCAGCCGCGATGCTCGTGCAAACGATTTCCCGATTTGATGCCACAATCAAAGTTTGCAAGGACGGCCAGGTTGTCGACGGCCGTAGCATTCTCGGACTCCTCATGCTTGCTGCCGGACAAGGAACTAGCATTGAGGTTACCGCTGAAGGGCCGCAAGCTCAGGAAGCACTAAACGCCATTGAAGAGCTGCTTGCGCGGGGGTTCGATGAAGCAGAGTGACCCACAGTGGCCCGACGCAAACTGGGGTTGCAAGGGTAAAGGTGGGCAATTTCCTGGTGGCGGAGAAAATCACTTACCATCGGCGGATTCATGAGCTTGGCGCAGCATCGGCCAAAGGGCTGTTCGGCTTGACCAAGGCGCGGCCTCTATATTAAGTGCCTTGCGCATGTAATCCGCTTCTGAACGCAAGATTCCAGGTACGTGAACAAAGAGGGACAGAACGATGGCATTAAAAAATTTCCTATTTACGTCCGAGTCCGTTTCCGAAGGACATCCGGACAAGATGTGCGACCAGATTTCGGACGCCATTCTCGATGCTCTGCTTGCTCACGACCCCTTTAGTCGCGTTGCCTGCGAGAGCCTGGCCAAGACTGGCATGGTCGTGGTCGCGGGCGAGATTACAACGAACGCGCAGGTTCCTTATGCGGAAATTGTGCGAGAAACCATTCGGGAGATCGGGTACACCTCCTCTGAAATGGGCTTTGATGCCAACACGTGTGCCATCCTCACGGCCATCGATCGACAGTCCCCTGATATCGACCTCGGAGTGAGCGAGCGTGAAGGGAAGGAGCAAGGAGCGGGCGATCAAGGCTTGATGTTTGGTTTCGCTTGCGATGAGACCCCAGAACTCATGCCCCGCCCAATCATGCTTGCCCACCAACTGGTGCAGCACCTGGCAGCATTGCGAAAGACGGGCCGGTACCCATTCATTTACCCTGACGCAAAATCACAGGTCACGGTAGAGTACCGCGATGGCAGGCCGTGCCGTGTCGACGCAGTCGTTGTATCCACCCAGCACAGCGAGAACGTCAGCTACAACACCCTGCGCGAATTTGTCACGGAGGAGGTCATCAAAAAAGTCCTCCCGCCCGAACTGGTGGATGAGAAGACCAAGATCCACGTGAACCCGACGGGCCGCTTCGTCATTGGCGGTCCGATGGGTGACTGTGGGCTCACTGGGAGAAAAATCATTGTGGACACGTACGGGGGCTACGGCCGGCACGGCGGTGGCGCCTTCTCAGGTAAGGATCCCACCAAGGTGGACCGCAGTGCGGCATACATGGCGCGCTACATTGCGAAGAACATTGTCGCGGCCGGCCTTGCCAGGAAATGTGAGGTCCAGCTCGCGTATGCCATCGGTCTTGCGGACCCCATCTCGGTGCTCGTGGACACGTTCGGCACTGGCGAGGTGTCCGATGACAGGCTGGCGAAACTCGTCCGCGAATACTTCGAACTGAAGCCTCGAGACATCATTCAGACGCTCGATCTGCGACGCCCAATTTACAAGCGTACGGCTGCGTACGGGCACTTTGGCCGTCAACCGGAAGACGGTTTCTTCACTTGGGAGCGCGAGGATCGGGCCGATGAGTTACGGCGTGCCGTCGGAGCGCCAGCGCGCCTGGTAAGTCAGCAGCTCTCGACGCAACCCGTGGCGTAAGAGCTCGTACGGTACCCCCTCCAACCTCTAAGGGGAACCTGCGAAGGTTCCCTTGCGTTCTCTGGGGCAGTGAATCTAGCTCCGAAAGGACACTGTTGGCCGATTTGGATCTTCACAAAGGAGTTTGCATGCCGAGTAAGCAGTATGACGTAAAAGACCTCAAACTTGCCTCCCTCGGAAAGCGACGCATCGAATGGGCGGATCAGCAGATGCCCGTGTTGCGCCGCATTCGCGATCGTTTCGCCAAGGAGAAACCGCTCCGCGGAGTCACGCTCGGTGCGTGCCTCCATGTGACCACAGAAACAGCCAACTTGATGCGAACCTTGAAAGCAGGTGGAGCGTCGGTTGCTCTGTGCGCGTCAAACCCGCTGTCGACCCAAGACGACGTTGCCGCAGCGCTCGTGAAGTACGAGGAGATTCCTGTTTACGCACTGCGCGGGGAGGACAACAAGACTTACTACAACCATCTACGAGCGGTGCTCGAACGGCGTCCGGACATCACCATGGACGATGGGGCCGACCTCGTTACCCTCCTGCACACTGAGTTTGCGGCACAAGCAGCTCAGGTACGAGCCAGCATGGAGGAGACCACCACCGGGGTCATCCGGCTGCGGGCGATGGAGCGCGACGGCGCCCTGAAGATTCCCGTGATTGCAGTGAACGACGCCGACACCAAGCACCTTTTCGATAACCGCTACGGTACCGGTCAGTCTACTATTGATGGTATCCTTCGGGCCACAAATATCCTGCTTGCCGGCCGCACCGTGGTCGTCGCTGGGTATGGGTGGTGCGGCAAAGGAGTTGCCGCACGTGCCCGTGGCATGGGCGCGCGGGTCATCATCACCGAAGTAGAACCGATTCGCGCGTTGGAAGCGGCGATGGACGGTTTTAGCGTGATGCCAATGAAAGAGGCCGCGAAGGTTGGCGACATCTTCATTACGCTCACTGGCGACAAACACGTTCTCCGCGAGGAGCACTTCCTGTCGCTCAAGGATGGAGCAATTCTGGCGAACTCCGGTCACTTCGACATCGAGATCGACCTAAAGGCTCTGCGCAAGCTCTCGCAGCGCGTGCAGAAGGACGTGCGACCGAATGTCGATGGCTTCTTACTGCGCAACGGCCGTTGGGTTTACGTGATCGGCGAGGGACGGCTGGTCAACTTAGCCGCTGCCGAGGGGCATCCAGCCGCAGTCATGGATATGAGTTTTGCCACTCAGGCGCTTTGCGCGGAGTGGGTTGCCCGCATCAGCAGAAATGGCGGCTTAGAAGTCCGCGTGCACCCCGTGCCTAAACACGTAGAGGACATTGTCGCCTCTTTGAAACTCGATAGCATGGGCATTCGGATCGATCGGCTCACCCCCGAACAGCGCGCCTACTTATCGTCTTGGAGCGAGGGCACCTGATCCGGCGCAGGGTGCGCCGCACGCCTAGGCAAAGCGCACGCAGGCGGGTCGCAGTGGACCAGGCCTTCGACCCGAGGGGCCTGCTCTCCGCTGCGGCACAGGCCATTTTTGGTTGCGTGCTGCGGTCAGAGTCAGCATACTGACTATATGGATTCGTCTACCGCCAGCGCTCCTCGTGCCCGGTTGGGATCAGTGATTGGCTGCGTGCAGGGCACTTAAGCGATCCGCCGGGATGCGACAGAAGTCTTTCTCCAGCCTCTGCGGAGCTGATCGTGCACAGGCATTGTGCGACACAGGGAGTTTACGCACCGTTTGGGCGCGGCAGCACAGCCCATTGATTCTCGCCACCGGGCGGATTTTCGGGAAAGAGACTTTGTTGGCCCTCTTGGACGGGCACGTTCGCGGCGGAACCCTCGGAGTCGAGGAGGCTACCGCCCTCACCCAATTCCTTCGCGGCTCACTGGCTGCGGCCGAACCGTCGTCGGAATGGACGCCGTTAATTCTTGGGCTGGATACAGGAGGCGTTCGGGTGGAAGAGGGGCCCCGGGCGCTGGCCGCCACCTCTGCAGCTGGCGTACTGTTGGCAGAGCGGTCGCTACGCGGAGGGCCGACGATTGCTTTCATTTCGGGTCCCCGCGGTTGCTTTGGCGCTCCCGCGGTAATGGCTGCGTTGCCAGACCGCCTCGTGATGATGGAGGGAACACACTGGGGACTGACGGGTCCGAAACTCTTTTCGGCGGTTGACCCGGAAGCGACAGAAACCGAAGGACTTCAGACCACCTCAGCAGCGGAGCGCCGATTCCAAGGTGACGTTTCGGAAGTCCTGCCTGACAACGCCCAGTCGTTGCGGGAAGCCTTGGGCCGCTGCTGCGAGGAGCTGCAAGGATTGGCTCGCGTGCCTCTCGTAGATCGCGTCCAGCAGGCAGCCGAATGGCTGCGAGAGCGCCAACGTCGTTGGGCAGCCACAGGGGAAAGGCCTGCGGAGCCTAGGCGACGGCGGCGTGACCTCCTTCGTTATTCCTTTCGGGGCCAGTGGCGTCCGACAGAAGCAGTTGCGCACGGTGGCTTGGTCCAAGCCGCCTGGGGAATATTGGAAGAGCTGCCAGCCCTTGGGATCATCGTGGGGCCAGCCGCGGATGAGCGAGGCGGAATTGGGATTGTCGAGGCAACCACCATCGTGGAAAAGCTTCGCACTTGTGCTGGAATCGCACCGCCCGCTCACGCCATTGTCGCCAACTTTGTCTTCTGCCAAGGCCACATCGTTGATCTAAAGCAAGAACGGTTTGGCTTACCCAAGGTCCTCGCCGAGTGCCTTCGGGCATATGTGGCTACACGGCTCTCTGGCCACACAATTTTCACCGTTCTAGGAGGCGGAACTTACGGCGCTGCGTACCTTAGTTTGGCAGCTCCTAGCCACCGCATCTTTGCCATCCGGGGCACCCAACTGGCACCGATGGCGCCGGCAGTGCTCAAAGCGTTTCGCAGTATCCGGGGTACGAGTTCGGCTGCCCGCGGTGAGCAAGCAGTTGCCGAGTGGATTCCAGAAGTGACTCTGGTGGATAGCGTGATTCGGTTACCGCGTGTCCTGAAGGCCGCTCTGGAAGAACTTCGCAAACCGAAGTCGAGCAGCCAACGTACGTGCGCGGCATAACGGCTGAGAAACGCGAGCAAACCAGCAACAGGAGGGACGACTCGGATGCCGAGTAAGCAAAACACAATTGCCGCGGGAAAAGTCGCAACCTTGACCCTTCTGTTGGTTGCGCTGTGGTGCGGTGGCAGCACCAGGGCATTCACAATCGGGTCTGAAAGTCCCATTGTAAATGGCCTGGCGACCGAGAACTATCCGCCAGTTGGGGCGCTACTCTTTAGCCAACTGGGCTCGCCCACAACTGCAGTCGGAATTTGCACGGGTACGCTGATTGGCTGCCAGACGTTCGCCACGGCTGCGCACTGTGTCTGCGACACCGTGGGTGCCAACTGCCAACCTGGGCAGCCCGGCGCTCCGAATCCGTCACAGTACTTTGTGTTTCTTCCTCATGTGGGGGTAATTCCCGTGCAAAGCATCGCCGTGCGCAGCGATTTCGACTTCCCCAAGGGAGACGTCGCGATCCTCCGCCTCGATGCACCGGCAGGGAATATCCGACCAGCGCGAATCAACACCCAGGCATCGCCACCGAATGGCACGCCAGGCACCATTGTCGGCTACGGACTCACCGGCGGCGGCAAGACCGACTATGGAATCAAACGGTATGGCAACGTGGTCACGACCGAGTGCACCAATGGCATTTCGTCGCAGACGTCGGTTTGTTGGGCGTTCCGCTCTCCCCTAGGCGATCCAGCCACGAACTCGAACACCTGCAACGGGGACTCCGGTGGGCCCCTGTTCGTGGACTTTGGCACTGGCCCGTTGCTAGCTGGTATCGCGTCAGGAGGAACGAGCGAGGGCTGCCTTCCACCTGACGACAGTTACGACGCCAACGTGTACAACTACAGGTCGTGGATCGAGACGCAAGCTGGCAGTGACCTGAATGCCACAGCGTGCGGAAGCGAAGCACAGGTGGGCGATCCCGAGGTTACCGTTCTAGCGTTCACCGCGACAGCCAGTACCGGCCAGGGCGTAACTTACGACTTCGAGGTTCCGCCACAAACGGTGGAACTTCGGGTGACCTCCAATGCAACGCGCGATTTCGATCTATACGTGCGCAGCGCTCCCGGTGTCACGCGAGAGGCCTACGATTGTAAGGACGACGGAAGCAGCCCCATGGCGGCTTGCCGCTTCCCGTCACCCACCAACGGACCTTGGTCTGCACTCGTGTACCCTTACGGGGGCAGCGGTGCGTATCAAATCACGATCACGATGATCCCCGCGACATGTCAGGGCGCGGCCGACGGATCTCCCTGCGACGACGACAATGATTGCACGGAGAACGATCAGTGCCGGTCGGGTACGTGCGTGGGCACACCGCGCCCGGACGGAAGCCCGTGTTTCGATGGCAATCGGTGCACGAATCCGGATCAGTGCGCCAGTGGCGTTTGCGTGGGTGGCAGCAGCCCTCAGACCGGATGCAAGCGTGTGACTGTTGCAGGGGGAAGCATGCTTCGCATTGGAACGCCGAGTAACCGCCCTCCGTCGCTGGTCTGGCGATGGAGTCGCGGGCAAAGTACGGATCCAGTATTGTTCGGCGATCCGCGGGGTGCCACGGATTTCGACGTCTGCCTCTACGTGGATCAAGGTGGTCAACCAACCTTGTTGTGGGAAAAGAACGTCTCGCCAGGTGGATTCTGCGGACGCAATCGCCCTTGTTGGGTGCAAACAGGCAAAGGTTTCCGTTACACGAATCGCAGTGGAGCTCCCCTTGGCGTAACCCGGCTACAGCTCACCGGCGGGACGGAGGGCAACGCCAGCATTCTGTTCAAGGCTGGTACCACGAATTTCTTACCCCCGGGGCTACCCATTGCACTCCCGGCAAAAATTCAACTGGTGAACGACTACGCTTGTTGGGAGGCCGACTTTTCCGCAGCTATCAGAAACGACGCGGGAACGTTTCGGGCTCGCTCCGATCCGTAGCCACGCCCAGAATTCGCCGTGCAACGCTATTTCCACTCTCGGACCGTTCCCGCCATGCTCACGTCGTACCCTTCGAGTCTACTTACAAGCCGCTTAAACGTTTCCGAGCGTAGCGCAGCGAACAACTGCTGCCCGCGCTCACTGCGGTAAAAATCTCGGCGAAACACCAGATCATATTCTTCCCGTTCCAAGGGAACGAAATCGAGGCCGAGGTCGAGCGCCGCGGTCCGCAGCCCGAGGGCACAATCCGCAAGGCCGCTGGCAACGCTCACTGCCACAGCCATGTGGGAGAACTCCTCTCGCTCGTATCCGCGGACGGATCGAGGGTCGATCCCTTCTTTTCTGAGAAGTACGTCCAGCAACACACGTGTTCCCGCCCCGGGCTGGCGGTTTACGAACCGCACATCAGGCCGTGCCAGATCTTTGACCCCGCAAATGCCTTTTGGGTTTCCTGAGGCAACGATCAAGCCCTGCTCACGCACCGCTAAACGCACAACAACCGCAAGTTTGCGTCCGACCACTCGCTCGACATCGACGAGGTTGTAGGTGCCGCTCTCAGGATCCAGTAAATGGCTTCCCGCCACGTGCGTCTCCCCGCGGGCCAATGCGATCAAGCCAGCAAGGCTGCCTACGTTGGAGCACGCCAGCCGTAACTCGGGGTGGGCTTGCTTCAAGACATCCTCCAACAGTCCCAGGGTCAAATCATGACTGCCTGTGACCAAGATGGTGCCCTCGATTTCCGCCCAGTCACGAAGGAGTTCTACACGCACCTTGGCGCCAGCCTCGACGCCTTCACTATCCGACGGGATGCGCAGAAAGCCGTCTGCCCGCACCAGCGTACTGATTGCGCCTGCGCCCCGTGGCAAGGGGAGGGCGATAACCTTTTTGCCAACGGTGCCCAGAGTCACCCGAACAAATTCCTCGATCCCTAGCTTCGACGGAACCTTGCGCGGGGACACAGCATCAATTTGAGGAACCGACGAGGGTGCTAAACCCAACCCCTGGTACACTAAAGGTCGCAACACTTGCAAAGCGACGATCGCGGCCGACACCGGATACCCTGGAAGCCCAACAACGGGTTTCGACTGCACTCGTGCACAGATCGCCGGTTTTCCGGGCATAATGTCAATGCCGTGGACCAAGACCTCACCTGCCTGGCGCAGGGTTTCGACCGTGTGATCCCTTTCCCCGGCGGATGACCCAGCAATGAAAACCACAACGTCGTGATCGAGAACGCTGCGTTCCAAAATGGAGCGCAATGCCTCAGGGTCGTCTGGCACTGGAGGATAGCGGCTCGGCTCGGCTCCCCATTCCTGGAGGAATGCAGCCGTCATTCGCGAGTTGAACTCGATGATCGTCCCTGGAGCGAGCAGTTCTCCAGGTTCCACCAACTCGTTGCCCGTCGGAATAATGGCAACCTTCGGCTTTCGGGCAACTGACACCTGGAGGTGGCCCGCAGCAAGCAGCGCCCCAATGTCGTACGGGCGAATCCGATGGCCACGCGGCAGTAAGAGTTCGCTGGCGACGATGTCTTCCCCCACAATCCGTACGTGCTGCCAAGGGCTCGCCGCCTGACGAATTTCCACCTCCACGTTGCCGACCGGCACCACGTGCTCGATCATGATCACCGCATCTGCCCAGGCAGGGAGCGGCTGCCCGGTATCGACAAAGCAAAACCCGCGCTCGTCTGCCCCCATTTGGAGCCGCACCGGTTGCGCCTCGGTGGCCCCGAACGTGTCTTCGGCTCTAACGGCAATCCCATCCATAGCGGCGGCGTGATAGTGGGGCACGGAGATCATCGCGAAGACTGGCTCAGCCAGCACTCGGCCCAGGCTAGACTCTACCGGCACGCATTCTGCCACTGGTTTGAGACCCGCCTGCTTTAGAAGCGCATCCACGGCCTCACGGAGGCTCCGTTTTCGAAGAAACCGTACTCGCGACATACAAGCAGCTCATCGCAAACCGCCGACTTGCTGCCAAGAGAATCGCGCCAGCGGAAATTGTCCGCTAACACCCCTCAAACAGTCGGTTGACGGCGAGGAGAATTTCCTCAACGGTGATGCTGCCGTTGCGGTTGGCATCGCCAGCACGGCATTGCGACAGCTCCACCAATTCCATGGCTACCCTTACCATCCGTACCACCTCGTCAATCGTCACCCTTCCAGACTCGTCGCAATCGCCAACGCATCCCCCTCGTGCCGTCGGCGTCGGCGTTTGCCCAACGGTCACTGTAGTCGAGGGCACGGTGCCGTCCCTGGTGGGAGTCGCCGTCACAACTTGAGCCGCGGTAGAAGTCGAGGTTGGTGTTCGAGTAACACACGGGACCGTAGGTATCGCGGTGCCTGTCGGCATCCCTGCGCCCGTTGGCGTGGGCGTGCAGCTCGGAAGAGGCGTGCCAGGCGGCAACGACTCATGATCCACCGGAATGGTGAAAAAGCGGGTGTGCGCTGAGCAGGCTGCATCTTCGGCCATCACGAAGAAGTACGGGGTGGGCAGCGGAGTCGGAGGCGGCGGTACATTGCGACTCCAACACTGGCACGCAGGCAAACTACCGTGGAGACGGCCGTCATCGTCGAGTCGCAATCCACAATAGTCCGAGCGAGTGAGATTCCACTTCACCGGCGGTGCCGCCGTCTCCACACGAAACACATGATTGTAAGGCGTTCCAATCATCGCGGGAGGCAATAGAACGTCTCCCAAGATAGAGAGGGGAGGCGGCAGCGGATAGAGAAAACGCAAAGCGTCGATGTCGTCTTCCCGCAAACTTGCGCAACGCCCATCAAAGTGCGCCTGGACATACATGGTTGCGTCACGTAGCCTGCTGCTCGGCTCTGGCACCCGTTCCGAAGAGTGACCGAGGCCGATCGCATGGCCAAGCTCGTGGGCCGCAATCTCGGCTAGGTTGCATGGGTTCCACACTTCGCACCCACCCCACCCGTCGGCGAAGGAGAGAGTGGCACAACGGATCCGTGCAAAATTTTGCCCGTTCAGGATCTTGCTTTCGTTCGAAGTCGCTCGGTAACTGGTCAAGGCAAGGATTCCCCGACAGTCGATCGGATCCGGAATCGCGTTGTCGGGATCTCGAAATCGGACCTTGAATGGCTGCCCCGATGGATCCGGACAAGAGCTATCAAGGCTTTGCAGATCGCCTCCGTCGAGGAGCTCTAACGAGGCATCGTCTTGTCGACTCCAGGCGCTTAACCCTTGGAGCACCGCGCTTCGAGCCGCAGTGGGCCCCAGAATGCCATCTCCCCGAGGGTCGATGGCAAAGGGAACCCCGATGCCCAAATCGCTTTCGAATAAACGCGCGAGTGGCCGCGCGAGCTGGAACCGTGCCCCAACAGACGGAGCAAGCCACTCTCGGCGGAACACAGGAACAACAACGGACGGGCGAGCTTGTTGCGCCTCGCGCCAAAATTCTTCCCAGGTCCACCGTGCTGTGCCGTCGATGCCAGGTGCACCGATAATGAGAACGGCAGACTCTTTGCGACGCGCATCGATGTCGCCCGAAAGAGCGACAGAGAAAACGCCAAGTTCCAATTGGAGAGGCTCCCAAGCACCATTGATTCGGCGCGTAAACAGCAAGACATAGGTCGCCCCCACCTCAAGGTCAGGGATCCCTGAGGTCACTTCGATTTCACCGTCTCGCTCACCACCAGGCAACTCTAGGATGAGCGGGCTCGGCAACGGTGCGGCAAGAACCTCCTGCAAAATTTCCAAACTCACCCTCGTGTAAAGGCTCCCGCCAGGTCTTCGGAAACTTTCCTTAACCGTCACTCGGACGAGCGCCGCTGCTTGCGCATGCTGCCAGAGTGCACCCACAGGCACAGGGACAACCGCCGAACCAAGCCCAGCGCGGGGCGCGAGTGCCGACCAGAAAGCCAACGCGATGACGCATGATGCGCACCAAGAATCTCGGCGAGCTCTCGATTGCCCTCCGTCGACTGGCAACTCTCGCCTCCAGTTATCCCACCTGGGTTGCTTGGACGTACCGAGGCTCACTGCTGGAGGTAGCCTAGTCATCACGTTCTCATTACACCGTTAGTCATGAGCTCAAAAGGCACATGGTACGCTGGCGAAGTGAAGGGGGTTCGGCACCTATGAGTGTCGAGGGACGACGCAGCCTTCCACGTGGCAGAACTGGGACTAGGGGATCGACTCGCCCTATGTCTGCACGGCTTTCCGGAGTGCTGGTACCCCTGGCGGTACCAAATGCCGTTGCTGGCCGAGCTTGGTTTTCGGGTCTGGGCACCAGACCTGCGAGGCTACGGGGGGAGTGTTCGCCCACCGCGGGTTCAGGACTATGCGATTGAATGCTCGCAGCACGACGTTTGCACTCTCGTCGATGCGAGCCGCTGCGAGGCAACATTGCTCTTAGGCCATGACTGGGGTGCGCTGATCGCTTGGTACTTTGCCATGCGCTGGCTTCGCCCTCTGGACGGCCTGGTGATCCTAAACTTGCCCCATCCTGGGGTGATGGAGCGCGCCCTCTGGGGAAAACAACTTCTTCGCTCGTGGTACGTATTATTTTTCCAGTTACCTTGGCTACCGGAGTGGGCTCTTGCCGCGTTTGACTTTCTGGCGATTCGCCAGGCTTTCATCCGGATGAGCCGCAACCCAGCGCGATTTCCACCCGAAGTCGTCGGTGTTTACCTTCAGTATGCGGCGATCCCGGGTGCCCTGACCGCCATGCTGAATTACTACAGGGCGTTGCTACGCGGCAGCGCAAGTTGGGGTATCCTCAAATCGAGGTTCCCACCCTGATGATTTGGCGAGAAGAAGACGATGCATTGGGCAAAGAAACCACCTTCGGGACCGACCAATTCGTTCAAAGTCTGGAACTCCACTATCTATCCGGCGTGTCTCACTGGGTGCAGCAAGAAGCACCGGAGCAGGTGAACTCCATTCTAGAGAACTGGCTGAAAGCCCAAGAGCTGCTCGCTGCGTCCGGCGGTAGGGCAGCGGATCCTTAAAGCAAGAGGACTTCGACCTCGGTACCTGCTTCGAGTCCTTCAGCATAGGCGGGGACGGCCACTAGCCCGTCGGCATGAATCAAGTTGAAGACCGACGCGGACTTTCCAGGCATTGGAACCGCGCGCCGAAGTCCGTTGGTTTCCTCCAGCTTGACACGGACATAATCCTCCCGTCCGGGAGCGGAGGCGATCGGCTCGCTTAGGATTGCACGAACTCGGCTTTTAGGCTGGAAAACACGCTCTGGTCGCTCCCCGCCAAGCACGCGTACAAGTGGAGCTGCATACAGCAGCCCGATGACTAACGCCGACATGGGGTGTCCGGGAATACCCAAAATCGGTTTCTTCATCGCGAACGCAAGAATTGTCGGTTTACCCGGCGCAATGGAGATCCCATGAAAAGCCACCGATGCTCCGGGCAAAGATGCAATGCTCGCAAGAGTGATGTCCTTCGTCCCAACGGAGCTGCCACCCGACAACATGACCGCATCGTGCGACTCGAGCGCCTTCGCCAGGCTGCGGGAAAACAATTCCGCGTCGTCGCGAATGACGCCGTAATCAGTCACTGCTGCGCCGGCATCCTCCAGGACGGGCACCAGCGCGTACTCATTGATGTTGCGGACCTGTCCGGGCTTGGGCTTGGCGTCAGGCGGGACGATTTCGTCGCCTGTGGAGATCAGGGCGACACGTGGTTTACGGAAGACGCGCACGTGGGTAACCCCAGTACCCGTTAATCCTCCGAGATCGAAGGAGCGTAAACGCCAACCCTTATCGAATAGTAAGCAACCCCGTCTTACATCTTCGCCCACCCGCTGAACATTCTCCCAGGGTGCCACCCCACGGCGCACTTCCGCCGTCGCGTCGCCTAGCTCCTCCGTGTACTCGATCATCACTACGGCGTCCGCACCCGGAGGCAGCATCCCACCAGTGCTAATGCGCATGGCTTCCCCTTGGTGGATAGGGCGCCTCACCGTTTTTCCCATCTCCACTGAGCCAACAACGCGCAGGTAAACGGGCTGACTTTCGGAAGCGCCGAAGGTGTCCGCAGCGCGCACTGCGTAACCGTCCATCACTGCACGATCAAAATGCGGAACATCTGCCCGCGCTTTCACTGCGGCGGCAAGCACACGGCCCGCAGCATTTTTGACGTGGATGAGCTCCGTGTCGCGGATCGGCCGAATCCCAGCGATCAATGCCCGAGCTCGATCAGTGGGCACCACGCGGAAAAAGCCTTTCCGCCCAGAAGAGGGTCTGTTCGTCCGCTCCACGACCCGAGTGTGTTAGCAACGCCTTCCTTCGGGGCCAATCCAGGCGCCTGAGTTTTTGGGCGTCGCTCATGCCTCATCCCGGAGCCGTCGGTGACGCAGCGCTGGCAACTGCCTCCGGACTGATTCGAGGTAATCATGATCCACCTCAGCATAGACGACACATTCCTGGTCCCGCGCCTGCGCCAACAGCACTCCCCATGGATCCACCACACAAGAGTGGCCGTAGTTCTCCACCCCACCCTCGCCCCGGCCAATCTGATTCGGGGCCACTAAGTAAACTTGGTTCTCAATGGCTCGAGCCCGCACCAGCGGTTCCCAGTGCGCTGCTCCGGTGACAAAGGTGAAAGCAGACGGCAAGAGAATAATCTCCGCCCCCTTTGCCGCTTGCGCACGAAACAACTCGGGGAAACGCAAATCGTAACAAATGGCGATCCCAAGGTTTCCCAAGGGAGTGCAGGCCACAACGACGTCATTTCCTGCCGAGCGACGAGCAGATTCTTGGATCTCCACACGCCCCCGAACATGCACGTCGAATAAATGGATTTTCCGATAGCGAGCGACGACTTCACCGGCCGGATCGAGCAGCACACTGGTATTGAACGGCAACCTGGCGTCGGCTTGCTCCAAGATAGAGCCTGCAAGCAAGTAGATACCGAGATCACGCGCTAAGCGCCCCATGCGAGTCACCGCTGGGCCTGGAATCGGCTCCGCAGCATCTCGCTCTTGTTCAGGTAAACCACGCCAAAAAAACACTTCCGGGAGAACTACAAGACGGGCCCCAGCCCGCGCCGCCTCGCGAATAAATCCCTCCGCCTTGTCGAGGTTTTGTTGCTTATCGCTCGAGGCGTTCAACTGAACCGCCGCAACAACGAAGCGCCGAATTTCCGCCACGGCAACCGACGCTACCCGCGGCAACACGTGCCTGCAAGCCGTAGCACTGGTGATCCTCGCCACCACACCTGCGGGCTCACTCGACTGAGGACCGTTGGGTATGCCCTTCGCTGTTAGGTCCAGAAACCCGAAAGACCATCGGGAGCGAGTGAAAAAGCCGTCTCGATTGCTCACCCGTTCCCCGGCTCCGCTGAGGTGTCTTCCTCATATGCCAGGCGGGGCCATGGGAAGGCACCTGTTGCATCGGCAAGGGAGCGTGTGATAGCGGCTCAACTCGGTCTGAACAGCGTCGAATGTTATGGCACGAATCATCAAGCGCTACGGCAACCGCAAGCTTTACGATACTTCAACGAGTCGGTACGTCACCCTCGAGGGGATCGCTCGCCTGGTACGCGCGGGAGAAGATGTGCGTGTGGTGGACAACGAAACTGGCGAGGATCTGACCGCGGTGACCTTTGCCCAGATCATTTTTGAGGAGCAGAAAAAACCGCGCCCGTTAGTCGCCATTCCGGTGTTGCGCTGGCTGATTCAGCAAGGTGGCGAGGCACTGCAAGAGCTGCGGTCCAGCGTAGAGCGAGGGCGGGAAGCGATCGAGGAATTTGCGCATCGGAGCATGCAGCAGTTCACGGCTGCTACGGACGCGCGTGCCGCAGCCGGCAAAAAGCTGCTAGAGGAACTTCTCGAGGTGCCGCAGAAGCAGCTTGAATTGCTGCAACAGCGAATCGACGCCCAGGTGCGAGCGTCAGTGGAAAAACTCGCCGCCCACCCAGCCGTCCGCAAAGAGCTCAATCGAATTGAGGAAAGCCTGCACGCAGTTGAGCGGAAGCTCGCACGCCTCCGAGCGAAGTCTGGGAGGGCGGATGAGCACGAGTCAACGTCGGCGGCGAGTGGCCGCAAGCGCGCCGTTGCAAAACGCAAATCTCACGCGAAGGCACGCTAGCTTAGGCGCGGCTTGTCAGCATTGCACTGTTCCCGTAAACAAGAGTCATGCGAGTCAAACCGGGCCAGGTGCAAGCGCTTGCCCAAGCGATCGTGAGAGCCTTAACGGACCGTGACTTGATTCTGCCCAAGACAGACCCGCTTACAATCCAGCAGCGCGTCGCTGACCTGCTATACCAAAATTTTGAGGAGGAGGCTGCGCTAGAACGCGAGGCTGAGGAAATGGCAGAACAATACGTACGAGGTCGCGAAGACCTAGATCGGCGCAAGCTCGTCCTCGGCATCAAGGAGCGACTCGCTCGCGAACGCGGCTTTGTGCTGTGACGAGGTGACCGTGGAATTCTCAGAAGGGCGCAAATCGTTCCTCGCCCACCGCATTTTAGAGACGTTGCAGCGAGAGGGACTGGCGGAGGTGCGTAACCAGCGGCTAGCGCTGAATGAAATCAAAAGGGTCCTCGAGCAGGACCACAAGGTGGACGAACAGATCGACGCCTTCGTTCGCCGCAAGATCGCCAGCTTATCGCGTCGGGTCCCTCCGGGTAGCCGCGAATGGGAGGTCCTTTACCGACAGTATTACGAAGAGGAACTGCGGAAACGGCGACGCTGAGATTCACGGTCGCACCAAAGTCCCTGGCGGTTGCAATGGGATCGATACTGTGAACGTGGTTCCCTTACCCACTTCACTCTGGACGCTGAGCTGAGCGCCGATCAGATCAGCAAATAAACGCACCAAGTACAACCCCAAGCCGGCCCCTGCACTACCAGTGTGTGTATGGAACTGTCGGAAGGGCTCGAAAATGTGGGGTAGGGCATCTGGTGGGATGCCATACCCCGTGTCAGAAACTTCGATTTCCAACCCGCGCGTAGCTTCTCCAGCCCTGATCCGCACGACACCCTCATCCGTGTATTTCAAAGCATTGGACAATAGGTTCCTCACAATCACCTTCAGCTTCGCCGCATCACTGTAAATTGGCGGAAGACCTTCCGGCACCTGCCATTGGACCTCCACGCCTTCTTTCTCCTGCATTTCGCGAGTTTCCAAGCGAATTTGCTCGAGAAGAGCCGCCGGATGGATTAACTGTAAGTTCAGTGCACTGCGCCCGGCCTGGACTCGGCTAACCTCGAGTGTCGACGTCACTAACTCGAGAAGCTGTCGCGCTGCTTGTCCCACTCGGTCGATCACTTCTCTTTGCTCGCTACTGATGGGGCCAAACACGCCCTCTAGTAATAAGTCATGATAGCCAAGAATCACATTGATGGGGCTACGGAGTTCATGCGACAACGTGGCAACAAACGCCGCCCGAACTCGATCTGACTCTTGCAATTGCGCGATCAGTTCTCGCCTTGCCTCCTCATCGCGGTGCTTCTCAGTAACATCCTGGCACATGGACAACATTCCACCAAACGACCCATCGGGATTGCGGAGTGCAACCGCGCTCCACTCGCATACGATCGTACGCCCATCCTTGGTCACGTTTTCCAAACGCATAGGCCCGAGCATATGGTCCTCGCGGGCTAGCTCTTCAAAACCGCGAACTGACAATTCCCGCAGATGGGGCGGCGTGATCACATCAACGGCGCTTTTGCCCACCACCTCGTCCACCTTGTAACCGAAGATATCTTCGGCGGCCCGATTCCAATAGACATACCGGAGACTCGCGTCGCTGATGATGCATCCAACAGGCATCGAATCGAGCACGAGCTGAAGGCGCGCCACTGCCGTTTCCCGCTCCGCTGTCTGGTCCAGCAATGTCCGCCGCAATCCCACGGCACGCGCAGTCCCCAGAGCCGACAAGAGACCCGCGATAACGGGCACGGCCACTAGGTGCAACTTCTTGTCTTCGTTTGCGAGGTGGGGCGCCGCCGCCAATGCCAATCCGTAAATTGCCAGTGTGTAAGCCACCGACAAGTACTGGCGGCGGGCACGCCAGGGCACAAACAAAGCGGTCGCCATCAACTTGATTGCGATGAAGCCAGCAATGCCGGCGGGTGCCGTCTCAGGGCTCAAAAGCTGCAGCACGAGACTGGTAGTAAAGGCGAACTCGCCAACGGCAAACGCAGTCTCGGCACGATGCCGAAGCCAGGTCGACCTCATCCCCACTAGCAGCAAAGCCGCCGTTGCGATTTGAACCACGTACGCCGGCCAAGCCGCCCACACCTGCGCAGGCCGGAACCACAATTGGGCGACGACGTACCCACACATGATGACCAAGACAGCCCGTGCGATTGACGGCACCGCGCTCTGCATGGCAGAGGCCTGCGCCTGCGCGTAGCGCTCTGCCGCACCTTCCCCTCGAAGAGCCGCAACCAGCCCCCGTCCCAACGCAAGCGTTTGGCCGGCCGCTGCTACGGTTGCGCGCCCTAACGGTCCCTGCATTCTGGCTTCGTCCCCTTCAGACGAATTTGGACTGTCCGTTGCCCCTACGCGAGCTCCTCACTGCGGTGCATTTACTGCGGAACTGACTGTCCGTTTATCCCGTCAGAACGACCTGAACAAGCGTTGCGCACCGTCAGCCCCCACGACGCTTTTACCAGAAGCAACGTTAGGTGTCAGTTGGTGAAGGTATAGTTGTCGAGGCTCAGCGGCGAATAGAGCGCATAACTAGACCGGGAATGTAGCCTGATTCCTAACTCCGAACGGAAGCTACGGAGGCGGGTGGACCGGTGCGCCAAACGCGGCGAGGATATCTGTCCAGCAGCCATTTAAAAGGAGCGGAATGCCCGCGAATTCCGACCGGCGATCGGAAGACTGCTTGGCGCCCTGCGAGTCGCAGGCTAGCAATTGAGGTTCGACCGTGAGCGCGCGCTTATCCTGGCCCACAAAACTCCTCTACGGAATTGGCGAGGTAGCCGTCAGCACGAAAAACGCGGCTCTCAGCCAGTTCTTGCTCTTTTTCTACGTCGATATCGTGCAGGTCACCCCGTTCCTGGTGGGCACCGCACTGTTCTTGGGAAGGTTTTGGGATGCCATTACCGACCCAATCGTCGGCTACCTTTCAGATACTTGGCGCTCCCGTTGGGGAAGAAGGCGCCCGTTTGTGGTGGGCGCAAGTATTCCCATCGCGCTCGGCTTCTACTTTCTCTTCGCTCCTCCCCAGTGGTCGGAAGGCGCTGTGTTTGTCTACTTAGTTTGTGCTTACGTTGGTTTAATGACCGTGTTCACCCTTTACGCCACGCCGTACCTGGCGTGGAGCGCCGAACTAACGGACGACTATCACGAACGAACAACGGTGGTGCAGGTGAGAGCCTTGTTTGGCGTAGTCGGCGGGCTCGCGGGGTCCGCTCTACCGGTCGCCATCGCGGGGCACTTTGAAACTGCACGCACCGGCTTTGCCGTTGCGGCAGCAGCTCTCGGCTGCATCATGGCCGGGAGCGGCCTCGCTGCTGGCCTTGGCGTGCGCGAAACCAAGGGTGCATCGTCTCCGTCACCGAGCTGGACGCACTTTTGGATGGGCTTGCGGCGCACAATGGCAAACGTGGACTTCCAGCGCATCTTCGCGGTGTTCTGTGCGATGACCCTGGCTGCATCCTTAGGGAACGCGGTCCAGCTATTCGTGATCAAGTACTGGCTCGGACTTTATGATTCTTTTCCGGCGATTGCGCTAACGTTCGGATTGGCGTTCGTCTGCTCGTTCCCCTTGTGGCGCGGGTTGTCCCAAGCAGTCGGTAAACACCAAGCGCTGCTCTTTGGCCTCGGTCTCGGTTGTCTGGTGCCATGGGGCTGGTTTCTCGTACCCCCGGGAAATCTCGGTGCCATGCTCGTTTTGGCCGCGGCGGGAGGCGTCTCGATGGGCTCGATCACATTAGCAATGTCTAGTGCGATCGACATTATCGACATTGACGAGTGGCACACCGGAGAGCGTCGCGAAGGCGCATACTTTGGTATTTGGACCCTAGGCTTGAAGACAATGGGAGCGCTCGGCGCTCTCTTGGGCGGCGGACTGCTTTCAATCCTCGGAGGCGGGAACGGCGATCCCCTCAGCCCTGTGGAGGCCTGGAAACTTCTTTGGGTGGTTGGACCATTGCAGGCTGCATCCCACGCATTCGGGCTCGTGACGATGCGCCGTATCCGGTGGGGACCAGAGGAGGTAAAAAATCTCCAAAAGGTCTTATCCGCCCGCCGGCAGCAGCAGAGCGAGCCAACACCCTCTCAAAGTACCTCGCGGTAGAAAAACGTCATAAAGAGGCCTAGCAGCATCACCAAGACGGGCCAGAGAAATCGTGCCGCTGCCGAAGGGATGATACCGCGGAGCATCAGCCACCGTGTCACGCCGGCCAGCAAGCCAAGTGTACCGAAGACGGCGTGTTGGACATTGATGATGTTGGTCAACTCCTGGGTGGACCGTACCGACGCGTGTGCGTGCCCGAGTAGCAACACGCTTCCCACGATCATCAAAATCGGCAGTCCGGGGCCGAGCGGCCGCTGCGAGGCGGGTCGATAACGGTCACGCCACCCGAGCCACGCCAGAGCCAACACCATGATCGCACCCGCTTGATGTTCCAACACCACGGGGTCGCTCAGTGCCTCTCGAAACTTCACCTGACGCAACAGAAATACCTCCGGATCAGCGAAGATTGCGATGAAGAGAGCAAAAGGCACGAGGAAAGCAGGCCAGACCTTCGAGGCGACCATTTCGACTCGACCACCCGCGGCCTGAAGCAGCCACAACGTGGCCATCAACGTTACCCCTAAGCCCGACCAATTATGCATGAACTCGGAGTACAAAAGATCGAAGCGGTTCCGCTCCCAATCGCCGACAAAAAGCGTGGGGTCCACGAAGGATGTTGAGGGGAGCTTCGGAGTCATCAAAACAGCCACCTGTTCGCGGCTAAGGGTTACTGAGCCATCCGCTCCTGGGGGAGAAATGGAACCGACAATCCCGGCCACGATGACCACGAGAAAGGCGGCTGTCGCCTCCAACTCCAAGCTGCGGTGAAATCGCCGCGTCGCGGAAAACCAGGCAACCGCGGTAAATTCTCGCGCTGCTTGTTTCAGGCGAGGCACTGCGACCAAAAAGTTATACGCGCCGGCAACTCCGACCACCGCCACGAGAACCAGCTTCAAAAGCAGGGTGAGCCCGTAAGCGGAGACAAACAGATCCCGCAGTGAGGGTACAAAACGAACAGCCGCGAGCACGCCTGTGACGAAAACGAGAGCAGCAGAAGACCCCGCAACTGGGGAAAACCACGCAAGCAGCCTGACCCATCGTGCAGCAGCGTCACCAGTGTCAGGTTCGATCCATTGTCGGCGGCCTAGCCAAAGGTGCAAAAGAACGCCAATCCAAGCAGACAGTGCCATGATGTGGGCTAAGTGCAATGCCACGGCCAGGATGGTTTTCTCTGGCTGCGCCCCCGCATGGCTCACCGCAGCCGCGAGTGTCGCCGACACTACATAGAAGGGCAGGGCAGTGAGAACCCCCGGGGTTCGCAGCGGAATCGCCAAAGCTAGACCGCACAGCAGCAGAAGAATTGCCCGTGCAAAACCCATTTGTCCTACGGTCGTCGAAGCGACGAACGACGCTACCAACGTCGGATCCACTCCGCCGAACACCGTACGCCCCTTCACTTCGGCTACTTGCACAAAAAGGTCCGCAAGGGCAGCGAGCCCAGCAGTCCAGCTTGCGCGCCGCCCCCACAAGCAAGCGAGGTCCACCGCCTCACGCCTTTCGGACGTTATCCCCGCGAGAAATGCAAGGAGGAGGAACCAAAAGGTTCCACCCACGACGATCAGACCGAGAAGCTGCAAACCATGGAGCAGCGAATGTTCCACGGGATCCGAACCCGACCGAACAATCTACGGCTCCTCCGGGGCCCGAATTTCAAAAGTGATTCGCCCCGGGGCGCTATGACCGTCACGCGACAGCACCCGGTACTCGACCACGTACTCTCCAGGAGACAACTCCGGGATGCGAACACGCAGCTCCGTACGATCGTCTGGATTCACCTCTGGGGAACCGGATGCCAGGTTGCGCCGGCGTTTTGCCTTGAGCTCCGAAGCGACAAATACTTCGATTGAGTGAAAGCCGCGATCGAGCAGCTCGTTAAACCACAAGCGAATCATCGGCGGTGAGCTCCGCAGCACTTCGCGATTGACAGGTTCCGAACGCAACAGACGAGCATGCGCCCAACACACGTTCGGCCGCAAGCTCAGAGTTGGAACCGAAGCAAAGAGAACGCCTGCTATTGCAGAAACCGTCGCTTGCCGGCTCATCCAAACAACTGCTCGTAGCCGATCGGGAATTTCTTGCAGAGAGAGACCACGTCGTCGGCAATAGACTGTAAGACCTTATCGTTTCCCACGTTCTGCAGCGCGCGTGTAATAAAATCGGCGATGATCTCCATCTCGCCTTCTTTCATGCCCCGGGTCGTCACCGCGGGGGTGCCAATGCGAATACCACTGGTCACAAATGGAGATCGGGTTTCGAAGGGCACGGTATTCTTGTTGACCGTAATGTGGGCTCGGTCGAGCGTTTCTTGCGCCACTTTACCCGTGAGCTCCGATGGCCGAAGATCAATGAGCATCAAATGGTTATCGGTGCCGCCTGACACTGCCCGAAATCCCCGCGCCTGTAACGCCCGGCACAACGCCTTTGCATTCGCCACCACTTGTCGTTGGTAAGCCTTAAATTCCGGTTGCAGTGCCTCCTGGAACGCTACTGCTTTGGCCGCGATCACGTGCATGAGAGGCCCACCTTGATTTCCTGGGAACACTGACGAGGCGATGCTTTTCGCATACGGCTCTTTACACATGATCATACCGCCACGGGGGCCTCGCAGTGTTTTGTGCGTCGTGGTGGTCACAAATTCACAGTAGGGAATCGGAGAGGGATGAATGCCTGCCGCAACCAAACCTGCAAAGTGCGCGATGTCCGCCATCACTGTCGCGCCTACGTCGTCGGCAATGGCGCGAAATTTGGCGAAATCGATCTCGCGTGGATAGGCACTGTAACCCACGACAATCATCCGCGGTCGATGTTCACGGGCAAGCGCAGCGACTTGTTCGTAGTCGATGCGCTCATCGTCCCGCCGAACCCCGTACGGGATCACCTTGAAAAACTTGCCAGAAAAGTTGACCGGGCTTCCGTGGGTTAAATGCCCCCCGTGCGTCAGGTCCATCGCTAGGATCGTGTCCCCAGGCTCCAGCTGCGAAAAGTACACAGCCATGTTCGCCTGCGACCCAGAGTGCGGCTGCACGTTCACATAGTCTGCACCAAAAAGGAGCTTGGCACGATCAATGGCTAGTTGCTCGGCCATGTCCACGTACTCGCAACCCCCATAGTACCGCTTGCCCGGGTAGCCTTCAGCGTACTTGTTCGTCAGGATGGAGCCCTGCGCCTCGAGGACGCTACGGCTCACAATGTTTTCGGAAGCAATCAGCTCCAGGTTGTACTCCTGTCGCTGGGCCTCCAGCCGCAAGATGCGATAAATCTCGGGGTCGGTCCGAGCGAGTTCGCTCATCGTGCGCTTTGCTTGTGGGACTCAATGTAATCGATCACATCTTGGACAGTACGAATCTTTTCCGCCTCCTCGTCACTGATCTCCAAATCGTATTCCTCCTCGAGGGCCATGATCAGCTCGACGATATCGAGCGAGTCAGCACCTAAATCCTCGATAAACGATGCCGAGGGGGTCACCTCATCCTCACTGACTCCAAGCTGCTCGGCAATGATCTCCTTTACCTTTGCTTCGACCGATGACGCCATGATCAACCTCCTATCAGGGATGCAGGCCCAGGGCCCTGTGCGACCACTTGCTCGGGCAAAAACGTAGCTTGCGTTCTCTACAATCGGTCACATGTACAGTCCGCCATTCACACCGATCACTTGGCCGGTAATGTACGCTGCCGCAGGCTGTACTAGAAACAGGACTGTCTCTGCAACCTCTTCAGGTTTGCCCCAACGCTCCATCGGGATCAACTGAAGGTACACCTGCTTTAGCTCCTCGGGGAGTCTGTCGACCATTTCCGTTGCAATGAACCCTGGGGCGACGACATTTACCGTAATGTTCCGGGTCGCCACTTCCCTCGCCAACGATCGTGAGAATCCCTCGATACCCGCCTTCGCAGCAGAGTAGGCGGTCTGCCCGATGTTTCCCAAATGGCCCGCCACCGAACTGATGTTCACGATACGGCCGTAGCGAGAACGCAACATCGAACGAAGAACGGCTTTGGTGCACAAGAAGGTGCCGGTCAGATTGACCCGCAAAACGCGATCCCACTCCTCTTCGTTCAACCGTAAAAGAAGTTGATCCGATGTGCCGCCAGCGTTGTTCACCAGAATATCAATGCGGCCGTGACGGCCGACCACTTCTTTGACGGCACCTTGCACAGCTTGCGCATCGCTCACATCAAAAGCAATCGCCTCAGCTTCTCCACCCTCAGCGGAAATTGCCTGAACGGTGGCCAATGCGGCCTCTTGGTTTTGCAAGTAATTTACGACGACCCGCGCTCCGGCTCTGGCCAACCTAGTCGCAATGGCCCGGCCAATCCCACGCGAGCCACCCGTCACTAAAGCCACCTGCCCAGCAAGCTCCCCACTCACGGCATCCCCCGAAGTCCGTCGAGATCATCCGCCGAAAGGCAGTTCCAGTGCGCAACCATTCTTTTCGCAAGATTCGTCAAAACTCTCCCTGGCCCAACCTCGATGGCTGTGCCGCACGAATACTCGACCAGCGAGCGGACACACCGTTCCCACTGAACTGGCGCCGTTACTTGCCGCACCAACAACTGTCGCATTTCCGATACGTCGGACGGGTATGGCTCCGCGGTAACGTTCGACAGCACGGGAAAGACTGTCGGGCAAATTTTTGTCTCAGAAAGGACTTCCTCCAGGCGGGCCGCGGCCGGTACCATGAGCTCGCAATGGAAGGGAGCACTTACCTGAAGGAAAACCGCCCGCTTGGCTCCTACCTCTTTTGCTGCGGCGACAACCCGGCCCACCGCCTGTCTCTCACCAGCAATCACGATCTGCCCAGCGCCATTGAAATTCGCTGGCGACACCACACTACCTTGCGAGTGCTTGCGGCATAGAGCCGCCAGGGCATCCGCATCCAGTCCGAAAATTGCCGCCATGGCACCTCGTCCTGGGGCAACTGCGGCTTGCATGGCCCGTCCCCGTTCGTGAACCAAACGCAAAGCCTCGGCAAAGACGAGCGACCCGGCCGCGACCAGCGCACTGAACTCTCCCAAGCTGTGCCCAGCAGCCGCAACTGGCTGGATGCCGTGCTCCCGCTGCAATACAAACCAGTATGCCGTGCTCACTAAAAGCAAAGCCGGCTGAGCATTAGCGGTGAGGGTCAGTTGGTCCGCGGGCCCCTCCAGGCAAAGGCGCGTGAGCCCAAACCCCAGGACTTCGTCGGCCTCGGCAAAGAGCTCCCTTACATAAGCGTGACGCTCGTAAAGAGCTCTCCCCATGCCAACGGTCTGTGACCCTTGGCCGGGGAAGAGTAAGATCGCCTTCATTAGTCAACGCCAATGTTGACGACCTTCCGGCCTCGGTACGACCCACAGTGCGCACAAACTCGGTGCGGAAGTTTTGGCTCTCCACACTCGGGGCACAGGGTGACGGTCACTGGCACCAAGGCGTCGTGAGCGCGCCGCTTGTTACGCTTGGACTTTGATGTCTTTCTTTTTGGTACAGCCATAGTGATTCTCCTCCACTATACACCCCGCCAAAGCTCTGCGACTGTTACTAGGACGAGCTGTTGCCAGCCTAACGAGTCAGTTTAATTTCTCTAAGGGCCGCCCACCGTGGGTCCCTCTGCTCAGTTTCGCAAGCGCAGGGATGTATGTTTCTGTTCACCCCACAAGTGGGGCACAATCCTCGGCACGCCTCATTGCAAAGCGGGCGCGTGGGCAGTGCGAGGATGATGTGTTCATCGACGATCGGGCCAAGGTCAATCTCTTCGCCCTGATAATAGGCGAGATCGAGATCATCCTCAGTGAGTTCCATATTGACCGGGAGATCCTCCCGAGGCACCAACACCAACGAAAAGTCCGTGCCGAACTCAAAGGGGTAACTTTCGAGGCACCGAGCACAATGGCCAATCGCCTGTCCCGTGATGTGCCCCTGCAGGAAGACCTCGACGCCGACCCGGTAATAATCTAGCCGCACGCTCGCATTGCGCGGCAGCTCAAAATCGCACACTCCGCCAGCGGCCAGCAGCGCGTTCAGCGCACCAACTGGCTCCTCGTAGACGACTCTGCGTGGCTCCTCTTGAATGTCGCGGACAATAAGCTTCACAGCGGAACTTTCCAGAAGAAAGACGAGCACGATTCCCGTAGCCCAGCCCTGCTAGAGGTTCAAGGCACCGCTAGCAGTGGGCGGAGGTTTATGTTTGCTTTGCCGTTCTTGGAGAGGTGGATGGACACATGACGTTTGCGCAACGGGGCTCGCCGCAGGACTCCAGTGTTCAGCAATCAGCCTGTGTCCAATCGAGCGGGCTCGGAAAGCGCTTGGGCTATGATTGGGCTTTGCGTTCGGTGGATGTCCAGATTCGCCGAGGGGAAGCGGTAGTGCTCGTTGGCCCGAACGGAGCGGGGAAGAGCACCTTGTTAAAACTCTTTGCAACCTTGTGGTCTCCTAGCGAGGGCACTCTGCGGCTGTTTGGAAAATCCCCTGGGGATCAGGCGTGCTGGATTCGTGGACAAATTGGGTACCTGGGCCACTCAAGTCTCCTGTATCCCCAGCTCACCGTAAGAGAGAACCTCACTCTCTACGCGCGTTTGTATGGTGTTCCTAGGCCTCGCGAGAGGGTTTCCGAAGTTTGCGAGCAGCTTGGGTTAATCGGCTGGCGAGAACGCCCGGTTGGTAGCCTCTCGCGAGGGCTCGAGCAGCGCGCCGGACTTGCAAGGGCGCTTATTCACGACCCAAAGCTACTGCTGCTGGACGAGCCGTTAACCGGAATCGATGCTGAGGGCCGCGACCTAGTGATGGGTTACTTGGGGACCATCTGCAGGGGTGAAGCGAGGACGTTGGTGATGTCGACGCACGACTTCGCTCAGGCGGAAACCTTTTGCCAACGAGTCATTTGCTTGCGCTCCGGCCGTATCGTTTACGATGGCCCGATGCCGCGGGTCCTGGTTAATGCGTACAAGCAGTGGATGCGTACCGCGATGTGAGGCGAACACGCGTCTCGAGCGTACACCAATGTGGGAGCTCGTTAAGAAGGATTTGCTGCTCGAGTGGCGGACGCGGGAGGTACTGGCCGCCGTCTTACTCATGGGGGTTTTGACTCTCCTCGTGCTGAGCTTTGCGTTCGACCCAACCTCACCCCAACGCACGAGCGCTGCCCCGGGCGCATTTTGGGTGGCCTTTTTGTTCGCCGCAGTTTACGGATTTGGTCGGGCATTCGCTCCCGATGAGCGAAACGACGCCTGGCAAGGGCTGTTGCTCAGCCCACTCGATCGGGGGACTCTGTACCTGGCTAAGGTTACTTCGACCCTCGTATACCTTTTGGTGGCGGCGGCGACCCTGATTGTCTTGTTTGTGGTATTGTTTGACGTCGAACTTACTGCCGCTTGTTGGCCGTGGTTTGTTGCCACGGGGCTCGCCGCCTTAGGGCTATCCGCATTAGGCACGATCTTCTCCGCGGTTTCGATTCGCACCCGTGCCCGGGAAATCATGCTGCCACTTCTGTTATTACCGCTGGTGGTCCCGCTCTTCTTAGGTGGGGTCGAAGTCACCCAGCGTTCTTTGCAAGGCCAAGCACTGGGCGACGCCGTGGCCTGGCTCCATCTAATGGTAGGTTTTGATATTGCAGCACTGGTTGTTGCTTGGTTGCTGTTCGAATATGTAGTGGAACAGTGATGCATACTTCCCCGATTGGTGGCGTCTGGCTCGAACGCATCGTGCCTCCGGCGTGCGGTGCCGCAATGTTTTTGGCCCTGGCGGCGGTGTTTATCTACGTTCCAACCGATCGCGTGCAGGGGGTTGTCCAGCGAATCTTTTATGTCCACGTTCCTCTCGCGGTAGTGACATTCATCGCGTTCGGGGTTACTGCGGTTGCGAGCGCCATCTACCTCTGGCGGAATGATGCCAAATGGGATCGCATCGCCTACGTGAGCGCGGAGATCGGCGTTTTGTACTGTACCCTTGTCTTGATCACCGGCCCGATTTGGGCAAAGCCGATTTGGGGTACCTGGTGGACATGGGATGCGCGGCTTACAACCACACTTATTCTCTGGCTCATTTACGTTGCCTACCTGATGCTCCGCAATCTCACCGTCGATCCGGAGCAGGGCGCACGTTATGCCGCAATTTTGGGAATCATGGGCGCGCTCGATATTCCTATCATCAACCGCTCCGTGTATTGGTGGCGCACCATTCACCCGGCCGTTTTAGTCACTCGCGAAGGGGGCACCGGCCTCACGGATCCGCGCATGCAGATCACTCTCCTGATCGCGTTCATCGCAGTGTTGTTATTGTTTGTCTGGCTCTTGCGCGTGCGCGCTGCGCAAGCACGCCTGCAAGAAACCATTTGGGCCATAGAACGATCTCTGTTGCAGCGGTACTAAGGGGGCGAAACGAATGGACTCCTTGCATTTCTTATTCGCTGCCTACACCGCTGTTTGGGCGATGCTCTTCCTCTATCTCTGGGTGATGGCCAGACGGACTCGGCGTCTCGAGGAGCAACTGCAAGAACTCTTACGACTCCTCGATCAGCAAAGTTCTGGCGGCTCTACTCCCTTCACGGACGCCGAAGGTCGTCGGCACGCCAACGGAAGGTGATCCGGCTGTGCGTTCGCTGACGTGCCCTGTGTGCCGCACACCCGTTCGGTGGGAAGAAAATCCATGGCGGCCATTTTGTTCTCAACGTTGTCAGGCTGTGGACTTTGGACGATGGGCATCCGAGGCGTACCGCATTCCTGGAGAAGAACCTCACGAAACTAACTGCGAGCACTCGAGCGATCCTCTGGCGCCTAAGCCTCGCGACTGATCGACCATGCCGATTCACCCAACCGCCATTATCGATCCTCAGGCCGAAATCGATGTGACAGCGGAAATCGGGCCTTATGTGGTCATTCAGGGGGCGGTCACGATTGGAGCTCGAACCCAGATCGGTGCTCACGCGGTGGTTCTGGGACCAACCAAGATCGGCGCGGAAAACAGGATTCATGCGAGCGCGGTGATCGGGGATGTTCCGCAAGATCGCTCTTACAAGGGGGAGGACTCCCTGGTTGAGATCGGGGATCGCAATGTGATCCGCGAGTTCGTGCAAGTCCACCGTGGGACCCAGAAAGGTTCCGTCACCCGTATTGGACATGACAACTTCCTCATGACGCACTCACACGTCGCGCACAATTGCACGCTCGGAAACAATGTGGTTTTGGCGAGCGGAGCGCTCCTCGGGGGTCATGTCCACGTAGAAGACGGGGCGTTCATCTCCGGGAACTGTGTTGTGCATCAGTATGTTCGTGTAGGAAAACTTGCTTTGATGCGAGGCCTTTCTCGTACCTCCCGAGACGTCCCTCCGTTTTGTATTGCTGACGGTACGCACACCGTGCGTGGCGTCAACCGCATTGGACTCTACCGGGCCGGCTACACCGCGGACCAGGTTCGGGCCATCCGGAAGGCGTTTCGGCAACTGTTTCTCCGGCGTGGGAATCTCCAAGAGCGATTGAATGAACTGGAAACGGAGCAGCTTACGGAGGAAGTCGGCTACTTGATTCAGTTCATTCGGTCGTCTCGCCGAGGGGTGTGTCGGCCTCCCCGATCGCCATCGGATGCTGACGAGTAAGAGCGAGATCCCCGCCGCGTGAACGACCCAGCTCACCAAAAAACAGCAACGCCGTCCTGGAAGGAAGAATCATTTATTGGGTTCACTGACGATACTTCTCCGAGCAACCAAATGCCTCTGCACGAAGGCGGTTTCGCGCAGCACTGTTGCGGCTGCAACCCCAATCCACTAAGCGGACCTCACCATGAGCCGTAAGGTGCGCATTAAAATTGCAGCAAGTGTTCTCGTGGGAGTGGTTGCGTACCTCATGTACACCGGCGTGCGCGAGGCGGCGGTGTACTACATCACCGTGGAAGAGTTCGCACAGCGCCGGACTTCGTTAATTGGCGAAGGAGTGCGGGTGGCAGGGCGAGTTACACCCGGGTCTGTGCAGCGCCGCTCGGGGCCGAAAGGAGAGGAGGTCTGGTTCGAACTCGGG
Organism: Candidatus Binatia bacterium; assembly: GCA_026415395.1. Classification (NCBI taxonomy): domain Bacteria; phylum Candidatus Binatota; class Binatia (SeqCode); species Binatia bacterium. Next base: position 181,006 of record JAOAHD010000003.1, on the reverse strand, counting down.
GATTTTACGGACGAGAGCAATCCCACGTCCGTCGTGCGAGTGTATTACGCCGGGGTTGTTCCCGATATGTTTCGCGACGAGGGAGGCAGCGATGTGATCGTCGAGGGGCAGTACGACGGGTCTGTCCTCCGCGCTCAAAGCGTGCTTACGTCATGCCCCTCGAAGTACGAGCCTGTGGAGCCGGCCAATGGCTCGCAGGCTGCAGGTAACTAACCAAAGGGCCCAATGGTAATCGAGACGAAAGGCTAACGGTGCAAGCGGCTCCGCTCGTGGCGGCACGCGGGAACTCACGGCCACCGGGAGAGAATATTGATGACCGACAGTGGTGAAATCGCGCTCATCGTTGCTTGGGTTTTCACTCTTTACGCCTTCCTTTCGTCGCTCGCGGGCGGGCTCCTGCGGCGCAGCGAGTGGGTTCGGAGCGCAGAGAACGCCGTGCTTGCCGGTTGGGCCTTCGTTGCGGTAGCAGCGGCCGACCTACTGCGCGCGCTAGTCAGTCGCGACTTCAACGTTGAGTACGTCGCACAATACTCCAGCAGTACGCTGCCGCTTCACTACACAATCGCAGCACTTTGGGGAGGCCAAGCTGGGTCTCTGCTGTTCTGGCTCACGATCCTCACTTCCATGGCTGCCATCGTTGTTCTGCAAAACCGCGAGAAAAACCGTGACTTAATGCCATTTGTCACCGCCACTCTCACGGCAATTGCGCTGTTTTTTGTTTCCCTGCTCGTTTTCGTCACACCGCCCTTCCAACGCTTGGCTTTTACCCCCGGAGACGGGCGAGATCTAAACCCACTCCTTCAGAACTATTGGATGACCATCCACCCGCCATCTTTGTACCTGGGATACGTTGGTTGCTCGGTGCCGTTTGCATTTGCGATGGCGGCGCTCGCAACCGGGCGGCTGGACGACGTCTGGATCCGCACTACTCGACGGTGGACCCTGTTTGCGTGGTTTTTTTTAAGTTTGGGAAACTTGTTCGGTGCGCTTTGGGCATATCGCGTTCTGGGCTGGGGCGGTTACTGGGCGTGGGATCCAGTAGAGAACGCTGCCTTCATGCCGTGGCTCACGTGCACTGCGTACCTCCACTCGGTCATGATCCAAGAAAAGAAGAATATGCTGAAAGTCTGGAACATGATCTTGGTGATCTTGACGTTTCTCCTGACCGTGTTTGGAACCTTTCTGACTCGCAGCGGTGTGATCTCGTCGGTTCATTCCTTTACCCAATCGGGTTTAGGCCCGTTCTTTATCGGCTTTCTCGGGATCGCTGCGGCGGTTTCCCTTACCTTGCTCGTGTGGCGCCTGCCTGCGCTACGCAGCGAGAACGAAATCGATTCGATGCTGTCCCGCGAGGCGGCCTTCCTAGTGAACAATTTGGTTCTTGTGGGGATGGCGTTCGCCGTGTTCTGGGGAACGATCTTCCCGGTGATCTCAGAAGCCGTCCGAGGCGTCAAAATTACCGTAGGCCCTCCTTTTTTTAACCGAGTCAACACCCCGCTTGGGCTGCTCCTCCTATTCTTGATGGGAGTAGGGCCGTTGATCGCTTGGCGGCGAGCCTCCTGGTCGTCGCTACGGGGGAATTTCCTCTGGCCCGCGTGTGCTGCCTTCGCGGTCGGCGCGATATGTTTTAGCTTCGGGGTTCGCAACGCTTATGCCTTGATCTCTTTTGGTCTGTGCACGTTCGTGACTACAACGATCCTCCAAGAGTTCTGGCGGGGCATGAGAGCTCGCCAGACGTTAGTTGGAGAATCATGGCATGTCGCGCTGGTGCAACTCACCGCGAAGAACCGCCGTCGCTACGGGGGGTACATCGTTCATCTCGGTGTGGTCATGATTTTTCTGGCGATCACCGGAACTTCTGCCTTCCGGATCGAAGAGCAAGTAACGGTCAAGCCGGGGGAGTCGTTCGCCGTGGGGAAATACCAACTTCGGTTCGAACGGGTGGAATCGTGGGAGACCGCGCATAGTGCTCACTTGGCAGCCCACATATCAATCCTCCAAGACGGTCGGGTGCGAGACGTCCTAAAGCCCGAAAAGCGCTTTTATAAGAAGCCGGAGCAGCCTGCCACCGAGGTTGCAGTTCGCTCGTACTGGGGTTCGGATTTGTACGTGGTCTTCGGGAGTTTTGATGGTAAAACCCAAACGGCGACGATTCTCGCTTATATAAACCCGCTAGTGGGGTTCCTAGAATGGGGTGGGGCAGTTCTGGTCCTGGGTGCCCTCATTGCGGCTTGGCCAGAACGACGCCGGGCACTTGCTCGGGAGTGGCAAACCAGCCGCTCAGCCGCTGAAGTGCGATCGCAATGAGCCGTCGTGTGCGAACTTCTTTAGGCGCGCAATTCGTGGCGCCGATGAGGCTCGTTGTTCTGAACGTTTTTCTAGTTGGCCAAGTGGCGGCTCTGGCAACTGAGCCCCAAAGGGCGGCTAACTTTCAAGAGATTGAGGAGTCTCTGACTTGCCAGTGCGGGTGCGGCCTTACCGTTCATAGCTGTAATCACGTTGACTGCGGATCAGCCATTCCTTTACGCCAAGAGATTCGCGAGCAGATCGCGCTCGGGAAAACCAAGAGAGAAATCCTGGCGTACTTTGAGGCCAAGTACGGAGAGAAAATCCTGTCATCGCCCACGATGCGTGGCTTCAACTTGCTTGCGTGGCTTATGCCATTCCTCGCGGTAGGGTTTGGACTCCTGTTCGTCGGTTGGACCTTACGACGTTGGTCTAGAAATTCTGGTGGCAGGAGAGATACAGCTTCCAATGGCTTCACAGGTAAACCGCTCGCCAGCGAGGATGAGAAACGCTTACGTCAGGAACTCGATCGCTTGGAGCTTTAACGATCGATGATGGGCGTGCTCCTCGTGATTGCACTCACAAGCGTAGGCCTTCTCTATGTACTGTGGCCGTTTTGGTCACAGTTCATCTCAGAGGAGCCCGTGGGGACGACAGGCTCGCTCGATGCGGACAAAAGAAGTGTCCTAGAACGGCAAAAAGACGAGGCCCTCGCAGCGATCAAAGAGGCCGAATTCGAGTTGCAGATGAACAAGCTTACAATCGAAGATTACGAAGCGATCCGTAATCGATATGCTCCGATCATCTTTGCTGCCCTTGATGAGCTCTCCCGTTCGAGCGATCCGGCGCTCAGGGCTCGTGAAGTAGCAGCACGGCACCTTTGCCCCAGCTGCGGTGCAGAGCAACCGGTTCACGGACGTTTTTGCTTCTCGTGCGGCCAGCGGCTCCACAAGGAGTCGCGAGCCGCGCGGGAGAGCACCGCGCGGGGAACGCAAGAACAGCGGCCCCCGTAAGGCGAACAATTTTTGGCCCAAGCCCTTGAATCTCCGATTGCCTTGAATCAATTTGTTGCGCGCGATGAAACGGGATCTAGGGCCTATTTCACGCTTCATGGAGCATCACTTTTTGCACTTCAACGCGGCTGCTTTGATGGACGCCGCCCGTGCGTATGCGGACCTTATCGATCGCGGCGGGAAAATGCTGGTCGCGCTCGCTGGCGCGATGAGTACTGGAGAGCTCGGGAAAAGCCTCGCTGAGATGATTCGGCAGAAGAAAGTTCACATCATCTCGGCTACGGGCGCCAATTTGGAAGAGGACGTGATGAATCTCGTTGCGCACTCGCACTACAAACGGGTGCCGAACTACCGGGATTTAACGCCAGCAGACGAGCAGGCTCTTCTCGAGCAACAATACAACCGGGTCACCGACACCTGCATTCCGGAGGAGGAGGCCTTCCGTAGACTCCAACAACATCTCTACCGCGTGTGGAAGAAAGCGCAGGATCGCGGGGAGAGATACTTTCCACACGAATACTTTTTCCAATTGATTCTTTCAGGTGAACTGGAAAAGTATTACGAAATTGACCCGCGGGATTCGTGGGTAGTGGCTGCCGCCGAGAACAACGTTCCCATCGTTGTTCCAGGCTGGGAGGATTCCACTACAGGCAACATCTTTGCCGCTTATGTGATCAAGCGAGAGCTCCGGCCGGAAATTGTACGGTCTGGGATTGAATACATGACCTGGCTTGCGGACTGGTACTTGCGCAACGCAACCCAGCCAGGAATCGGCTTTTTCCAAATTGGTGGAGGGATCGCTGGGGACTTCCCCATTTGCGTGGTCCCAATGCTCCACCAGGATTTGGGTCGCCGCGATACGCCACTGTGGGCTTACTTTTGCCAGATCAGCGACTCCACGACGAGTTACGGATCCTATTCCGGTGCCGTACCAAACGAAAAGATCACTTGGGGCAAGTTAGGTGTGGACACGCCACGTTTCGTCATCGAAAGCGATGCAACAATTGTCGCTCCGTTAATCTTCGCTTGGGTGTTAGGGTGGTAGGACTTTGTGATTGTGACCCCAGCTTAAGCTCTGTGGCGCCCCTGCGGGGCCGGTTTAGGCTCTTACTCCCTGGTGCGCTTTGTACGGGTTGAAGCCCCCCGAGGTTAACTCCTGCTTCATTGGCGACCCGCCAGCTGGTAAAGCACCAACAACGCATTCACAAAGCCTGGGAGGTGGTGCGGTGCGGAGAGAACGGCGAGAGCTCAACCAGGGATCCAAATACAAGCGAAGAATGGGCATGGTGCTCTCCGGGGGAGGAGCGCGTGGCGCTTTTCAGGTTGGTGTGTACGAGCGCCTCCTCGACGACCCTCGTTTTGCTGCGGGCCCGATTGCTATTTCGGGAACGTCGGCAGGTGCCATTAACGCAGCACTCATTGCCGCGGGACGAACGCCGAAGGAGATGCTTGCCTTCTGGCACTCCATCGGCGACAATCCGCCGGCCACCGCAAGCCCGCAGTTCTTTTCCAGCGCAACACGCACGCTCCTACGGTTATTATTCCGAGAAACGCTCTGTTTCCTCTTACCCGGTAAGCGCTGGCGCCAGCTAGCACAACGACTGAGTGGACACCTACCGCCCCAGCCCGGCGATCTCCTCGCTTTTCTGGTCGAGTACCTTCTTGCAACGCGCTTTGACTTGGTCAGTGAATTTCTCTCTGGCATCACCGAGCCATTTTTGGCCGACACGACCGCGCTACGTGACCGATTGGTTGAAGCTCTCGGCGGTGAGAAGGTGCCCACCGACCGCGTCCACTTGGCCGTCAACACGGTTGATGCCCACAGTGGGAGGGTGGTGCGCTTCGTCACACGCTCGACCCCACTCACCCGTCCGCCGGACTATCACATCGTCGATGCCATTACGGTCGATATGATTATGGCCAGTTGCGCCATTCCTTTATTATTCCCGCCCGTGCGGATCGGTCCGCATTTGCTATGGGACGGGGGCTTGCTGGTCAACACTCCATTAGCTCCGGTTGTGGCCCTTGGTGCCGAAGAAATCATACCAGTTCTCATCACCGAGCCGGCCGAGGCGGGCGCTGAACCGTTGGCCCATTTCGGCCGCGCAGTTGAGCGAACCGTGGATAGCCTGTTAGAAAACGCATATAACGTCGACCGAAAGCTACTTTTGGAGCGGAACCGCCTTGCCGCCCTCGACCGGGGTTCTTACCGCGCCGTGACCTTGTACGAAGCTGTTCGTCCGGCCAAAGACGGTGTTTTCAATGCAGGATCGTATCTTTATTTTGACCGGCACGTCCTGAACCAAATGTATATGGCCGGTGTTCGAGCCGCAGAAAGTTGGCTGGAAGCAGGTCCTCCCGTCGATCACCTGGAGGAAGCTCCTACTTTGCCAGCAGCAAGTCCGGCCTGAAGCTCAATTTCTCTGCAAGTATAACCTGCACGGCCTATGCGACGGGACATTTTCACTCCCAGTCACGAACTGTTTCGGGAACAGTTTCGCAAGTTTGCCGAGCGAGAGATCGTACCCCGGATTCCTAAGTGGAACCGGCAAGGTATGACAGATCGAGAGATCTGGCGGCTTGCCGGAGCCGAGGGCTTTCTTGGCGCAAACCAGCCAGTCGAATATGGTGGTTCCGGCGGCGATTTTTTGTACGACGCGATTATCATGGAGGAGATGGCGTACCTACGCGCGCACGCCATGATGATCTCGCTGCATTCCGACATTTGCATGCCGTATCTTTCCTCTTATGGCACCGAGGAGCAAAAACAACGCTACTTGGTCCCCGCGATCCGCGGAGAGTTGATCTTGGGGATCGCCATGACAGAGCCTGGTGTTGGTTCGGATCTCGCGGCAGTCAAAACTCGTGCGCGCCGGGAAGGGGATCATTACGTCTTGAATGGCGCGAAAACCTTCATCTCGAATGGTCAGATTGGAGATCTGTTCATCGTTGTCGCCAAGACGGATCCGGAGGCGCAGCCTCCGCATCGGGGAATCAGTCTCTTGCTTGTGGAGTCCACCTTCCCCGGTTTTCGTCGGGGCCGGAAGTTGGAAAAACTGGGGCTGCGCGGACAAGACACGAGCGAGCTCTTCTTTGACGACTGTGTCGTGCCCAAAGAGAACCTACTCGGCCGAGAAGGCGAAGGATTTCGGATGCTCATGGAAAAGCTCCAGCAGGAGCGCCTTTGCATCGCCGTAGCTTCCCTGGCGTCGTGCCGACGGGCATTGGACGACACGATCGCCTACGTCAAGCAGCGGAAAGCTTTCGGGCAACCGATAGCGTCGTTTCAAAATACCCAGTTTAAAATTGCCGAGCTCGCAACTGAAATCGAGATTGGCCAAGCGTTCATCGACAAGCTTTTAGTCGCCCACTGCCGCAACGAAGAAATCGTCAAGGAAGTCAGCATGGCGAAGTGGTGGACCACTGAACTTCAGAAAAGGCTGACGAGCGAGTGCCTACAGCTCCATGGTGGGTACGGCTTCATGCTAGAGTACCCGATCTCTATGGACTACGCAGATGCCGCCGTTCAAACGATTTATGCCGGCACGAACGAGATCATGAAAGTCATCATCGCGCGACGTTTGGGCTTGGCTTAGATCTTTTGCTGTGGGTGTGTGCGGCCCACGATTATTGACACTTGTGTGTATCCCGAGCGGATGAATCTGTCACTTTCCCGCTGGGCACCTATAATGCGGGAGCTTTGCGCATGCAGGATCGCGTGCGGGTTGCACGAGAACCAGAGCCACACACACAATTCGCAATTTTGCTGTCGCCTCCGCCTTGCGGCCAGGGAGGCGTCGCCCTTGAAGTTACGGGCCCGGGCTGCTCGCCATGCGACTAAAAGCGACCTAAAAGAGCCGTTGGGCAGACCGCCGTCACCACCAGATCACGTTCCTTTCGTCCGGCTGGCTGACCCGACTGAATTGCGCCCCAGCCGTCCATCGGCTCTTGGCGACAAAGGAATGGAGCCGAGGGGAGTCGAACCCCCGACCTCTAGAGTGCGATTCTAGCGCTCTCCCAACTGAGCTACGGCCCCGTGAGTCACTGGGAGTCGAATACCCAAGCCGGAACACGCTCGCAAGGGTCATCCCTGATCATTCTCGACATGGCGGCCAGTGGCCCTTCTGTGATACAGCACAAACTGTGCATGCTTACGACTTCCTGGTAATCGGTAGTGGATTGGCGGGGTTGACGTTCGCTCTCAAAGTCGCGCCATACGGTAGTGTTGCGGTCATCACCAAGGATTTCCTGCCGGAGAGTGCGACCGAATATGCACAGGGCGGTATTGCCTCCGTGTGGAGTCCGGAAGACTCATTTGCAGAGCATGCACGAGATACCATCGAAGCAGGTGCGGGGCTGTGCCATGAAGATGTCGTTGAGCTCGTTGTCCGCGAGGGTCCTCTGCATGTCCGAGAGCTCATCGAGCTCGGAACTCGTTTCGACACGAAAAACAATTCGGACGGCGAGTATGACCTTGGTCAAGAGGGCGGCCACTCCCATCGACGCATTCTGCACGCCTCGGATGCAACTGGACACGAGATCATGCGGTCATTACTGGCCGCCGTACGCTCGAAGGAAAGCATCGCCATTTTCGAGCGCCACTTGGCGGTAGACTTGCTCATAGACGCCAAATTCCGTCCCACTGCGCGCCAGCCTCAGTGCTGGGGTGCCTACGTCTTAGATATCAGCAAAGGCACCGTCTGTCGGTTTCAGGCGAGAGCGACGTTGTTAGCGACGGGCGGTGCCGGCAAGGTGTACCTCTACACAACGAATCCCGACGTAGCCACTGGCGACGGCATTGCGATGGCGTTCCGCGCAGGGGTACCCGTTGCCAATATGGAGTTCTTTCAATTTCATCCGACGTGTTTGTACCACCCGCAAGCAAAATCGTTCTTAATTTCCGAGGCCCTGCGCGGCGAAGGTGCAGTGTTACGGACTCCCGACGGTAGAGCCTTCATGCAGGATTACGATGCCAGGAGAGAACTTGCCCCTCGCGACATTGTTGCCCGAGCAATCGACAACGAGATGAAGGTGCATGGGTACGACTGCGTTTACCTCGATATTACTCACCGAGACCCGGGGTTCACGCGTGAGCGCTTTCCTCTAATTTACCAGCGCTGCCTTCAATACGGAATCGACATCACGCGGGAGTGGATTCCTGTAGTACCGGCGGCCCATTATTGCTGCGGAGGAGCGATCACGGATAAGGATGGGGCCACGAACATCCGCCGACTGTATGCGGCCGGGGAGACGGCAATGACGGGCTTACACGGTGCAAATCGACTGGCATCGAATTCTTTACTCGAGGCACTCGTGTTTGGGCACCGCGCCGCAATGGCGGCTGTTCACTTGGTCCAAGAAGATCGCGACCCCCTGCCCGATCTCCCAGAATGGAACCCTGGACAAGCCGTAGACAGCGATGAAATGGTGGTGGTGAGCCAGAATTGGGACGAGGTGCGCCGCATGATGTGGAACTATGTCGGCATTGTCCGATCCAATCGCCGGCTGGCGCGCGCCTTCAAACGCATTCGCCTTCTCCAAGAGGAGATCGAGCAATACTACTGGGACTTTCTCATCACGGCCGATTTGATCGAACTCCGGAACATCGCCTTAGTGGCAGAATTGATCATCAAGTGCGCAATCGCCCGAAAGGAGAGCCGCGGCCTGCACTACAATATCAACTATCCGCAGCGGGATGACCTGCATTGGAAACGCGATACCATCTTGGTGCCGGGAGAGCCGTTTGTTTGCGATGTCTGCTGAAGCATTCTCCATTATTGTTCGCGAATGGGGAAAGAGCGTTTTTGAGAACGCCCCGAACGGATAATCGCCCGTTGTTTTGATGACTGCGGTCGCATGAAGCAAATCAGCATTCTTGGTTCGACAGGATCCATCGGGACGACGACGCTTGACGTGGTCAGTCGTTTTCCCGACAAGTTTCGCGTCGTTGCCCTAGCGGCTGGGACGCGCGTGGAGCGACTCGTCGACCAGGCACGGAAGTTTCAGCCCAGACTCGTTGCCGTCGGGTCTGAAGACGCTGCAGACGAATTTCGGCAGCGGTTTCCGGACTTTCGAGGCAAGGTCGTCCATGGTCCATCAGGGCTTGAATTGTGCGCCACGGCGCCTGAGGCAGAGCTTGTCGTTTCTGCGCTGGTCGGCGCAGTTGGGCTCGTCCCCACGCTGCGGGCGGTGCAACTCGGAAAGGCAGTCGCATTAGCGAACAAAGAGGTACTGGTCGCTGCCGGTCCTCTGGTGACCCGAGCCGCAAAAGAAACGGGAGCAACACTGTGGCCGATCGACAGCGAGCACAATGCAATTTTTCAGGCGCTCCGAGGACACCGCCCCGAACACGTGCGCAGGATCATCTTAACCGCCTCGGGCGGCCCCTTTTTGCGAACACCCAAGGAGGAACTTGTGCACGTGACTCCGGACCAGGCACTGCAGCATCCGACATGGAAAATGGGGGCCAAAATTACCGTCGACTCGGCGACGCTGATGAACAAAGGGCTGGAGGTGATCGAGGCACACTGGCTTTTTGGCCTCGAACGAGAGCGCATTGACGTTGTCATTCACCCACAAAGCATCGTCCATTCTTTTGTCGAGTACCAAGACGGATCCTTGCTGGCGCAGCTCGGCATCCCCGACATGTCGATTCCGATTGCCTACGTACTCGGTTATCCCGACCGGCTCCCACTCGATTACCTCCCCCGCCTCGACTTAGCGCGCGCTGGGCATCTTCAGTTTGAGTCGCCGGATCCTGAGCGGTTCCCATGTCTGCAACTTGCATATGAGGCACTGGCGCGCGGGGGAACGGCGCCCGCCGTGCTTAATGCTGCCAACGAAGAGGCGGTTGCGGCTTTCCTTTCCCGCAGCATTCGTTTCGTGGACATTCCTGAAATCGTTGAGGCAGTGCTTCACGCACATGAACCGAGAGAGGTCTCTAGTTTGGACCGTGTTCTCGAAGCGGACCAATGGGCGCGGCGGCACGCTCGATCCGCGGTCGCGAGCTTAGCGTCTTAGTTCCGCTTTACTGTTGCCGCTCGCAGTGGTACGGAGTCAGCCCGTGCCAGCCGAAAGGATGAGCGGTTCGTTGACCGCAGAGCAAATTGCGGTGCTGCGGGAATTGTTGCTACAACGCCGGGCGGAAATTCTCGCGGAAGCCACGAAGACTGTTGGGGGACTCAATGCCAACACGGTCAATACGCCCGACCCGAGCGACCGCGCATCCATTGAGGCAGATCACATCGCGCTGTTGCGTGTCCGGGACCGCGAGCGGAAACTGCTGTCTAAAATCGACGAAGCACTCGGCCGTATCGAGTCGGGCGAGTACGGATATTGCGAATCTTGCGATGCACCGATCGGATTCAATCGGCTTCGGGTCCGCCCGGTGACCACTTTCTGCGTCAACTGTAAGGCGGAGCAAGAAGAGCTTGAACGGCGCCCAGGACACTCTTGAGCGCGCTCAGGCAGGGGGTACCTCACGAAAGGCGGACGCTAGACAACCCTGAACACCCTCCATCGAGGCTTCCGTGAGAGGTACGGGACCGGGGGCAGGCCAAAACCCGAACAGGATCTTTTTGCTTTCGTTGCCTTGAATTTCATGCTATCGGATTGCGGCGATGCGGCAACTGCCGCGGTGAAAGGGAGACCTGAGGTTGACCACCACGCCCCTCGACAAAGAGATCCTTCAGGAAATTGTTCGTATCATCCGTACTAAGGAGCGGGTGCCAGATACGGTCGAGGTGGGGGGGCGCCGCTACGCGCTTACATATCTCGAGGACCACTCTCAGAGGCTCAACGATGCTTTGGCGAGCCGAGATGCTAACATGCTGAGCATTCTTTTCGGGCAGTTAGCAAGCAAGGTGAAATACCAGGTTCTCCCCCAAGCCGAAGGTCGGACCAGTCAAAGGGAGCCCAAAGCCAAACGGGCTACGGTGCCGAAGATTGGACAGCACCGAAAAACAGGCTCATCCGGAAGAGCCTCAACGGCGAGGAAGTCGGGTAAGTCTCCGGCCGCCACCACCAAAGCACGGGCAACAAAACAAAAGCGAGCAGCCAAGCTTCAAGCGTCTCCCCCGGGCGCCCGTCGAAAAAAGTAGCTACAACACAGAGCACCGTTACCCTCGGGGGCTGTCGTCGCAACAAAGCGGGAAACGCCAGCAATTTCGTGGAAGCTCCGCGTCTCCTCGCCAACGCTGACACGTTTGTCGGACCTCTCCGTAAATCGAGCCTGAACGCTGCAAAACGCTCTCGCCTGGGGCAGTCCAAACCGTCCCTCTGCTTGTCAGAGAAGGCGGTGCTCGCACGCACAAAGCCTAACCTCGCACCTTAATCGTGCCGCACCAGCTCGGGACGCGTCGATTCGGGATGCGTGGAGGCCTCAGTGACGCGGCGTGCCGCTGGGATTTCAACAACAAATGTCGTGCCCTTCCGCTCTTCGCTTCGCAATGCAACCGTCCCGCCCACGAGCGAAACAAACTGGCGAACGATGTACAAGCCAAGCCCCACGCCTCGCGGAAGCTCCCCCGGGCGTTGGACTTGGTAAAACATATCAAAGACCCTCTCCTGTTCCGCTTCCGGAATCCCTGGACCGGTGTCCTCCACGACAAATCGGACGGTGCCACTATTGAGCACCGCCGCTTCTAGGCGAACCTCTCCCTCGCTAGTGAATTTCAGTGCATTCCCCACTAGGTTTTTCAGAATAATGGCCACCTTATTAACGTCCGTGCGCACCCAACCGTCGGCGAGGACCATGGCTTTAAATTCGACGGCCGCTGCCCGAGGTAAACGCAGGAGCTGCTCCGTGAGTCCAGCCATGAACTTGCTCAATCGCTCCTCAGTGATGTCAAGAGCGACGTTTCCTGATTCGAGCCGGTTGACGTCCAAGGTCGCGTCGATCAACTGCAACAGTTCGCGACCTTGCTCACGGATGCGTTCGAGGGGCTCCGCCGCTGCCTCGGGGACTGGGCCAAACGCATGTTCCGCAAGGAGGTCGGCGTAACCGATGACAATGTTTAGAGGCGTGCGCAACTCATGAGACATGGTCGCGACAAATTCTGACTTTAAGCGATTGGCCTTCTCGAGATCGGAAAACAAACGGGCGTTTTCCAATGCAATAGCCGCTTGTCGGGCGATGCCTTGTAAGATGCGGTGGTCACGCGGAGGAAAGCCTTCATCGGTCGCACCGCGACCAACGGCCAGCAGACCAATGACACGGTCACTCAGGTCCATTGGTGCAACCACCATGGCGCGTGTTCGGAAGTATCGCATCAACGCCCTCCACCGAGCATCCGGTGGATTTCGCCTAGAGACTTCCACAAGCGTGGCGGGATCCGAAAGCCCGTGCAGGGTAGGGTAGTCCTCGATCCTAAACTCGAGGCCTGTTGCCTCCTCCAAGAGATCCAACCGTAGAGCAGAGCCCGCCGCGATGCGAAACGTCGTCGTGTCCGGTGCACGGAGTAGAATTACACACCAGTCGGCATGCAACAGTGCCCTCGCGCGGTGAACGATACGGTCGAGAACCACTCGCGGGTCCACCGCCGAGCCCAGCTCACGGGCCATCTTCAGCAGAGAGCGGGTAACGACCATCGCTTCGTCCCGCGCCCGTGACTCGCGAAAAATCGCCCAACGCTGTAGGTCAAGGTGGCGCGCCACTAAAACAGATGCGGCAACCGCCGTGCCTACAACAGCAAGGATGTAAGGAGCAGGTGCGACAGAAGGTTGGATCCAAGCCAGCCAACCATAGGCCACCAAGGGCGGAAGCCCTGCCGCAAGCTGACACGCTGCCGGCCATGGGAAAACCACGGCAGCGACGAGCAACCCGACCATCACTTGCGCCCCAGTAACGGCAGAGTCAGCCCCCACGGTTGCCGCGTAGCCGACCAAAGTGAGCAGCGTAACCCCGAGGGCAACTGCCGTTGCCCAGGATACCATGAACCGTCGCAGTAAAACTCGGCGCAGCCACAAAACCAACAGCATCGGCGAAGCAGCGCCAAGCAGCCATGCAGCTAGGTAAGGGATCCGCTCCGGAAAAAAGCGCGACTCCAAAATCGCAAACAGCCCAACGAAGCCGCACCCCACCCAAAATCCCGCGAATTGACGCCGGATCATCAAGATTTCCAGTTCTCGACGGTACGCTCGGGCCGCCCGGGTCGCAGATCTCATCACCGGCATTGTAACAGCTAAGATTTGACACAAGCACGAGAAAACTGTTTCGACTCCAAGGGCATACCCGTCGCCAAATCACGATCGCTCGAAGGACATACCGCGCACACGCGGAACCCACTTCAGACGGGCAAGCGCACGGAGGAGCCGAACAGATGACCAGCGCGCCACCCGTCAAGCGACAACTCCGCACTGACCTGCGAACCACCACCAGGAAGACAGGAACAGAGCCCGCAAACTAGCTCTGCCAGCAGGGCATCTTGCATGAAAGGCGGTCGGGCATCGGGGAGCCTCCCGATGGTGCTCAGCCACCTACCAATGGATGTTGCGCGGAAAGATTCGGAGGCTCGAAATGCCAAGCAGTTGGCCTCCAAGCCTACAGCTTATCTGCAGAACTGTACCTTTTGAGGGAGTCCTGAGTAAACGGGCCCTCGGTAAAAGAGGGCAGCCAACCTAATTCCCGGCGACACGGTTTGGCAAACCGCGCCACATCGCCCGGCTTTGGATGGCCAGCTAACGCGCCGCGCAGTGCGAATAGCAACCCCGATGGATTCTAGCTGCTCCGGTACATAATCAGGCCATGCGAAGGGTCATAAGGGGAAACAGCCACAGTCACGCGGTCCCCGGGGATGACGCGGATGTGATAACGACGCATGCGCCCACCAATCTTCGCTATGAACTTTTGCCCTTTGTCGGATTCCACTAAGAATTGACCGCCTGCGAGAACTTCCTTCACGGTGCCTTCAATCTGAATTAGATCCTCACGACTCACTCAGTAGAACCTCCTCCTTATTAATCAAGTAAGCTAGTTACAAAAGCTAGCAAAGCTTAGTCGCACCTGCCAAGAAGCGGCAAGCTGGTTTCCGCGCGCGGAAATCTACTTCTCGATTTTCGCTATTCCTAAGAGGACCGCAGCCACGCAGCTACCTTCGCAGCGAAGTACGTGAGGATGAAATCCGCCCCTGCACGCCGAATTGCGATGAGGCTCTCTAAAATTGCCCGCTTCTCATCGACCAAACCCGATTGCACGAGTGCCTGGATCATCGCGTACTCGCCGCTCACCTGGTAGGCGGCCACCGGACAGCCAAAGGCCTCTTTGACCCTCCATACGACATCCAAGTAGGGCATAGCCGGTTTGACCATTACGACGTCGGCGCCCTCGTCTAAGTCGAGCTCAACTTCGCGCAGCGCCTCGTTCCCGTTTGCCGGGTCCATTTGATAAGTTCGGCGATCACCAAAGGCAGGCGCCGAGCCTGCGGCCTCCCGAAACGGGCCATAGAACGCCGAGGCAAACTTGGCGGCGTAAGAAAGAATCGGAATGTGTTCAAAACCCTCGGAGTCCAATGCTTCTCGGATGGCGGCAATTCGTCCATCCATCATGTCGGAAGGAGCAACCATGTCTGCACCGGCCTGCGCATGAGAAACCGCCGTTTTTGCCAGCAGGTCAAGGGTAGCGTCGTTATCCACATCTGTCCCCGCGACCACGCCGCAATGGCCGTGGTCCGTGTACTCGCACAGGCAAACATCCGTGATCACGACCAGATCCGGGACGTCACGTTTAATCGCCCTCACGGCTTGCTGGACGACACCGTCTTCACGCCACGCGCTAGACCCGGTTGCATCCTTAAATTCTGGGATTCCAAATAAAATGACCGCTGGAATTCCCAGGTCCACGATTCGGCGGCACTCTTCAACGGCACGGTCAACAGACAACCGCGCCACACCAGACATGCTCTGTACCGGCTGGGTCACGCCACGGCCAGGGGCAACAAAAAGAGGCTGAACCAAATCATCAACAGCCACCGTCGCCTCTCTGACGAGTCGACGGAGCCCCTCTGCGCGCCGCAGTCGACGCATTCGAACCTCTGGAAAAGGCATCAGCACTCTCCTTTCGAACTACTGCCAAAGTAGCGCACTACGGCATCCACAAGTGCCGGCACGGTGAATTTCTCGGGTTCGACTCGAACATCCATCCCGTAATTGCGTGCCGTCTCGCTCGTCACCGGCCCGATACACGCTACCGGCAGTCCCTGCACGGGGACACCTTGTTGTTCAAAGACCAGCTGCACAAAGTGACGCACGGTGCTCGAGCTTGTAAAAATCACGAGATCAACTGCTTTGTAGCGAACCGCGTCGGCTACGAGTGGAGCATTCACGGCGCAGGGAACTACACTGCGGTAGGCTTCGACCTCCACGACCTCGGCCCCCAAGGCAACTAAACTTTCCGGCAACACCGCGCGCGCACCCGCCGCGCGCGGAAGCAGAAAAGACTGCCCCCGCACACCTAAACTAGCGAACACCTGCACCAGCCCCTCCGCTCGGTAGTCAGACGCTACGACATCCACCCGCAGTGCGAAACGTTCCACCGTCTTCGCTGTCTGCGGTCCGATCGCCGCGATTCGAGCGTGGTGCCACTCGCGGATGTCTCGGCGCAAAGCGCGCAGCCGATCAACAAAGGCCCGGACGCCATTCGCGCTCGTAAAGACGACCCAGTTGAACCGGCCGGGGGTTGCCAATGCGCCGTCGAGCGCATCGAAGGATTCAGGAGGAACGATTTCAATGGTTGGAAACACGATCGCCTCGGCACCCAAGTCACGAAACTGATCGGCAAGCTCTTTGGCCTCCAACCTCGGCCGCGTAATCAGGACCGTTTTGCCAAACAAGGGTTTCTTTTCAAACCAGCTTAGCCGATGACGCAGCTGCACGACATCGCCAATCACGGCTACAACCGGGGGCCGAAGTCCTGCTGCCTCTACCTGATCCGCAATATCACCCAGAACGCCAACGACCGTCCGCTGGCGCGCGCGTGTCCCCCACTGGATCACTGCGACCGGAGTGTCCGGCTCACGACCTATCGCCAATAGCCGCTCAATATTTTTGCGGAGTTGCCGCTGGGTCATCAGCAAGACCAGGGTTTGGCTGCGATGTCCGAGATGCTGCCAGGGTACAGCGAGCTGAGGCTTATTAGGGTATTCATAACCGGTGGCAATCACGATCGAAGAAGAGAGCTCGCGATGCGTCACGGGAATCCCCGCATAGGCCGGGACGGCTAAGGCGGACGTCACACCGGGAACAACTTCGAATTCTACACCTGCATCTCTTGCTGCTTCCGCCTCTTCACCTCCGCGGCCAAACACGAAAGGATCGCCTCCTTTGAGGCGCACTACCGTTTTGCCAGCCTTCGCCTGCGTTACGAGGATTTTCGTGATCTCACCTTGTTCGACCCGCGAGCCTCCGCCGTGCTTTCCCGCGAGGATCAATTCGGCGCCGGGTTTTACCCAGTCGAGCAAACTCGGATTAACCAGGTAATCGTACACAATCACGTCGGCACGGCGAATCCATTCTAGTCCTCGCAACGTAATCAGTCCGACATCGCCCGGGCCAGCTCCTACGAGGGCAATTTTGCCGCGCATGGCTTCCCCCTCACTTTGAGCTCGGCCGATCCCCCGCAAGGATCTGAGACGCCCCGCAGGCAAGGAGCTGGTGGCCTAGCGCCATGCCCACGCTTGTCGCTTCCTTTAGGGTTCCCTTACAAACGCCACGCACAATTTGGTGTCCGTTCGGGTCGGCCACCACACCGTGCAGCGTGATGTTTCCGTCCTCGACAATGCTGTACGTCCCGACAGACGTATGGCAAGTTCCTCCGATAGTGCTGAGGAAAGCCCTCTCCGCCGCCAACGCAAAGCCGGCAACAGCGTCGTGGAGAAAACGCAATTGCTCTGCCCAAACGTCGGCCCTTGTCTCGACCACCAAAGCGCCTTGGCCGACTGCTGGAAGAAAGAACGCTGGATTTAATCGTACCATTCCCAAATTCGAGATTCCCAAACGGCGTAACCCTGCCAAGGCTAAAAGAACTCCGTCCACTTCGCCTCGCGTCATCTTCTCCAATCTCGTTTCCACGTTGCCACGCAGAGGAACAACCTGTACGTCGGGGCGTAACCAACGAAGTAATGCGGCCCGCCGTGGGCTACTGGTACCAAGGGTACAACCCGGAGGAAGTTCATGGAGAGCGTGTCCCTGAGGGGTTACGAGTACATCTTCCACGTCTGCACGAGGAGGGACGGCTGCAATCACCAGCCGCTCTGTCAGACGCGCCGGCAGATCTTTCGCGGAATGCACAGCGCACTCGGCCTCGCCGCGAAGCAACACCTCTTCGATTTCTTTCACAAACAAGCCTTTGCCGCCAATTTCGCTGAGCGGTCGGTTCACAAAACGGTCCCCCGCAGTTCGCACGGAAACCAACTCAACCGTCCATTCCGGCCTGGCCTGGCGGATGAGCTGTGCAACGGATTCGCTTTGTGTCAGCGCCAGCCTGCTGCCACGAGTCGCGATGCGCACGCGAACGCTCACTGATCGCCCTCGCCTTCATCCAGTTGGAATAATTTTCGCGCGGCAGCCAAGTAGAGTCTCTCCTCTTTACTAGCGGCACGCTTGAGCTGAGTGAGAGGAGCATGCAAGAGTTTGGCGACTAACGATTGAGAAAATACAATCATTTCCTGACGCAACCGCGGATCAAGCCCGGGGTGGCTCACCAAGAAACGTTCTAACTCTTGTTGACGGAGGGCTTCGAACCTATGTCGCAAAGCGACAATGGTGGGCACAACCTGCAACGATTGGAGCCACCGCATAAAAGCATCCACTTCCGCATCAACAATCCACTGGGCGCGCTCAGCTTCCTCAGCGCGCTGCTCGCGGTTTTGTTCGGCGACGAGGGCTAAATCATCGATGTCGAACAGGTACACTTGGTCAATCTGGTTAATCTTCGGCTCGAAGTTCCGGGGCACGCTCAAATCGATCAAAAAAAGGGGGCGGAATTTTCGCTGCCGTAAGATCTGACGGATGGCATCCGCGGTTAAGATAAAATCCTGGGCAGCGGTTGCGCCGATCACGAGGTCCGACCACACCAGAGCCTGCGTCAATTCCTCGAAAGGCACGGGAGTGGCCCCAAACTGCTTCGCCACGGCCACGGCGCGCTCAAAGCTGCGATTGACGACCAACAAGCTCCGCAAGCCGTGCGACAAAAGGTGCCGTGCCGCTAATTCTCCAATCGTGCCGGCACCGATCAGCAGGCCTGTCTTGTCATCAAGGCGATCGAACACCTTCGAAGCAAGCTCAACCGCCGCCGAGCTCACAGACACTGCCCGACTGGCAATCCCGGTGCGGGTACGAACGCGTTTGGCAACCGCAAACGCTTTGTGGAAACAGCGATGTAATATAACGCCGATCGTCCCAGCCGCAGACGCGCTGCGGTACGATTCCTTCACCTGACCCAAAATCTGCGGTTCTCCGACGACCAGAGAGTCCAAACTCGCCGCCACGCGGAACAGGTGACGAACCGCTTCCCTGCCTCGATACTGAAACAATTTGTCGTTGAGTTCCTCCCGTGGGCACTGCCCTACGGAGGCCAGCCGCTCAGTGACGGCTGCGACCGCCTCCTCCCCATCCCTAGTGACCACAAGGACCTCCACGCGGTTACAGGTTGAAAGTAGCGCCGCTTCCTCCACTGCAGGCGACTGCACCAGCGAGCCTAAAAACTCGGCAACGTCCTCTGCTTGGATCGCCAAGCGTTCCCGCACCTCAACAGGAGCCCAGTGGTGGTTGACTCCTACAATCAGGAGTTGAGGCTCCATGATGTTTGGACCCCGTGGCGGCCTGGGAAGAACATGCTGACCCCGATGAATGAAGCCAAAAGGAGGAGAAAAGAGTAAACCACAAGCCGCGCGGCGCGTCTGCCCCGCCAGCCAATGCTGCGTAAGTGCAACAAAGCCGCGTAGAAAACCCACGCGATTCCAGACCACGTTTGAAGCGGCTCCCAGGACCACAGCTCTCCCCACGTTTGTCTCGCCAACCAAACTCCACTGAGAATACCGATCGTGAAGAACACAAAGCCCCAAGCGACGAACCGATGATTCCACTGGTCGAGCGTTTCGAGCGACGGTAAGCGCCGGAACACGCCGCTACGGGCCTTTGATTTCAGTTGTCGCTCTTGAGCCAGGTAAGCCACGCTTAGGCAAAAGGACAGGGCAAAGACGCCGTAGCCGAGAAGTGTCGGTCCGATGTGTATGGGCAACAAAATCCCCGCGCTGGGTGCCTTCACAGCCTGGTGGCCCACCTCGAAAAAATAGGCAGCAATCGTTCCGATCGCAGCCAAAGGGGCAACAATTGCGGCCACCGCTGCGAGGGAAACCTGCAGGGAGACCAGGAGGTACACACAAACAGCGAAAAAGCTCATCAGCGAAAGCTGCTCTGGCAGTGGCGCGAGCGCTTGATAACCGGCGGTGAAGACCCGCATCGCTAGGGCAAGGAAATGCCCGCAGACGGCCACAATAAGCACCCCGTGCCCTAGTTTTCTCGCTTGCCGCGATCCCGACACCACATGAAAAAGAAACGCCGCTGTAGCCAGCAGATAGCCGCAAACCGCCAGGCCTAAAGGCAGCTCATTCATGAGCTCAGCCCTTGCAGCGAAGGAAGCTCGACCTCTTCTCCCTCAATTGAGGAGATGCTCTTCTGTACGGCAGCTACATCTCCACGCCGAAGAGCGGCCAAAAAATCCTCTTCCAACAACAATCTACTTCTCCGTCGTCGCTCTTCCATCGGGATCTTCCCGGACTGCCACCGCTCGCGCAAAACCCGCGCTATACCCAAAGCGGCAACATACTCGGGCCCTAACCAGCGTCCAATGCGGTCCCGTAAAGCGGCGGCGAATCCTGGGGAGGTTGCCGACGTCCCCACGGCAATCACGATGTCGCCGCGCGACAGAATCGCAGGCATCACAAATGCGCAGAGGTCAGGGCGATCGACGGCATTCACCAAGACCCCACGCTCGTTCGCTTCGGTTACAACGGCTTCCTGCACTGTAGGGTCGTCCGTTGCCACCACCGCTATGCGACACCCGTGCAGATCCCCCCTCTGGTAATTCCTCGAAACGTGCCTGCAGGACTCATGAGCCAGCAACGGAGCGAACTCGGGCACGAGGGTAGGACTCACCACAGTCACCCGAGCGCCAGCTTCTAGAAGCACTTTGCATTTGTGAAAAGCGGCCTCACCGCCTCCCACCACAACCCCACTCGCGCCACGTAAATCGAGGAAGATCGGTAAATACCTCATCTGCCCCTTTCCGGAGTGTACACGCTCCGATCTTACCCCTACGAATCGCCCACTGAGAAAGACGACCCACAGCCGCAGGTCCGGGTTGCATTCGGATTCAAAAATTTGAACCCCGCACTATGGAGGCCGGAGACATAATCGATCACCGTACCCCGGATGTACGGAAGAGCCTGTTCATCCACTGCGACACGGATACCTTGGTCATCGAGAAGGTAGTCTCCCGGTTTCGGGGCAGCCTCGACCGTCAACGAATATTGCATTCCAGAGCATCCGCCTCCCGAAACGGCAACCCGCAACACACCATCCTCGAGCCCCCGCCGAGCCAGAGCTTGCCTGGCTTGTTCTGCTGCAACAGCCGTGAGGCGGACCACTTCGAAGTGACCGGAATCACACTCCTTTCGATCGGGTATGGTCATCTTGCTGCACACCTCCGTTGACAGCCTTCAAAATAGGATCATCGATACTTGTACCAGGTAACCAACAGTCTCACACGAGTGAAGTTTCGCGTTGGTGGGTCGTCGCAAGCAAACGTATCGGTGCAACCTCATGCAGTCAATCGACTCGGCAGGTCGTTTGCTTGAATCGCCAAAGCCCGTTCGTCTATACACCCCGTGGACCGCAGTTGCCGTGATGAAGTTCTCTCCGCGCCACCTCATATGGGTCAACTTTGCGCTGCTTACGCTTGTCGCTTACCTCGCGGCCTCGGCGGTGAGCTGGGCAATTGCGGCCCACCTGGCGGTTCCGCCTGAGGTTCGGCTGAAGCCGCCGCCTCCGCCGATCCAAAAACCTGCAAAGCGGCCGCTAGCGGCCTACAGTGCGATTAGCGCGAGAGACATTTTCAACCCGGCGAAGCCGGTTGAAGAGGTCAAGGTCGAAGCGCCGCCGCCCCCAACGAAGCTGAATTTGAAACTTTGGGGCGTCTCCCTGCACACGAAGGGACCATCCTACTGCGTCATTGAGGACCTGGCCAGTCGGAAACAAGAAGTGTATCGCGTCGGGGACCAAGTTCCAGGCGCTGCCACAGTGAAGGAGATCCGCTGGGACCATGTCGTTCTCGATCGTGGTGGATTTGAAGAAATCCTCGAGCTTGCTCAACCCGGGGCTGGCGGCCTTCCGATTGGAGCGCCAACAGCGGGTGGACAGCGGGTGATTGTGAATGCGTCGTTTCCGTCCACAGTCCCCGATCCGAGCGCGTCAGCCGTCGCGCCGAACCCTCATGTCCAGCAAGTCGCAGAGAACGAGTACCATATCGACCGCGCAGAAGTTGATCGTCAACTCGATAATATGAATCAGCTACTCACCCAGATGCGGGCGGTGCCGCATTTCGAAAACGGCAAGTCGACCGGATTTCGGTTGTTCGCCATTCGCCAGGGGAGTATTTTCGAGCAGTTGGGGCTACGCAACGGAGATGTTATCCAAAGCATTAATGGGCAAGACTTGAGTGACCCAGCGAGAGCCTTGGCCCTGTTTCAGGAATTGCGGAACACAAGCGAAATCAAGGTGGCGGGGATCCGAAATAAGCAACCGTTCGAGACCATCTACAAAATCCGCTAGGCGAGGGAACATGAGGGGTGGTATGCGGCGTTGGGGTTTTATGTTTGCAGTCTTTGGTGCCGTCACCGGGGCATGGCCGCTCCCGATCGGGATGGCCTCCGCTCAGCAGGAAGAATCCAGCGCTGTGCAAGAGCAAGTGGAGGATGGTGAACCAGCCAAAATCACGATGAACTTCCAAGACGTTGATATTGCCGTCTTAGTGAAGTTCATCAGTGACATCACTGGCAAAAACTTTATTGTCGACGAGAAGGTGCGCGGCAAGGTGACCATCATTTCGCCCGGGAAAATTTCGGTCGACGAGGCATACTTAGTCTTCCAGTCGGTCCTTCAAGTCAAAGGCTTCACCACGGTACCCGCTGGTTCGATCATCAAAATTCTTCCGACGAAGGACGCGAAGACTTCAACCATCGATACCGTATTGCCCGAAACGCGGCCGCAACCGCGCGACGAATACATCACGCGACTGATTCGGCTCAAGTATGTGGACGCAAATAACATGGTTGCAATCCTGCAGCCATTAGCCTCACCCGACGGATTGCTAACCGCCTACACCCCAACCAACACCCTAATCATCATTGACACAGCGGCACAAACGGATCGGTTAGCGAAGATTCTCTCTCAATTAGACGTGGAGGGGCAGCAGCAAGAGATTGAAGTTGTGCGGCTGAATTACGCGTTCGCCGGTGACATTGCCGCTTTGCTGCAACAGCTTTTGGAAGAACCCTCAGCGCAAACCACGGGAGCTCCTGCAACGCAACCAGGGGCGGCACCCGACGCGCGAGTACGTCGGGGAACCGCACCGCGCCCGGGTACGCCGGCAGCTGGCGGTCAAGCCATTAGTGGTGGCGTCACCCCCGAGCGTGCCTTCAAAATTATTCCGGACGAGCGAACTAACTCGTTGATTCTGGTTGCTGGCCCAGCCGAGGCCCGGCGGATCAAAGATCTGATCGCGCGACTGGATGTGCCTCTTCCTCTGGGGACAGGCAGGATTCACGTTTACTACCTCAAATACGCAAACGCTTTTGAACTCATTCCAGTACTTTCTTCGCTCGTCGGCGCTGGCGCCGGCTTTGGTGGTTTTAGCCCGTTCGGATTCGGGGGCATCGGAGGCTTGCGAGGCGGCTTTGGATTCGGGGGTGTGCGGGGCGGCCTCACTAGCGGCATCGGGCGTTTCGGCGGGGGGTTTGGTCTAGGCGGGTTTGGGACCCCCGGTTTCGGCGGATTCACCCCTGGCTTCGGAGGCTTTGGCTTCGGGGGACTCGCTCCGGGGATTGGCTTGGGCCTTGGGCAAACAGGTTTTGGTGCGGCCGGCTCTTTGGCCGGACGGCGCCCGGGCTTAGCCGGCACCACGCCGGGCGTTGCCGGCGGACAACCTGGCCAGCAAAGCGAATTCGAAGGGCAGGTGCGCATTAGTGCTGACCCCGCAACGAATGCACTCATCATCAACGCCTCGCCGCAGGATTTTGAAACACTCCGTGAGGTGATCGAGAAATTGGACGTCCGCCGGCGACAGGTCTACGTAGAGGCAATCATTGCCGAGGTCTCTTTGGACTTGAGTCGGGAACTCGGGATCGAACTCCAAGGAGCCACCGAGATTCCCAATGGAGTGGGTTTTGGCCGCACAAACCTCAGCGGGAACATCAACCAGCTACTCAATCCGACCAACTTATCGGGCCTCGTGCTTGCCGCCGCGAGCTCGCAAACGGTCACGGTCAACGGTGTTACGATTCCGGCGCAACAAGCTCTCTTGCGCGCGCTTGAGAGCCGCTCCGATGCCAACATCTTGTCAGCCCCCACGGTTCTGACGACCGACAATCAACCTGCTGAGATCGTTTCTGGTCAGAACGTTCCGTTCATTGCCAGCCGAGCAACGAGCGACGTGAACTTGAGTAACACCTTTGCGACAATCGAGCGGCGAGATGTCGGAATCACCCTGCGATTGACCCCGCAAATCTCCGAAGGTGGGCAAGTTCGGTTGGATATTTTCCAAGAGGTCTCCGATGTGATCTCCAACGATCCTCAGCTTGGTCCGACAACCACAATCCGGTCGGCTACGACAAGTGTCGTTACTCGTGACGGGCAAACCGTTGTCATTGGCGGTATCATGTTCGAAGCTCGTGGGAAGAATGTGAGCAAGGTGCCTTTCTTGGGGGACATTCCGGTCATTGGAAATGCCTTTCGATTCGACTCGACCCGCAACCGGAAGACGAATTTGCTGATTTTCTTGACGCCCCACATCATTCGCAACGAACGAGACCAGCGGAACGTTGCTGTATCCGAACGCGATCGTGTCCTTCGCAAACCTTACGAGGAAATGGGCCAGCGTCCGCCGCGGTGGGAGCAGCTATATGCGCCATCATGGGAGGTGAGGCCGTCCATCGAACCCGCCCCGGAAGACCGCGAGCCGTCGGAGCGCGGAACCCGCTCTCGCATCGAGGTCTACAAACCCGGAGCCAATCACAATGGCAACCCAGAGCAGAGGCGGCAGTCCGACCCAGATGTCGAGTCCAGAAATCATGAGCAGGATGCGCAGGGTGCGGACGTGGGAAGCCGGCCCAAAAGCTCCACAAATCGCTACATCTTGCTAGCGTTGTTGGAAGATTCGGGTCGCCCACTCCCGAGTCTCGAAACTAGCAACGGGCTCTTAGCGCTGGCTGTTCCGAGCGATGCGCCACTTGCACTCATGTTTCAAAAGGGGGCGATTTACCGGTTCGAGTCGGGTGGTTACCGTGCTCGGTATCTCTGCCTGGAGGTGTTCGACAGTCCAGCCGAAGCATTTGCCTCCTATCCGGAGGGCATGCGGGTCAGCACGAATCCTCCCACCTTCCTCCACTGGAGGGAGGCGGTTGAAATCCCCGTGGTGAACGAAGCAAACTGGAAACTCAGCTAGTTCCATGGCGGTCGCGGCTCGTTCCCTCGAAGCATTGCTCGTGCAGTACGGTAACCTCAGCGAGGAGGTTTTAGAGAAGGCACGCGAACGCCAGCGGGAGGGCAAAGGTCTGGGCGACGTTCTCCAGGAGATGGGGGCAATTGACAGTGCAACCTGGGCTCGTGCTGTGGCCCACCACTACGGCCTGCCGTTTCGCGATCGTCTGCCGGAAGAGGACGTGCTCGATCTTGTGCAACAAGTGCCCATCAACTTCGCCAAGCGCTACCTCCTGCTACCCGTTGCCAGAGAAGGCAACGCGGTGGTGGTCGCCTCTGCGGATCCAAGCCAGATTGGCGCACTGGATGACCTCCGCGTGCTTCTACGCCACCCGATCAAGGTGTTTGTCGCTCCCGCCCCACTTGTGTTAGACGCGATTAACCGCGCCTACGACCAAATCACTGCCGGGTCGGCCTCCGAACTCATGGACGATCTGGACACAGAGCGGCTCGACCTTGAACTCGCTGACCTTGAGGAACCAAGGGATCTATTGGACGCGGACGAGGAAGCGCCGATCATCCGCCTGGTGAACCAATTAATTTTTCAAGCCTCGAAGGATCGAGCGAGCGATATCCATATTGAGCCGTATGAGCGCGACCTTTTGGTCAGATTCCGGATCGACGGCGTACTGTACGACATCCTTTCGCCGCCAAAACGTTTCCAGCCGATTATTATTTCCCGAATCAAGGTGATGGCCGGGCTGAACATTGCGGAAAAACGGCTCCCGCAGGACGGGAGAATTCGCATTCGGCTGGCAGGAAAGGATATCGACATCCGCGTCTCCATCGTGCCGACCGCCCACGGGGAGCGTGTCGTCATGCGTTTACTCGATCGGGCCAGCACCTTGCTCCAGTTAGAGGAGCTCGGGCTGACCGGAAACAAGCTCGAAACGGTCAACCGATTGATTCGCCAGAGCCACGGGATCATCCTGGTTACGGGCCCCACCGGTAGCGGTAAAACAACCACGTTGTACGCCTGCCTCGCTAAGATCAACACAACCGATAAAAACATCATCACGATTGAAGATCCGATTGAGTACCAGTTGCACGGCATCGGGCAAATCCAGGTGAACCCGAAGATCGATTTGACCTTCGCGAACGGGCTTCGCTCAATCCTGCGTCAGGATCCCGACGTGATCATGGTCGGCGAGATTCGCGACACGGAGACGGCTGAGATTGCAATTCAGGCGGCGCTTACCGGCCACCTCGTGTTTTCCACTTTACACACCAACGACTCGTTCGGTGCCATGACCCGCTTGCTCGACATGGGTATCGAACCCTTCTTGGTCTCTAGTTCAGTGATCGCCGTGATGGCGCAACGCCTGGTCCGGAGGGTTTGCACGGAGTGTCGAGTTGCTTACCGTCCCACAAGAGAGGAAATTGAGGAGGTCGGCATCACTCCCCAACAGCTCGGCGGGCGGGAAATCTACAAGCAGGGGCCAGGCTGTGCCCAATGCAAGGGCAAAGGGTACCGCGGCAGGACAGGGATCCATGAACTTTTGGTTGTCGATGACGAGATTCGTTCCCTCGTGATGAAAAATGCAGACGCAGCTTCAATCCGCCGCACAGCCACAGCCCACGGTATGAACACGCTGCGAGAGGACGGGGCCGAGAAAGTGCTTGCTGGGATCACCACGATAGAGGAAGTCTTACGCGTCACACAGGACGATATCGTGTGAGGCAGATCGGCATCCGCAGCTTCGGCTACCTGGGGACGAACTAATCGTAACGGTTATGCCGGTATACGCCTATAGAGGATTTAACGCTGCTGGGAGAGCAATCAGCGGCATCATTGACGCTGAAAATCCCAAGGGAGCTCGGCAAAAACTTCGGCGCGAAGGCGTTTTCCCCACCGAGCTCGTCGAGCAGGAACGACGAACAAGCAAGGCGGAACAATCCCTAGGGGGATGGCAAATCGGACGATACTTCGAGCGGATCACCCCTGAAGAGCTCGCCCTGTTGACGCGCCAACTCGCCACCCTTGTCGGGGCCAAGATCCCGTTGGTCGAAGCCCTTTCAGCTCTCATCGAACAAACGGAAAGTGCGCGCACGAAGCGCGTTCTCTCCCAGGTGCGGGAGCTGGTCACCGAAGGTGGAGCTCTGGCTGACGCAATGAAAGCCCACCCGCGTGTGTTCAACGACCTTTATGTCAATATGGTACGGGCGGGGGAAGCGAGCGGTGCGCTCGATGTCGTACTCCTCCGGTTAGCGGACTACACGGAGAACTATGCGCAGCTGCGGAATAAAGTCCGCTCGGCGCTGACCTATCCTACGCTCATGGCGCTGACAGGCACAGCAATCCTCCTCTTCTTGCTTTCTTACGTGGTCCCGAAAATCACGAAGATCTTCGCGGAAAACCAAGCCACGCTCCCACTCATGACTAGAATTTTGCTGACGGTGAGCGGGCTAGCTCAAGATTATTGGTGGCTCTTTGTCACAGCTCTCGGTGCATCAGTGATTGCCATTCAAATGAGCCGACGTACTCCGACCGGCAGGCTGCGGTTCGACCGCACCGTTTTAAAGATCCCATACTTCGGCAACCTAATCCGTAAGGTTGCGTTAGCACGCTTCGCCCGCACCTTGGCAACATTGCTCAACAGCGGCATCAACCTGCTGGTGGCGCTAGAAATTGTGAAACACGTTGTTAGTAACGCCGTGCTGTCGCAGGCCATCGAAGAGGCACGAAACAGCATCCGCGAAGGCCAAAGCATTGCGCCGCCGCTCAAAAAGAGCGGATTGTTCCCTCCGATGCTTGTCCACATGATCGCCGTGGGCGAGAAAAGCGGGCAGCTCGAAACCATGCTTACCAAAGCGGCCGACGCCTACGACAGCGAAGTGTCCACGGCCGTCGCCGCAATCACGAGCATCTTAGAGCCTTTGATGATCCTATTTGGCGGGGCGGTGGTCCTCTTCATCGTGCTCGCCATTTTACTGCCCATCTTCGAGATGAATCAGCTTGTCCGCTAAGCGTCCTTTGAGCACGCACTTTCTGGTGTTACCCTCGCTAAACTGGAACGCGAACAAGCATGGAGTCCATCGCGAAGGAGGTTTTACGATGCGCTCGTTGAGAAACGCCGCAGGATTCACGCTGATCGAAATCATGGTCGTCGTGTTCATCCTCGGTTTGCTCGTTACGTTGGTCGCGCCGAAAATTATCGGTCGGACCGACGAGGCCCGACGCACCAAAGCAGCTGCCGATATCAAGGCGATTGAGCAAGCGTTGAATCTGTTCAAGCTAGACAACGGTTTTTACCCAAGCACCCAGGATGGCCTTCAAGCACTTGTCCAGCGGCCTGCCAATGCACGGAATTGGAATCCTGACGGGTATCTGGCGCAGATTCCGGTTGACCCATGGGGCAACCCCTACGTGTACTTCTCGGATGGCAACACAGTTGTGATCAAGTCGTACGGGGCAGACGGACAAGAAGGAGGGGAGGGGAAAAACGCTGATATCGACAACCGCGGCTGACCTCGGATCGACCAGCTGGGTCAGGGAGGTGATCCGCTGTTGTACGACAGTCCGCCTCACTGGTCGGAAGACAGGGACTCAAACACGAGCACACAAGAAAGTAAGCTGGGCTCGAAGCATGGCTCATCCGGTCTGTTGGAGTGCAGTGCGGAGCAGCACTCCCTGGCCCCAGTAAGCGTCTACTTCAACATTCGTCCTTGCGCTGATCTGCATGATTCTCTGTGGCACGGTCGGGAACGCCGACGGGGCTCCACAAGCGACCTGACCGCGTCTTGGAAAAGCACCTGGATTACCGATGCGCTCCGTTGGTCACTTTTTTCCTCTGCGGTGATTGCAGTCTTTGGAAGCAGGGATGATTCCCCAGCTGGCGCAGCGATGTCCGCCATCGCCTCCCACGAGGCGAGGGCTTAACCATGCTCTGGTTGGACGCGCACACTCAGGAAATAGGGACGGCTCGGCCCTCTCTCGCTCGAGCGAGGCGGGGATGGTTCGGTGGCAACCACGGATTCACCTTGATCGAGCTATCGCTCGTCCTGCTTTTGCTATCCGTGGTGCTCGTGGCGGTCGTTCCGCGTTTTCGCAACCGGGAGCGCGCCGAATTACTTGCGCATGCACAGCGGCTGCAGCTCACGTTCCGGTTTTTGCGCAACCAAGCCGTGCTCAGCGGTGTGACCTACCGGCTGCACTTCGACCTCGACCAGCAACGGTACTGGGCCGCGCTGGATGAAAGTGGAAGTATGGATTTAGCTCAGTTCGTCTCTGAGGTCGGCTCTCTCGCCCGGGGCGTATCTCTGGGAGACAACGTGTTCATTTCCGACGTCGCCTTGCCCTTAGAAGGAGTGAAAGTTGCCCAAGGGAGCATCTTCACCCTTTTTTATCCGGACGGGACCACTGAGCCCACGGTGATTCACCTTGCGACCTCGCACGAGGCTTACACGTTGTGGTTCGATCCCCGTGCTCAGAGGTTACGAGGCCAGTTGGGTTATTGGGAACCCAGCTATGCCAGATAAACTCCAGCCCGAAAGGAAGGCCACCTGTGGGTTCACACTGCTCGAGGTGCTCATCGCGTTGGCGGTGATCGCCATTGCCTTCGTGACTTTGTTGGGTTGGCACGCAAGGAACATTGCAACGATTATTTACGATCAAAATCTGGCCCGCGCCGTTCTGCTCGCCCGTGAGCGAGCCAGCCTAGTGCACTACCAAGCGCTTCAGCAAGGGCTGGATAGCGTCCGCAACGAAGCCGGCCCGATCGATGGATACCCCGGCTTCTTCTACGATCAAGAGGTCTTTCCAACTGGGCTCGATGGCATGCGACAAGTCGTTTTGCGGGTATTCTGGGATCCTCGAAATCCTAATGCCTGCGAGGTCACATTCTTCGTTCATGATGCCGCACAATAAGAAGCCATCCGCAGGCTTCACCCTGCTCGAATTGCTACTCGCGATCACCATTTTCGCGGTCATGGCGACCACCGTTTACGGCGTCCTGTGGCGGACACTGGATGGCAAGGCGCGCGCGGAGGAACGTGCGGAACTTTTCGCCGCGGGGAGAGATGCGGTCATGCGGATGGCAGACGACCTCGAGCGTGCCTTGGCTCCCGGCGTCGCCAGTCGGGGAGCCGTCTGGTTTATCGGAGTACCGGGAAACGACGCAGTACCCACCGATCAGGTTGGTTTCGTGATCGATACCAAACGCGATCGCAGTGTCGGTGGGCGGCGTGGGGGGAGAACCTTCGTATCTTACTTGCTCGAACCGATGCCGGACGTCCCGCGGGCCTTTGCGTTGCTACGTCACGAGGAGATCCTGCTCGACCCACTCGCACAAGCCACGTCCGAAAGTTCCGCTGTCAACGAAAGTGCCACGAGTGCTTTGACCAGCGACGTCTACTTAGTGGACCGCGTTGCCGGGCTCCGCCTCCGGTATCTGGATCCCGCCACCGGTTCTTGGCTGAATTCATGGGATACAACCGTTCCCGTGCAACCGGGCCAAACACCCGTTGGCCTTCCACCAGTGGTGGAAATCCAGCTCTTTCTGTTCGACAACAGTGGCGGCTACGTCGAGTTCAGCACCCGCGTCGACCTGCTTCTATACGTTCCCCCACCAACTCCGGGCCCAGGAGGTGCTGTACTTGGCTAATTTCAGAAAGCGGGAACGCGGCGTGGCGCTGGTTATGGCGCTCGCGGTGGTCGCTCTCCTGACGATCACCGTAACCGAGTTCTTCTTTTCGGCAGAAATCGACGCGCGGATGGCTCGAAACTCCGTCCACAGCCTGCAAGCGGCACTGCTGGCGCGTTCAGGTATCACGTTGGGCGAAGCCTTGCTCGTTCAAGATCAGGACCCACTCACCGATTCGTTCCTCGAAGAATGGTGCCCACTGCAGGCGCGGGAGGGCAAAGCTTGCCAGATTGACGACGGCGGAGGTTTGATCGCTCTCCCACCCAACTCACGCCTGCGCGTAGAAATCTGGGATGAGAGTGGAAAGGTCAACATCAACTTGACGAGACCTCAGACCCAAGCCGAGTGGCGGGCGGGACGCCTGAATCCCAACCCAGAGCAGGCCCCCCAAAGGTATCAGGCGTGGCTATTTACTCTCGGGCGTTTGATGAACTCCCGGCCGGAAGCAATCACCGCTCTCGACGATTATTGGAACCAACTGTTCGAGCTGTACTTCGGACCAATTGGAAGTCCGAACATGCCCGGCACGACACCCACTCCTGGCGCGCCCGCTGGACTTACCCCCGGTGCGGCAGCCACTCCTCCGCCATTAACGACATTGTACTTCGGCTCGCTAGACGAGGTTACCGCCGTTCCCGGATTCGTCACACAAGAAGAATTGCGCCGCCTCCGGCCATACGTCACAGCGTACGGGTGGCCGTTTCCGAGCCAGGTAAACGCGAATACCGCCCCGCGCGAGGTCCTCAATGCGATTATTGGGGACGCGCAGGTTGTGGACGAAATCATCCAGCAGCGGCAAAGCCAAGTATTACAAGCAAGCAGTGTCCTTACGTTGGTGAATTCGGCCTCAACGAATCAGGACCCCATATACCGAAATGCTCGTACAATGTTGGGCGCGCGAAGCAATGTCTACTCTATCCGAGCTACAGCCATCGTTAATTTGAATCCGATGACTGGCATGGGAGGAATCAGTCGGTCCGCTGTAATGCTCGTTCGACGGGATCCCAAACAGGTGCAGCCGGGCGCAACCGGTGGTACAGTGACGCGTTGGAAGCTCACACGACTATATTGGCAAAAGGAGGGTGGCGCCGTTCTTTTTCGTCCCGAAGCAGAAAACGCGGACTTCGTTGAATTTTAGCCGAGCACACGCGCCAAGAGGACCATGCCCCAGCGAGTATTAGCTCTCGAAGTTCAAAGCCACGAGGTTCGCGCAGCCCTGATCGAGGCTTCCTTCCGCGACTACCGCATCGTCGGACTACACAAGTTACCTCTGTCTTCGACCGACACTCTCGAAGGCAAGCTGCGAAATTTCCTCGCTGAGATAAGTTTCTCTCCTCATACGGTGGTCTCTTCGCTGCCTGGAGAAGTTGTCACCCTCCGGACATTTTTTCTCCCATTCAAGGATCGGAAGCGATTAGAACAAACGGTTCCCTACGAACTGGAAACTCAAGTGCCGTTCGATCTCGACGAGGTTGTGATAGCGTACCAAGTACTGGCAAAGGAAAAGAACGGCAGTAACGTCCTAGCGGCATTGGTTCCCCGAGGGGAGCTCGAAGGTCACCTTCAGGCCTTACAAGCTGCCGGTCTTGACCCGAAAATTGTCGACTTCGCACCTCTCGCGAGTCTCAACGTGCTGCAACTTTTGGATGCGCCCTTGCCATCTCATGCTGTGTTCGTTGGAGGGGAGATTGACCGGCTGGCCGTGGCCATTCATCGCGGCGGCACACTGGTTGGACTTCGGACCATAACCCCCCCTGAAGTTACAAGGGAGCAGCACCCCAGCAGCGACAATGGACACCTTGATGTTCTGCAAAACACGATCAACGACATCGTCGCAGAGCTGCGTTGGACGCTGTTCGCTCTCAATGGAGGACCGCTCGACGAGGGAACGACCTGCGTGCTGGTTGGGGAAGGTATCTACTTCGATTTGCTCTCCCGCGAACTGCAAGACCAACTCGGCCTGGTCGTAAACCGCATCCAAGAATCTCCCCTGAAGGGTCTGCCAAGTACCTTACGCGACCAAATCGCCGGGTTTGCTGCTCCGATCGGATTAGCCCTCAGGGAGATCCAACCAGACCGTTGTTATGGCCTAAATTTTCGTAGGGGCGAGTTTGCATACCATCGCGGCCAAGAAGAGTTACGGCGTGCCCTCTGGGGAACCGCGAGCCTTGGAGCGCTTGCCGTCGGTCTGTTCGTGCTCCAAACGTATTTAAACTATCGTTTCCTGGAAGCCCAACTTGCAGCAATCAACAGCCAGATTCGTTACGTGTTCCGCCAAACTCTGCCGGACGTGCAACGCATCGTCGATGAGGGCCGGCAAATCAAAGAAGAAATCGTAGCCGCGGAAAGACGACTCAAACTACTCGGGAGCGTTGCGCCGCCGAGTGGTGCAACTGCAATTGACGCCCTTCACGCGATTAGTACGGCAGTTCCAGAACACCTGAAGCTGGAGGTCGATGAGTATGTGATGGACACAGAGGAAATTAAGATCCGCGCACACACCGACTCGTTAGACACCCCGAACGCGATCCGTGAAGCCATCGCCAACGGCAAATATTTTGCCGACGTGCAGGTGAAGGATATTAAGACCGCACCGGACGGTCGTGTCGACTTTCGCATGATTCTCACCCTGAACAAGGCTGGGTCACCGGCTTCCAGCCGCTCTCCGGGGAGGATTTAGTGTTCGATTTTGGCTCACTCTCGAGATATTATGACCGACTTGCACCTCGTGAGCGGGTTCTTCTCGTCTTCGCTGCGGTCGCCACAGTGTTGATCCTCGGGTACACGTTTGTGTGGGATCCCCTGCAGGTAAGTATGGAACAACTATCCCGCCGGTTATCGTTAAAAGAAAAGGAGCTCGCCGAGCTCCAACGAGAGCGGGAATACTACCTTGAGCTGCTTCGACAGCTCGAAGCGTACGGGGACATCTCCGAAGTTGACCCGAACTTCAATTTGCTGGGTTACTTACAAGGAGTCGTCACCGCGGCGGTGAGCCGGGAAAAAATTGTTTCCCTAAATCCCACAACGCGGCCGAAGCCAGAAGCTCCAGAGTTTCTGGAAGAAATGGTGGAAATCAAACTGACCCAAGTCGCACTGCCGCAAATCGTGGATCTTCTGCATCGGGTCGAAAAAGGTGAACACCCGCTGCACTTCTCCCGCGTGGCTATCAAAAAGAGGATGAACGACCCCTACAGCTTCGACGTTCAAGCTATTGTCGCTGTGCTCAAGCCTGCCGAGAAACCCGCAGAGAAGGCGAGCGAGCGTCCCATACCGGCGAGTTGAGGCACACGGTACCGATGAGAGTGTCGCCCATGCGATTCTGGCCCATCCCCCTCCCTCAACTAGGCATTCCAGAATTCCTTACCCGGAAGCTGTTTTGGCTGTATGCTGGATACACCTTCGTGGTCTTTTTGATCGCCTTGGCGTTTACGTTTCCCCATGATCTCCTCATTCGAAGGGCCCTCCACAGTTTAGACCGCGGCCCCCTGCCCCTGAGAGTTCAAGGCGCAGGGTTATCGGTGTGGAAAGGCTACCAGCTCACTGGGTTACGTATTGGTGGGGCAGAAGATGGGCGACCACCACTGCTCGAACTCTCCAGCGTGTGGGCGAGGCCACTTTGGTCAGAGTGGGCCCGGGGTAACGTCTACGCGGCAAAGATCGGAGCCGAACTGTACGGAGGGTTGCTTGACGGTGCACTGCAGTATCGTGAGGCCGGGCTTAATGGTGTGCTCACATGGCAGCGGGTTCAACTGGGTCGCTATCGCGCCTTACAGAGCCAGCTTGAAGAGGGCCAAATCACTGGGGCGGTCGCTGGGAATATCGCCTTTGAACTCCGTGGCACCGCGTTTCAACAAGGTCAGGCAAACGGCGAGCTGGTCGTGGACAACCTCCGGCTCAGCCAGGCGAAAATCAGCGGGTGGCCCGTGCCGGACTTAGAGTTCAAGCAGGTCAAGTCCAAGATTCGCGTCTCGCCCGGCAAGGTGGAACTCACCGATATTTCAGCCTCGGGGGACCTAATCATACAAGGCAGCGGCCAAATCACGCTACGAGAGCCATACGGCGAAAGTTTGCTCAATCTCCGCCTCACGGTTGCACCAGGCACGAGCGCCTCAGATACCGTAAAAGCGGTGCTCGCACTTCTGCCCAAACCAGCAGGGGGCAAACCCGACGCCCCTGTGACCGTATCCGGGACGCTTGCCCATCCAAAGATCCGCTAAGCGTCCGTGCAGTTTGGCTTCCGCCACCCGATTCCCCACCATTGGCGCGGGCGGCACCAGGCGATTGCGAGTCCAACCAGGAACAGCATTAGGACGCTGCCACGATCATTCTCAGCATCACCGACCACCGCGCATGCTCCCGAGTCGTCTCGATGAGCTGCAGCGTTGCCCACTGCGGAGCGGGTCGGGGTTGGAAGGCGGCTATTCACCGTGGGTGTGGGAGGAGGCAACGTAGCTGTCAGCGTAGCAGTGGAGGTTGCGGTGGGCGCCTCTGTGGGCGTCGGGAGCGGACTCATTGTGGACGACGGTGTTGCCGTCTTTGGTTGCGTTGGGCTCGGTGCGAGCACCTCCACGACCCCCAAGTCCACAATCCGGGAGCGGTTTCCTGCCTCGTCTTCTGTGCGCGCAGCAAAGTACAGTCGGCCAAAAACGCCCTCGGGAAGCCGTGCCCCGACTCTAAGCGGATTGTCGCGTCCTGCAGCCTGAGGCGGAGAAGTCAGTGGCAAAAGGGTTGCGCGTTCAAACGAGTCCGGCCCAACGACGGGTTCTAACGACGCTCGGAGCTCAATTCGTGCAGGCGCCCCACACCATGAATCGTCACCCGGTGTAGCCGGACCTGACAGGACCACTACGTTCTCACCAACAAGACTCACGCTCCCAAAAGGGGGAGCGGGCAACCATGCGTCCGTGTGGTAGTTCCCGGTACTCCAAGGATCGTGATGATATTGGCGCCACGGGATGTGACCGCAACTGCGACCTTGGGTTCGGAAGATAAAGAAGCCGCCCTCACGCGTTACCGCAGCAACTTCGAGTCGGCCATCAGCATCCAAGTCGCCAACTGCTGGTGAGCCAATGCTCCACCCTCCGGTAAACTTCGGCCACCCTGGTGCCTCCGCGCCGAAAGCGTCAACCGCGTAGAGGTCGAAAACACCACTACCCGCTATCGCCTCGGCAATACCGTCGCCCGTGATATCCGCAGCCACAGGCGCTACGAAAAATTGCAGATCGTTAACTACATGGGGGTAGCCAACGCGGAATTTTGCCACATCGGCGAGCCGTCCCTCGGACATAACGTCCCACATCGCCAAATGGTTCTCCGCCGGGAACTGGCGAGCTGGAAGATTCGCGTCCAATAACTTGCCCAGGCCAGCCGTGGGAGCCAACGCCTGAAAACCTTGCCCGGGGCCCAACATCTCGGCCAAAACGACAGCTCCCAACGCTGGGTAACTGGGACCATCAACTGCCGGAGAACCTGGCCCAAAGACATCCGCAGCCAAGGTGCGCGGGATTGTGCCCGCGGCGTTACCCAGGAACGACTCTCCGGTGGCCCGAAAAATGTACGCCGGACCAAGCATGGAAGACGCGGCCACTTCTAGTTTCCCGTCACGATCCAAATCAGCAAGCGCCGCCGGACCGTTGCTTCCGGTGCCCACGACTGGAAGCAACTCAGTGGTCAACATGGCTAACTTCACAGGCCATCCGGGCAGAAAAGCCTCAGCATTCCAACCAAAGGGAACCGGCCTGCTGCCGCGATTCGTACCGGCAGAGTCGATTGCGTACACACGCGTGTTGCCGCCTTCAAGCGCCCCACCGACTTGCAGGAAGTTTAAGACTACGTTGGTAATCACCGCGCTCATCCTTTCCCGATACGCTTCATTCACTGCGGCAACCACCTCGAGGCGTCCATCGCCGTCGAGGTCTCCCAGGGAAGGCGGAACGATAATCTTGGTCCCCATTCGCTGACCGGCCCCGGGCGCCAACTGCACCCGATTTGTCACGGGATCCACGCTCAGGACTTTCGTCGGGTCTTTCAGCAATACCGGCCAGCCTGGGACCGGGCGACCATCGGAAAACCATGCGTAAACATGACGATCCATGGCGCCGGCAATGATTTCCAGAGAACCATCCTCGGAACTATCGAGGTTGCCTAATACCGGCCCCGCAACAAAGCCTCGCGCCAACCGGTTATCAGGGTCGAGCCGGTGTATCCGATCTGGCACGAGGCGCATATCCGGCAATTGCTCCCGTTCCGATCTTAAAGGGAAGGAAAATTCGAGGTGTGTTCGCACTGGGAATCCGGGGCGCCGTTGCCCGTTCGCCTGCCAGACGTAGACCTTGCCGTACAAGTCGGCTGCGACGATTTCCACCTGCCCATCACGGTCGAGGTCGCCCACCGCCGGCATGCCAAGGATGGGCGCATGGGGAACACTCAGCTCTCCGCTGCGAAAAGCCGGTGAGTCCAGATGCACTTCCATCGGGTCCGTGTGAACCGGCCATCCCGGAGGCTCCTGCAAATCTGCACCGGTGAAGAGATGAACAGTCCCTTCGGACGTTGCCACGACAAGATCGTCTGCCCCGTCGCCCGTCACGTCGACGAACACTGGAGCCGCTGCGCCGTCGCTCCCCAACCTCTTCGGCGTGCCCGGAAACGCGTCTCGGTCACGGTGCAGAAACCAAGCACGGCGATCCTCACCGAAATTGCCGGTAGCGTCGCGAACCCGCAAGCGCACAGTGACCGTGTAACGATCCGGATCCGGCTGCCCGCCCACCGCCACGGGTGGCCCCTCCGCCCCGTGCGGCATGCGAGCCGCAAGATCGACAAGATCGATTCGACCGAGGATTCCTGCGCGAGCCCGTTCTTCTTCTCCGGTTGCCACGATGACAAAATCGGATTCCGCAGGTTGCACACCCGGCGCCACAGCCAGTTCCCAGTGGAAACCCTGAGAGCGGTTCGCCGCGACACGACCTTCAACCTCCAGACTGCCCTGGTCGGGCGAGACGATTGTGAACCACTTTGGGCTCCACAGCTCCGCCTCAGGCGGTATCCGTGCTTCGCGCACCAGTTCTACCGCGCGCCGCGCATTGATGCGCCCGTAGCCGAAATATTGATCGAAACCAGCAATGGACGGAAAACGCGCCGACTGAATGCCTTGTGGAAGGGCGAGGCTAACCTGGTAGTTCTGCGGCAAGCCAAGGTCTGGCCGAGCGTCAAAGTTAATATCATCCGCGCTTTGGATGAGGAGTTGCTTCACCTCGTTGGCCGAGAGTGCATAAGGGGCGAACTTGCCTGTATCGGTGCGATATCGTGTGAGCCGCCCCCGATCGACTTCGTTTCGTGCAGCCGACTGTACAAGCCCAGCAATACCAGACGCGAGTCCAGTTGCCTCGCTGGAACACGCGGTCGATGGCACCGCAAGCGCAATCTGAGGCCCGTAGTTGGTACACCCGTTTAGGTAAAGGTACGACTGAGGCTCCATCGTTAACCCCGCAATCGATGCGAACCGCGTGACCGAGTTCACAACGACCGTCCGCTCGTACGCCGCGGGGAAGTTGTGATGTCGGGATTCTTCGTCCGCCGCCGAGGCGATCACGACCACCCCTCTGCGATAGGCGTAGTCAATTGCTGCTTGACCGAAGCTCGAGTGGTTCAGCGTGCCGAGGGCCTCCTGGATGACCGAGGCCCCGCTGTCCACGGCAAAGAGGACTCCGCGAGCAAATGCGTTCACCTCGGCGACAAAACTATCCCCCACTCGCACCATCAACGCCATGCAATTTGGGCACGTCCCAACTGAGCCCCCATTGTTCGCCTCGGCCGTCGAGTCGTGCGCTTCACCAGTGCCATGGCCGTACTCCACCTCGTCCAACGGATCGTTGTCATCTTCGAAGAAATCCCACCCGGAGATGTCATCCACGTAGCCATTCCCGTCATCATCGCGCCCGTCTGAGAAGAGAAAGATCAAATCCTCCGGATCCAAAAGCCCGTTGCCATTCGCGTCTCCCACTCGGGAATCCTGTGGCCAGCCCCCACTGGCCTCGTAATCTCGCACGTTGAACACGCCGTCACGGTTGCGGTCCCAAGGGTCGAACTCGTTCGAAGAATTTTCCGGAATCGGAAGTTCGCCGCGATTCAAGTAGAACTTGCCCACGAGATCCGGCAGTTGCCGGTGCCAGCGAATGCCCGAATCTAAAACCGCAATCAGTACATCTGGCCGCCCCGTGGTCACTTGCCAGGCGCGGTCGACGCTGCTCCCCGTGACACCGAACAGCTCCTGCGGACTTGAGTCGATCTCGGGATTTCCAGTCTGACCACTCCCAAGCTTCCAGCTGGAGCCCCCTGTAAAATCATTGGGAACCAGAGGAGGCGTCGCCTCCGGCAAGAATAAGTAAGCGGCGAAATCACGGGCTTCGATGCAACCCTCGTCCACTTGCGAAGCACCACACGGGCGCGGATTCGCTGGATAAGGGAACTCGGCAGACAGGCGTGATCCAGACGCGAGCGAATAAGCTACCACCGCAGGCACCACCGCCCACCACCAGTCTCGTTTGGTCATACATACTCCTTCGTGGATGCGTCCGTGGCCCGTCGCCATACCAGAGGGCAGGGCAGTGGCACAACTTGTAACAAGACTTCTAGGGTAGTGGTTCTTGCCAAGCCCCTGCCTTTGCGCTTTTTCGTACAGCAATGGAGCGCTTCGTTCTTACCGCGCCGGCCGTTACGCTCGTGGAGGTGGCGTTCGTCACCCTCGCTGTTCTTTTAATCGTTTCGATGCCGCTCCTCTCACGCTTGGCGGACGCCCGCTGGCGCAGGCGTTTGGCTCGAGAGTCCCTACACCTAGAGGAACATGCTGCCATTGGTCCGGAAATGCATGGTGGTGCAGCCTCCCAGCTGGTTACCGACGATGCTGCATGGGCTTCTTGGCCAGTTAACCCCCCAACACCTTCCTTAGACCCGTGGCACCCTGACGAAGAAGCCCCGGCGCAAATAGAATTGCCATCCGCTTTGAGGGTCGAATCGGAGGTGTTGCGCACAGCCCAGCCTCCAGCCGTGCTCCCACCGCAGGGTTCTTTGGAAGCGCCCGCTCTTGGCGCCGTGCGAGAATGGCGAACTCCGGCTGCTAGCTACCAATCGTTATCCTCGCTCTTTGCACAAAATTCCCCCGGGGGTTCCTTAGAATTACGCGAGTTGCGTTTGGTGTCGCTCGCCACGTGGCCTGGACCACTCGCCGCTTGGCCAGCCGAGGTTCAAGGCGTTTGGCAGCAAGGTCTTCATGCGTACGAGAGGTGGGAGCCGTCGCTACTGGGCTTGCGTTTGCCGCTGCCCCCTGAGAGCGCAAGTTATGCGCTTGGTCGCGTTGAAAGCGATCCAGAACGCCTGCGATTGCACTTTCTGGTATTCAGTCAACTTTGGCCAACTCATCCCGACGACGCCGCGTTCGTCTGCGTCGTTGACATAGAACCTTCCCGCGGCCCCACAGCCTGGTGTGTGGCTCCCGTCATCGTGGCTTCGTAATTCGTTCGCGCTTGAGCAGCCTGAGTCTCGTACCGACTGGAAACAACGCTTGGGGCATCCGCTCTTCCAAACACGACGACTATCGGACTCGCTTCGCTGCTAAAACACCACTGAGGCTTGCGAAACTTACGGCCGCTCGCTCCTGAAACGATGCAACGGGAACGAAGGGGGTGCATTGATGCCAACAAGGTGCTGAAACATCCGGGCAAGGGCTTGCGCGCGATTTTCTTTTTCGCCTGCCTTGGGCTCATTCAAGCAACGGCCACTGCAGCCGACCAAAGTAGCGACGCCAGCCTTGCGAGGGTTCTGCAACGGGGCGTGCTTCGTTGGGGCGGGGATTTGCAAGGGGGCGAGCCTTACGTGTTCCGCGACCCCACTGATCCCACTCGCCTCCTAGGTTTCGAGGTGGAGCTCCTGGAAGCGGTGGCCAGAGAACTCGGAGTTCGGGCGGAATTTGTGCAAAACGATTGGTCAACCCTGTTGTCCTCGCTCGAACGAGGAAATTTCGATGTCGCCGTCAACGGTATCGAGGTGACGTCCCAACGCGCGAGGGCATTCGCCCTAACGCGGCCTTACGCGAGTTTCCGCGAGAGCTTGATCGTTCGGTTGGAGGACGCCTACAGGGTGCGGGGGCTTGCCGACCTCCAGGAGAAGCGCGTGGGAACGCTTGCAAACTCGCTCGCACACGAAATTCTCCGCTCCCAGACTGACGTGCGCCTCGTGCTATACGAAGGTGTGGACGAGCCGCTAACCGACTTAGAAGTCAGCCGCATCGACGCAGTCGTCATCGACGATGTGATTGCACGCCGTTACCTGCCACGTCATGCTCGCCTCGTGGAAGCGGCACAAATCGGCTCAGGCACGTATGCGATGGTTCTGCGTCCGCAAGATTCCGCATTGCAACAAGCGATCTCGCAAGCCTTGGACTCTCTAGAACAACGTGGCGAACTTCCAGCCATCCTCCGCCGCTGGGGAATCGAGCCAGCACGCGGCCTGCCGCATATCGGAGACCAAACGGCTGCTCCGATCAATTTGGCAAACCAGGCCGCGCTCTTTCTGAGAGCGGCAGCAGTTACCCTTCTGCTCTCGACTCTTGCCATGGGGGTTGCGGTCGGGTTCGGTTTTATCCTGAGCATAGCTCGAGAATACGGGAATCCATTGATTGGGGCGGTTGTACAAGGGTACGTGGAGTTGTTTCGGGGAACGCCCGTACTCCTTCAACTTTACGTGCTCTACTACGGACTCGCGCGCCTCATCGCGATCGACGCATTCACGACAGCAGTGGTGGGTCTGGGCATGAATTACGCCGCCTACGAAGCGGAATTGTACCGAGCCGGTTTTCGTGCGGTAGCCAAAGGCCAGCAAGAGGCTGCACTTGCCTTAGGAATGTCACGTTGGTTGGCCCTTCGGCGAATCCTAATGCCCCAAGCAGTGCGTGTCGCTCTGCCCGGAACGGCTAATGATTTCATCGCTTTACTGAAGGATTCGTCCATCGTCTCCGTGATCACGGTCGTTGAGCTCACCAAGCAGATGACCATCACGGCTGTCGATGTGCGGAGTTGGCTTCTCCCTGGATTGCTCTGCGCCGCGCTTTATATGGCGATGAGCCTTCCTCTTTCCCGCCTCGCGCGGCGGTTGGAGCAAAAGCTCGGAAAGGGTCAATGAGTTCGCAAAGCATCGCCCGTGCACGTGATGTTTCTGTGGCGCTCGACGGGAAGCGCATACTTGAGGGAGTTTCACTCGAGATTATGGCAGGAGAGCTCGTCGCCATCGTAGGACCCTCGGGAAGCGGCAAGACTACACTCCTGCGCACCTTCAACTACCTAACACCGCTCGCCAGCGGTGAGATCGAAGTTGCCGGAATTCGACTTCGCCCGGGCCTCTGCGAGCGCGCGGATGCAAAGCTGCTGCTGCAACTTCGCCGGACAGTTGGCATGGTTTTCCAGGATTTGCACCTGTTCCCCCACCTCACAGTTTTGCAAAACCTTATCGAGGCACCCGTTCGAGTGCGGCGGCTGGCGCCGCGTGAAGCTCGGGATCGAGCCCGCGCGGGTCTTGAACGCCTTGGTATCTCCCACCTGTCCGAGCTCTACCCTCGACAACTCTCGGGCGGAGAGCAGCAACGAGTGGCATTGTTGCGCACTCTGCTCATGGAACCGCAACTTCTGCTCCTCGATGAACCGACTTCTGCTTTGGACGCCGCCAATGTGGACCGCTTCGTGCAAGTCTTAATGGAGTTCCAGCAGCGTGGAGGTGCGACGCTAATGGTCACCCACCAACCGCAGCTTGCGCGCCAACTTGCTGCCCATGTAGCCGTTCTCAACGGCGGACGGTTGGTTCAGTTCGGCCCGCCCACGCTGCTCAACAGCGCCGTCGGTGCCGAGCCGGTTCGTTAGAAGCGTCCCGCAGCGTGCCAACTTTGGGCAATTCAAAGGCCCGGCAGAATGTGCCCTGCGGTCTACTGACAGGCCAGACGTTAGACCATCTTTTCGGTACGAAATTTTACATGCAATGCATCCGGCGAGCGGAACGCTAGTCCCACAATTTTGTCAGCAAACCTTCTGTCGTGAACGAGGTCGGGCAATCGGCCTAATAGCACCTCAAGAGCCAAGC
Source organism: Candidatus Binatia bacterium (assembly GCA_026415395.1). Taxonomy (NCBI): domain Bacteria; phylum Candidatus Binatota; class Binatia (SeqCode); species Binatia bacterium. The sequence continues at coordinate 138,195 of JAOAHD010000003.1, read as the reverse complement.
GCGCTTCAAGACGAGCCAGGTGCGAACCAGCGCAGTAATGGCGCCCAAAACCAAACGCCAGATGCCCTTCCGTGTCGCGCGTCGGGTCAAACCTGTCGGGATCCGGGTACTTCCGTTCGTCACGATTGGCGGACCCTAAGGCAACGCTCACCAGCATTTTCCTCGGGATCACGGTGCCAGAAAGCTCAGTGTCTACCGTGGTTTCTCTCGTCACATATTGTACCGGTGACTCCCACCTCAACGTCTCCTCGATCACTTGATCCAGGGAAACGCGGCCGGCTCGCACGTCTTCGAGGACGGTGGAGTGCGTGAGTAGCGCATATAAGCAGCTCCCTAACAACCGATAGGTGGTCTCTGCGCCAGCCGGGACCAGCAAGCGGCAGAAACTGAGGATCTCATCATCCGAAAGCTGCTCGCCATCGACCCGCGCAGTGGCCAAGAGACTAATAAGATCATCCCCCGGCTCACGCCGTCGGCGCTCCAACACCGGCCGCAGGTAGTTCACAATGGCGTTGGCTGCCTCAAATGCGCGCGGAGGATCATCGGCGATACTGATGAGATCCAAAGCCCAGTGATGGAACTGTTTCGCGTCCTGCTCAGGCAGTTGCAGAAACTGCTGAGTAAAAACCCGAATTGGGAAAAGGAACGTAAACTCTTCCACCAGCTCGGCCTCACCGCGAGCAGCGAAACGGTCAATTAGTTCGTGCGCCATCGCTCGGATCGCCGTAGGGAGGGCGCCGCTCGTGAGTGTCCTCGGGGTGAGAGCGGGAGTGATCAGCCGCCGGTGCCGGATGTGCTCAATGCCATCCATCTCCAAGATGGTGCGACCAAACACCAACCCAATCCCACGAGCGTTTGCGTGGGAGGAAAAGCGCTCAGCGTCACGCAGTACCGCCATCGCGTCATCGTAGCGGGTTACCAGGTAGTGCTGACCGAAGATCCCATCCACCAACGCAACTGGCCATTCGTCGCGCAGGCGCTTGTAAACGGGGTAGGGGTTAGGGACGGGACTCATCATCGTGCCGCCGAACAACTCTACTGTAGTCGGCATGGACTTCTGACCTCCTCGCCAATTCGTACAGGTGCACTTTCAGGTCCACAAAACGTTATCCGGGGCGGCCCTCCGTTCGATGCAATTTCACCCTCGCGTCGCCTTCGTCTCAAGCAAACGTCTTAATCATACGCTTGATTGATAATCAAGCGTCCTTGGGGATAACCCCCGCTTTCGGGGTGGCGCTTCCTAAGCCAGGCGCGAGAGCAACCACCGAGCCTTGATTGTCGTCACCCGAGGGCGCGCAACTCAAGCGTGCCCTCGCGCGTTCACAACGCGTCCCTGCTCGCGAGAAGCGCCACCACGCCTGCCCCTCCACCACCGATGAGCGTTTGCAGCATGAGTGGCAGGTCTCTGGCAAAAGATTTCATTCCAGGCGAAATCGTCGGGGGTCGATGCGGAGACACTTGAGCAAGCGTGCGAAGTTGCCGCGCGACATCCCAAGGAGCCTTGCAGCTTCGGCGCAATTGCCTTGGGTCTGGCGTAGGGTTGCTTCCACCCGCTTGAGTTTTTCCACGCGTAGTTGTGCGTTGAGGCTGAGACCCACGAGACCTTGCCCCGCCTCTAAGTCCGCGAGGTGTTCGACCTGAAGGAATGGTCCCCCAGCCAACAGCACAGCTCGCTCGATCACGTATTCCAATTCTCTGACATTTCCCGGCCAATCGTAGGCCTTCAACTTCTCGAGCACTCCTGGCGCCATTCCATCAATCCGTTTGCCATATCGATCACAGCTCTTTTGGAGGAAATGCCAGGCGAGGAGGTCGATATCTCCTATTCGCTCCCGCAACGGTGGTAAGTGGATGGGCAATGCCGCAAGCCGGTGGTAAAGGTCTCGACGGAAGTCACCAAGCCGCACCGCCTCGTTAAGGTCTCGGTTGGTTGCGGCGATCACCCGCACGTCCACTTTCTTCGCCCTTGCCGAACCAACACGTTCGATCTCTCCCTCCTGAAGCACGCGCAAAAGCTTTGCTTGTATCGTAGCGGGCAAGTCTCCAACCTCGTCTAAAAACAGCACGCCGCCATCGGCCCGCTCGAAACGTCCCGGTCGTGCTTCGGTAGCACCCGTGAATGCTCCCTTTTCGTGACCGAACAACTCGCTTTCGGCCAGCTCCCGCGGAATTGCCGGGCAATTCACTGCCACCCACGGCCCACCGCGGCGGGGGCTCAGCGCATGGATCGCCCGGGCGAGGAGCTCCTTCCCAGTCCCGGTCTCGCCCGTGATCAAGATGGGGGCACGGCCAGCCGCCCATCGTTGGGCCAGAGCAAGCGCATGAAGAAACGACGAACTTTCGCCTACCAGCTCCGGAAACACCAGTGGTTTTAGTGAACCCCGACTGGAAACATCCTTACGATCTAACCGAGAAGCGCTCCACTGCGAGGAGTTCGTCTCCTCTCGATCACCACCAATTCCGGGTCCTCGCAACGCCCACCACAAACTCAGCGGCGCACAGGCAATCATCAGGTGGACAACCAGATTGTCCTCCACACAACGGCGCGCTTCCGGTGCGAGCAAGCAAACGAGGCCAACCATCCTGCCCAAAACCAACAAAGGAAGCAGCCGTATCTGACAGAACTCCTCTCGGTTCTCGCTCGGATCCAAAAACAAGTGCAACGGTAGCCAGGGAGCACAGTCAAACCGCTCCATCAACAAGTCAGCATCAGCCAGCCCCTGCACAAACCTTGAATAGGGAAGTGGAGGCAGCAAAGGCTCTCCCTCGGACCGGGGCAGCTCAACGGCGCGGAAGTTCTCGCCCTCTTGGATGTAAAACCCGATCCAGCTCAGGCGTAGCGGAGGTTCTTGACAGACACGGGCAATACTGCGAACGATCTCCAGCTCTTCCTCATCGGGGCGTTCGGCGGCGTTCCACTTGCAAACCAATTGGGCCAAGGTTCGAAGAGGATCCTGCCCCGTACCGAGAGCCGCAGTAAGGCACTGCACCCAATGGGCAATGCGCGGATGGATGAACTCACCCTGTCCCCTCGCGATTCCTTCACCTTCCTTCTTCGCATTTGGCGTGTGCATAGATACTCCTCCCGGACCTTGGATGCTTTGCAAGTGCTTTGCCAGCCGCCATGCCTCGTTTTCGTGCGTGTGTCCTGCCCACCGTGAAAACCGCACCTTTTCCGGTTCGACTCGGGACGCACCGCTAAGCCATTGATTCTACGCCACTTCTGTCGTGTTCTTCTAAAACGCCCCCGATCCACGGGCCACTACTCAAAGTGAGTGGCCCACTCACTCAGAGTGAGTGGCTCAACGACCCAAAGCCGGCTGCGATGCCAGTCCAGGGTGAATCAGAGTGAGTCGAACGAGTGCATTTTGCGAAATGATCCGAGTGCCACTTGGTCGAGGTCCGCCCTTGGGAACGGTGACCTGATCATCTCAAACCCAGGAACCGTTGCGGTTTCGCTATTCGTTCGCTAGGCGGCGAGCATCGAACTCGGACAGCGAATTCCACATGGGAATTACGAAAAGACAAAAGGAGATTTACGACTTCGTTTGTGCGTTTCTGGAACGCAACGGATACGCACCAACAATCGGTGAAATCTGTGCCGAGTTTGGGCTTTCCTCAGTTGCCACCGTGCACAAGCACCTTACAAATCTCGAACGTCGTGGTTGGATCCGGCGTCGGTCCAACTTAAGTCGATCAATCGAGCCGGTTCGCCGCGGAACCCAGGCTGGCGCAATCGAATTACCGCTCCTGGGATACGTCGCCGCGGGAGCACCAATCGAAGCCTTAGAGCAAGAGGGGACGTTTGCCGTTCCCGAATCTTTCGTACGCCGGCCCAACTGCTTTGTGCTCCGGGTTAAAGGCGACTCGATGATCGACGATGGGATTCTGGACGGGGACTATATCATCGTCGAGGAGCGGGCGAGCGCGAATAACGGTGAGACGGTTGTGGCTCTGGTCCGCGGGGAGGCCACCGTCAAACGGTTTCACGCGGAACCCGACGGAAAGATACGGCTCGTCCCTGCTCATCCAACCATGCCGCCGATCGAGGCGAGGCCCGAAGATGTACTGATCCGGGGCATCGTAATTGCCGTGCTACGTAGGTACGCGTGAGGTTGACCGAAGCTCCGGAACTGACGAGTGGCCAAGCGGCTCTTCAGCCGGCCCGCAACTCCTTGCCATCTAGCGTCGGTGTATACGTCCACATTCCCTACTGCGTGTCGAAGTGCCCGTACTGCGATTTCAACAGTGTGGCCGTGTATCGCTGGCCGGAAGACGACTACGTCAACGCTCTGATCCACGAAATTGAATTCTACAGCCAAAGCGACTGGTTCGCCGGTCACGAGGTGACTAGCGTTTACTTCGGTGGCGGTACGCCCTCCCTTTTCTCTGCGCGCTCGCTTGAACGGATCTTGCTTACGATCACCCGCTCATGGCGCTGCCAATCCGATATCGAGGTCACCGTGGAGGCCAACCCAGGGACGGTGAACAGTGCAAAGCTGCGCTCTTTTCGGGAGATCGGGATCAATCGCCTGAGCTTAGGCGTGCAATCGTTCAATGAGACACACCTGAGGCTTCTCGGTCGGGTGCATAACACCGAAGAAGCACTGCGTGCCGTCGAGGGCGCCTTTGTTGCCGGATTCGAAAATATCAACATCGATCTCATCTATGCGTTACCAGGCCAAAGTTTGTCGCAGTGGGAGGAGGACCTGCGCACGGCTTGCGCGCTCGGGCCAACCCATCTGTCCGCCTACAATCTTACTTACGAGGACGGCACTCTGTTCTACGCGCTGCGCGAACAAGGCCGTCTTGTCCCGCTTGACGAGGACATCGAAGCCGCGATGTTTCTTCTGGGTGAGGAGCTGCTTCACGAGCACGGATACACCCGTTACGAAATCTCCAACTATGCGCAGTCTGGTTTCGTTTGCCGTCATAACTTGAAGTACTGGAGCTCGGAACCTTACGTCGGCGTTGGGGCGGGCGCCCACGGTTTCTCACCCGTGGGGGGCAATCTTGGATGGGGGGTTCGCTGGGCCAACGAACGGAGCCCGCGACGTTACATGGAGCAGGTTCACGACCAGGGCCACGCCCGGGTCTCGCTCGAGTCACTCGATTACCGCCGCGCTGCGGGCGAGTTTATGTTTCTTGCCTTGCGTCGCGCTGACGGGGTAGACGCTCGGGCGTTCTCTCGCCGATTTCGGGCAAACGCCGAAGCGTTGTTCCCAGTCGTCAGTACTCTGTTGGAGCAGGGCCTCCTAGAAACCACTGCATCCGGGTGGCGGTTGTCTCCCCGGGGCACCTTGCTTGCTGACTCTGTTTTTGCCGAGTTCTGCTGATGATTGCCGAGCCCACCGATGCACAGGCACTCTTACAAAGAACGGCGCGCCGCGCTGTACACCGCTAATGCAAACGTTCCAGCGAGAAACACGCCTGTCACCAAAAGACCGATTCCCAGCGCCGGGAGGTCAGTACTGGCACCTAACTGTCCCCAGTAAAGGCTCCGTCTCAATGCGGCGACTCCATACATGAGCGGGTTTGCCACCATCAGCCAGGAAATTAGGCGCGGTGCACCGGTAATCGGAAACACCGCTCCCGAGAGAAACCACAAGGGCAATAATAGGATGTTCATCACTGCGTGAAAGCCCTGCGTGGAATCCATCCGCCACGCAATGCTCAAACCCAGTCCACTCAAAGCCACCGCCAGGGCCAACATCACCACGAGCGTCAGAAGCAACTGACCGACGCTCGGGTGGATCCCCACGAGCGGCGAGAAGCATAACATCAGCGTGCCCTGAAGCGTGGCTAGAGTGGCCGCACCAAGTACCTGCCCCAACACAACCGCGGCCCGCGACACCGGCGCAACCAGGACCCCTTGCAGGAACCCCGATTTTCGGTCCTCCACAGTCGAGATCGTCGCAAAGATCGCGGTGAACAGGAGAACCAACACGATGGTGCCCGGGTAAAAATATTCCACATATGAAAACTCGCTGAGCCCGGATGGCTTAAACGACGCATTCAGCCCGCCCCCGAGCAACAGCCAAAAAACCAATGGCTGCAGTAGTGCCCCGGTCACCCGGCTCCTCTGCCGGACGAAGCGCACCATTTCACGCCACCAAAGCCCCCAAACGGGAAGTAGCCAGCGGACCATCGATCAATCCCGCTCAAACAGACTCGGCCACCCAGAACCGTTGCCCCGTATGGTGGACAAACACGTCCTCCAGTGTGGGGCGCCCGTATGAGATCAAGGAGATGGCGTCGCCAAAGCGCGCTACAAGCTTGGGAACCCATTCATGTGCCTTCGGGCATTCGATCCGCACGATCCCGTCAATCACGCGCGCTCCAAGCTGGAACTCTCGTTCGATTGCCTCCGCCAACTTGGCTGGTTGCTCGCCGCGGATCACAAGCACGTCTCCACCCACTTCAGCTTTAAGGGCAGCGGGCGACCCTAACGCTACGAGCCTTCCGCGATGCAAGATGGCCACGCGATCACATCGGTCGGCCTCTTCGATAAAGTGGGTGGTGAAGACAACCGTGAGGCCATCGCGCTCCTGCAATTCCCGTAATAGAAGGAAGAAGTCCCGGCGTGCGCCCGGATCCAACCCGGTGCTCGGTTCGTCCAGCAAAAGCAATGGTGGCCGATGCAGTAAACACTTCGCGAGCTCGACACGGCGCTGCAATCCACCGGACAAGCGCTCGACCAACTCGCCCATGCGATCCCCTAAACCAAAACGATCGAGCAGTTCGCGCGCATGCTCGACCGTCTCCGCTCCGGCACAGCCGTACAGCCGAGCATGAGCCACAAGATTTTCCCAAACCGTAAGTTTGGGATCTAGGCTCGGTTGCTGAAATACTACTCCGATATATCTCCGTATCCTTCCAGGCTCCTCAAGCGACGCATCGAACGCCCTCACGGCGCCAGCCGTCGGACGAATCAGCGTCGAGAGAATACGGAATAGCGTCGTCTTACCGCCGCCGTTTGGGCCCAGTAAGGCAAAGATTTCCCCACGCCGGACCTCGAAAGATACCTCCTGCAAAGCCACTCTCTCCCCGTATCGATGGGTAAGCGATTGCACCGCCAGCGCACTTTCAAGGGGAAACCCACGGACAAGCTCAGCAGGACGCAAAGCGCTTACCTCCAGCATGGCTCTGCCCTTGTAGCGATCTCTTTCTCCCTTGCCACGTTGTCCGATGGTCCGCTCATGTGCTATGCGCGGTCTCGCCTTGGAGGGATGCGGATGGAGAGAATTTGGTCGGGGAGGGCGCTTTCGATCGGGCTGCTATCGGCCGCATTTGCGTATCTTATCGCCGCAGGTTGCCCGAGGGAGGTGCTTTCTCTGCCCGTACGGGTGAGTCAGCCAAGTGCTGGTGGTGCGCTCGATGCAGACATTCTTTTTGCACGCCCAAATGGTAACGGGAGCGTCGTTCTGTTGCTGACCGCCGCAAGTAACTTGGTGGAGGGGGACCGCAACGGGAAGAGCGACGTCTATGTTGTCGACGCAAACACTCTCGCTGCAGAGCGGATCAGCGTCTCCTTTTTAGGCAGGGACGCCAACGACGGAAGCTTTCCGGGGGTTCTCGCCGACGATGGGTTACTTGTTGTTTTTGGATCGGCTGCAACCAACCTCGTCACCGGCGACTTTAACCACACGCCCGATTTGTTTTTGTTCGACCGAACTACGCGCCGTACCTTCCCGCTAACGCTAGCCAACGAAGGACTGGGTGGCGGCACCGTGCCAGACCTGCCTCCAGCGGTTTCCCCAGATGCGCGTTGGATTGCGTTTGCGTCGCAAGCCGATGACCTTGTAGAGAATGACCGCAATGAAGCAAGTGACGTATTTGTGCTGGACCGTGAGTCCGGCACACTCACAGTGATGACGATGACCGCTCTTGGGGCAACCGAAGTCCGCACCGCAAATGGAGCAAGTGCAGGTCCCGCGATTAGTACGGACGGCTGTGTCGTTGCGTTTTTTTCCGATGCCACCAACCTCGTAGAACGAGATCGGAACGAAGCACGCGACGTTTTCGTGCGCGACCGCTGCAATAACTCCATCGAGCGGGCAAGCGTGGCCAGTGACGGCAGCGAAGCCAACGGCCCGAGCCAAGCAGAGCTGGCTACCCTGGCGCTGAGCGGCGATGGACGCTTTGTCGCCTTTGCGTCGCGCGCCACGAATCTGGACGGAGATACTGGCGGGCGCTCACAGGTTTTCATCCGCGATCGTCTCCAAGGAACGACTCGACTCGGGAGCCGTAACCAAGCTGGAGACGTGGCGAATGCGCCCTCTGTAGCGCCGGCATTAGACCGCGATGGACGCTTTCTGGTCTTTCAGTCCAGTGCGTCCAATCTGTCCACTGATGACCCTTGGCCCGGTGAGGATGTCTTCGTTGTCGACCTGACGGATGGCGAAGTTCAGCTCGTCAGCAAACCCAGCGACGGTGGTAGTGCCGATGGCGATAGTTTTTCGCCAAGTATTTCCGCAGATGGTAGCCACATCGTTTTTCTTTCCAAGGCGCGGTTAATTCCCACTGACACGGACTCGCGCATCGATGCCTATCTCGTGGCAAACCCGATGTTCGGCAAGCCACCTGCGGGCGGCACGCCCACCCCCACGCCAGACGAGGAACCAACCGCAACGCCTTCGAGCACGGCAACGTGGAGTCCGTCGGCAACAGCGGTAACGCCGACGGAGCCAAGTCCCACATCGACTTCTGTCCCTCCGACGGTGACGGGGACACCGAGTTCCACGTCGAGCCCTACACCACCGTCTCCGACGAACACTGTAAATCCCACCTCCGCGGCCACTGCTACTTCAACCACAGCGGCACCGACGCCGTCTCCCACGCGTCCTGCGGGGGGCGGTGGTGACGGATGCAGTTGCCGGGTCGACCCCAATACCGGGAAACCCGCTCCTGCACCGATCTCCCCGTTGGTCTTGTTACCCGTGGCCTTGCTTGCGTGGCGGAGACGTTTGCGGCAACGATGACGGCGCCCACTGCGCGAGATGTGGCTGAGCTTCTCGCTGAGATTGCCGCCCTGCGATTCGGTCGCTTCCGACTGAAAGACGGCCGCGAGTCGCCGTACTACGTCGATCTACGTGGCATCGTTGGTTTTCCAAGAGCACTGCGAAAGGTGGGCGAGTGGCTCGCAGCCGCGGCAGCCCCGATCGCCTATGACCATATCGCTGGTGTCCCGTACGCTGGCATCCCCCTTGGGGTCTCCATGAGCCTGGCAGCGGAAAAGTCATTGGTATACGCCCGCAAAGAAGCGAAGAGTTACGGTACTGAGCGAACGGTCGAAGGTCGCTTTCAAGCCGGTGAGCGCGCGCTAGTGGTCGACGATGTCCTTACGAGCGGTGGTGCTAAGTTCGAGGCCCTTGCCCCGTTGCGCCAGGCTGGACTCGTGGTCACCGACGTCCTCGTGGTGGTGGATCGGGAAGAACAGGGCAGGGTGGCTTTGCAGCAAGTGGGGGTGACGAGCCACCACCTAATAACCATCTCCGAACTACTCCGAGAGTTTTTGGAGATGGGCCTCGTCACCGCCGCCGACTACGAATCGGCCCGGCGCTTCCTAATGAAATCATGAAGGTTCCGCTCCGGTCACAGACACGCAGCCACCCGCGCACGGTTCCGCTCAGGAAGCTCCAAACACGTTATCGGGATCTCAGACTCACGGTAGAACATCACCGCGGTCCGCTGACAGCCGTGGCCCTGAGCATACGAGCAGGCGCACGCTTCGATGGGCGGCACCCCGGGCTGGCTCATGCAGCGGAACATATGCTGTTCCAGCGAACAAGAAACCTCGACTACCGACGCCTCACGGAGCTAGCCGCTGATCTGGGTGGACATCACAATGCGGTAACACGTTACGAGACCATCACGCTCATCATCGAGTGTTTCAATGAAGACGTCGAAAAGGCGCTGTGGCTTTTGTCAGAGCAGTACTACCACGCTGCTATCGAGGAGGAGCGCTGGGAAGTAGAGCGGCGCGTAGTGATGGATGAGCTCCGCGGCTTTGAAAGTGACCCTGTGCAATTGCTCGAGGAAACTGCATTCTGCCGGTTCTTCCGCGGAGCACTGGCTCATCCGATCGCGGGCACCGCACGCTCTCTGAAGAAGCTGAGTGCACAACACATTCGCGATTTCCTGGGACAACATTTCGTCCACGGTGCAACGTCGCTCGGTGTAGCCGGCGGCATCGAGCCGGATAGGATTCTGAAGTTGGCCGAGAAATTTTTCTGCGGGGGCCCCAAGCCGATCCCCAAACCGCCTCCGGTAGAACCCGGCCGAGTTGTGGTCCTGCGCCGCCACGAGCAAGGGACGGTCGGTTATGTCACCTTGCTCCTCGAGGCACCGGCGGCACCGCGCGATTTTTTTGCAGCTGCAGTGGCTCTCGAGGTACTCGGCGACGGGCCAGACACAAGACTGTTCCAAGAAATTCGCGGGCGACTCGGCCTCGGGTACACTGTGGATACGGGCTCCATGTGGGGACCTGACTGGGCGGTGTTTGTCATCGGTGCGAGTTGCCCACCAGATCAGGTGAAACTCTTGCGCAAGACCATCGAGTCCATCTGCGCGGATGCCGCTGCATGGGGGTTCGACAAGTCCGAGATCGAACGGGCGCGGAAGAAGCTCAAGTTCAATTACGCTCTCCTCGGGAACAGTCTCTTCGATCGCGCGATCGCCCTCGCCGAAGATTGCGTGCTGGGTTTCCCCCTTCCCGAAGAAGCAGAGGACATGATCTCCGGGTTCACCGATGAAGAGGTCGAAGACGCCTGGCGGCAAGTTTGGTTGGGCCGCAAACTGGCCGCACTGCTGACCTAGGAGGCCGTCTGCGCCTGCCGGTGGTGAGGTCAGCCATCATGTCGGGAACCATCCCTAGTGCCCTACACGCCTTTCTCGTGAGCCACACGCACTGGGATCGCGAGTGGTACCGGACTTTTCAGGAGTTCCGTGCGCGCCTCGTCGATGCCGTTGACCGCCTTCTTGCTCTCCTTGCCGCTGATTCCGAGTATCGCTTCGTTCTGGATGGCCAAGCAATTATCGTGGAAGACTACCTCGCTATCCGGCCGGAGCGCCGAATAGATCTTCGCCGATTTTGCCGCGAGGGTAGATTGGCCCTGGGGCCCTGGTACGTGCAGCCAGATTCTTTCTTGCCCGCTGGGGAGACGCACGTTCGCAACTTGCTGTTCGGTATGCGGCTCGCTGAACAGTTCGGAGCGTCTTCGCGCGTGGCCTACACTCCGGACTCGTTCGGTCACCCAGCGCAGTTTCCGCAGCTCTTTGCCGGCTTCGGCCTCAAGCTTTTTGTTTACTGGCGTGGGAACGGCGACGAGCTCGACTCCCTCCCGCCCACGTTCCTTTGGGTGGCACCCGATGGGAGCGCGCTGCCAGCCCACCACCTGCGCAAAGGATACTTCAACGCCGCTGGTTTGCCCCGTGATCCACACGCAGCCGCACGGTTTTTACAATCCGTCGTCAAAGATCTCTGTGAATCCAGCCGTGACCCGGTCGTGCTCTTAATGCACGGCATTGACCACGCCTTCCCTCAGCCCCACACTGGCGAAGTCGCTCGCGTCCTTTCCATTTTGAGTGGCGTGCGAGTGACGCGGGCGACACTTGACGAATTTGCTGACGCTCTTCCAACCCCGACAACTGCTTATTCGGGCGAGCTCCGCGGAGCCCGAATCGCGAATTTGCTGCCAGGGGTTTGGTCGAGCCGGATGCACGCCAAAGCGGAAAATCGCCGGTGTGAATCGCTTCTTCTCCATTGGTTGGAGCCATGGGCTGCACTCACATTGGCGATCACTGGCCACGACGAGCGGGCCGCGCTGAACCAGGCTTGGTCGGCCCTCCTCCAAAATCAAGCCCACGATTCTATAGGAGGCTGCTCGCAAGACCGCGTCCATGACCAGATGGCAGCGCGATTCGACGTCGCTCGAGAACTGGCCGAAGAGACCACGCGGCGCATTCTAGACCGGCTGGCAGGCCTGGACGAGCGCCGGGAAACACCTCCGAGAGAGCCTTGGTCCGTTTACGTTTTCAACCCGTCGCCGTATCCGCGAACGGAGATTGTTCGACTGCCGATCGATCCCCATCCCTGGTTTGGATTCGGCGAGGATGCTGAGCGTAATTTTTCCCTACATCCCCTGCTCATGGCGACGGGGGTAGGCAGAGGCTTCGTGATCGACAACACTCCTGCGCGAGTTGTCGAGGACCACGAAGCCCCCCGCATGCGCCTCGACCTAAGCCGTCCGCCACAGGCGATCGAGTTTGTTGCGCGCAATGTTCCTCCATTTGGATGCCTCAAGTTGCCATTGCACACGGAGGATCAACCCGCGACGGAATCGTGCGACGAAGGGACGGAAATTCGTAACGAGTTCCTGCGGGTCCAGGCAACAACCACCGGAACTTTCGACCTAGAATTCGTTGCAAGCGGCAGCCGCTATGTCGGGCTTGCCAACTGGGAAGATTTGGGCGACCGCGGTGATACGTACGACTTCGATCCGGTCCCGGGTATGGCCCAACTGGACGGCGTAGCCTTTCGCCGAACGCACCACCCGAGCGGGATCCAAACATTACGGATCGAACGGAAACTACGGGTCCCGAGCGGGTTAAAGGCGTCGCGCGAAGAGCGCTGCGACGAAACGGTTACGTTGCCTCTCGTTCTAGAACTTTGCGTGGCTCCCGGCATTCCGCGCCTTGACATCGAGGTCACCGTCTTCAACACGGCAAAAGACCACCGGCTCAGGCTTTTATTCCCCACAGGCCAGCCAGCTTCGGCGTTCGCCGCTGCGACCACGTTCGACATCGCAACCCGCTCCACCAAGGTCAAAGAAAAGCCCGATTGGGTCCACCCACCGCCGCGAACATTTCCCCATCATGGCTTCGTCAGCGTGAACGGGCTCACAGTAACTGCGCCGGAACTCCCTGAGGCCGAAGTGACCCCAGATGGCACGATTGCCATCACCCTTCTCCGTTCGGTTGGCTGGCTCGCTTTGCCTGGCCTGAAGACCCGAGCAGAACTGGCTGGGCCGATTATTGCCACCCCGCAAGCCCAGTGTTCTGGCCGTTTCCAAACCCGCATCGCGCTCAGCGAAGGTGTGGATGCGCACACGGTTCGCGACCTCAGCGCCGGGCTTTGGGCTGTGATCGGCGGCGAAAGTCCGATCCTTCACGGCGGTGAGTCGCTCCTTTCGATCGAGCCTCGCGACGTAGTCCTGAGCGCACTGCTCCCCGCGTTGCGTGGCCGCGCTTTGTGGTTGCGGTTGTTGAACCCCTGGGACCGTGAACTCACCGCCTCAGTCCGCTTCGGCTTCCGGATCAAAAAAGTCCACAGCATACGACTCGACGGTCGGCGGACACGCGAGCCCTTCGCTTTTCAGGATGGCCGGCTGCAGTGCCAATTGAAACCTCACCAGCTTCGGTCTTTCGCGCTGCTCCCGGATCAACCGCAGGGATAGGGGAGCCCAAATTTTGACTGCGGCGCCCCTTTCCCGTGGGCATCGGACGAATCTCACCTGAGGCCACGGCTCAAGGCAATGTGGTGACTCTCAACGCAGCCGGAACGACTTCCACGGCGACGTCCGTCGTACCCGGTTGTTCCCCGTCCATCTCAAAGGGCAAGGGCTCTGCGCTGCGGACCAACACCCGTTTTCCCCTTGCATGAGTAACCGCGGGATGCCCCAAATGGCGGCCGTGAAAGACGCGCGGTAGCAGCGACATCAAGAGATGCAGGCGCGAGACTTCTCGCAGCACGAGGACCTCAAGCAAGCCGTCACTGGGATCGGCCATTGGTGCCATCCGCATCCCACCAGCATGAAAACGCCCATTGGCGATGAGAACCATCTCGGTCGGGCCGTTCGTGACTGGCGTGCCGTCCACTTCCACGACGGCATTGGCGCACCGGAACGACCAAAGAGCGCGCACGGCACCCGCCACGTAAGTCCACAGCCCACCGAGCAGTTTCCGCGAACGATTTACCGCTGCAGCGGCTGCAGCACCGAGCCCTACATCCGCGGCGTTGACGAAATAGCGCGAGGCCTGCCTACCGTCTTGAGCAAACGCCGCTTGACAGGCATCGATCGAGCAGACCCGACCATGCGAAAGGGCCGCAAACGCATCCTGAAGGGAATGGATTCCGACGCTGCGCGCAAAATCGTGGCCCGTGCCTGAGGGAATCACCGACAGCACTGCTTCGGTGACCAGTGGGGTTCCCGAGGACAAAAACCCGTTGGCAACCTCATTCACGGTACCGTCGCCTCCGACAGCAACCACACGCCGTACCCCGCTACGCAGCCACTCTTTCACCTTTTCCGTCGCAGCACCAGGAGCCTCGCTGAAATGAGCGCGCACGCGGAATCCGAGTCGTTGAAGCTCAGCAGCAATTCCCGGCCACCGACGCGCTGTTCGCCCTGCACCAGCTACAGGGTTGACCAGCACAAACAACTCCCTGATCAGCGTCTGTTCCGTCGCCACTCGCTCCGGTCCTCCTCGTCCCGCCGCCTTACTACTCAACGTCGCCAAAAGACGCTACCCGCCGCCCCCCGCCGGGTAACCCGCGCGTCTTGTTGCTGATTGACAACAACGTTGCTTATCGGGCAGAATCCAGCGCGTGAACAGACACGCCCACAAAAGAGCACGAGAAGAACGGCTTCGAACCTCCCTGCGGCAAGCTGCGGAAAAATTCCGGCGCGCCCGCGAGGAAGCTGGGCTCACATTGCGAGAGCTGGGTGAAAAGGCCGGGCTTGCGCCAAGCACGATCCTGAAGATCGAAAACAGCAAGCTCGTTCCATCATTGGCCGTTTGTATCCGCCTGGCGGAAGCACTCGGCCGCCCGATTAGTTACTTTGCAGAGCTCGACGAGCCCCCATGCGACCTCCGTTTTACCTCGCGGGGCCAAGGGCGCGTGAGCGAGATCAAGGGAGCCCCGATTGTCATCGAGCACATAGCCGAACGCCTCGTGAACCCCAGAATGGAAGGCTTCCTCATTCGGTTGGGTCGCGGAGCGAAAAGCGGTCAAGAGGTGCCGATCTCGTACCACGGCGAGGAGATTGTCATAGGCTTGAAAGGCCGGATTCGTTTCGAGATTCGCGGGCAAGAATATCTGCTCGGGCCCGGCGATGTGCTCCATTTTAAAGGCGACATTCCACACTTTTGGGAAAACGCAGCGCAGACGGAATCCGAGATGTACATGATTTGCTCCTTTTCCTACCAGCGTTAGGCCGCCGATGTTCGAGTTTGGCTTAGAGGCCGAAGAACAACTGATCCGCGATATCGCACATCAGTTCGCACGCGATGTTCTGCGTCCATCGGCGCGCGGCCACGAACGAAAGGGCCTGCCCCAAGAGGTGTTCAGCCAATATCTTGATTTGGGATTTGCTGACATGGAGCTACCGGAATCGCTCGGTGGCGGTGGGCGGGGGTTGTTCAGCAAGGTCGTGGCACTCGAGGAGTTCGCTTGGGGCGACCCCGGTTCCACCCTCACGCTGGAAAATCTTGCTTGGCTTCTGCCCATGTTCGACGGCCTTCCCCGTCGCGACGTAGAGCGTATCGTCGCGCGCTTCCGCGAACAGCCAGAAACGAGAGTGTGCTGCGTGGACGGGCGACCCCTCGCCATCGAAGAGAGGGGTGGAACGATCAGCGCCACTGTACCGTACTGCCCAGCCAGCCATCATACGTGCTCTTTCGCACCGCGAACGGGATTTTTGTTCTTGGTCCTAATCAGTTTCATGTCGCGCCTACCGAAGCCGCCGGAGTCGAAGCTGCTGGGGCTTCTACCCTGACGCTGCAGGAGGCGCGCGCTGATTGGCAAGTTGCCGAGGTGAAAGCGATCGAGCGTGTCTGGGCACGGATCCGCATCGGACTAGCGGCGATCCTGGTCGGCGTATCCCGTGCCGCCCACGAGTATGCTCTCGACTACACGTGCACCCGTAAGGTGTTCGGGCGCCCTATCGCGCAACATTAAGCGCCGGCCTTCCGGCTCGCTGAAATGCGAATAGCAATAGAGTCTGCGCGGCTCATTACTTGGTGTGCCGCACATGCATACGAAAAGAAGAGCGCGGAAGCTCCCCGGCTGGCGGCTCATGCCTTTCTCGAGGCGGCTGAGTGTGCCCTGTTTGTCACGCGCGAAGCGGTGCAGTTGCTCGGGGGACATGGCTTCCTACGCGATCATCTCGTCGAAAAATGGATGCGGGATGCGCGGGTGTTAACGCTGCTGAGCGGCGGGCGAGATGCGGCCACTACCGATCTCGAGCATGCGTATGCGCATGAGCTGCAAGCGACGGCGTCGGGTCCTCAACAATCGGAAAAGGAGGGGAGCTCATGAAGTTCGGCATGCTTCACCTGTTGGAAAACCCAGCCGGCAAAACTGAGTATCAGGTCGTTCACGAACAACCGGAAATTCCTCAAGCAGCAGAAGAGCTCGGCTTCGATTCTGTCTGGCCAGCAGAGCACCATTTCTCGGAGTACGGGTACTGCGTCTCCACCGCGCTCATGTTGGCTGCGCTCGTGCCCGTTACGCACCGCATTCGACTGGGCACGGGCATCGTCATCTTGCCGTTTCACAACCCAGTGCGTGTCGCAGAAGAATTTGCGCTACTCGACCTCATGAGCGACGGCCGGGTGGACTTCGGGGTAGGGCGCGGTTACCAGCCGCACGAGTTCCGGGGCTACGGAGTGGATCAAACCCAGTCCCGCTCTTTGTTCCAGGAATCCCTCGAGATCATTTTGCAAGCTTGGACCAAGGAGCGCGTGAACTTCAGCGGTCGCCACTTCAAGATCGAAGACCTGCCGGTGCGTCCCAAGCCGCTGCAGAAGCCCCATGCCCTTGTATGGATGGCGGCGCTTAGCCCGGAAAGCTTCGTCACCGCTGGCGAGAAGGGTTTCAACCTCCTGTGCGCCCCGGTATTCGGTTTTGGCGGCCGGTCCGGGGTCGAAAACCTCCAAGCGCACCGGGAAGCCTTGCGCCGGCACGGCCACGATCCGGCGAACAAACAAGTGGCAGCGCTCATCATGATCTACGTGGGGGATAGTGCAGAGCAGGCCGCCCGCGACTTTGCCGATCCGGTGATCTGGTACTACCGAACGTTCGCCAAGTACATTGCCCCGCCGCCGTGTGAACAACCGATTAAGACCTATGAACCGTACGTGGGCGTACGGGACATGGCAGCACAGGTCACGTGGGAGCAATTACAAATGGCCGGTGCAGTTGTCTGCGGCTCACCGATTGAATGCGTCGAACGGATTCGCCAGCTCCACTCGTTATTCGGGTTCACGACGTTGTTGTGCTGGACGCGCCTGGGCGGCCTCGACCACCGCAAGGTCCTGCACAGCATGGAACTGATGCAACGGTACGTGATCCCCGCGTTGCGGGATCTGCAGTCCGAACGGGCAGTCGCCTAACCGCGCCGTATCCGAACGCAGATATGCTGCAACTCGAGATCGACACCGACACACAACGCCTTGTCGAAATGGTCCGCTGGCTCGGTCGCGAACACATGCGCCCACTCGGCCTTGAGGCCGACCGCAAGCACGAGCCGATCCCAGGAGACCGCCCATTTTACAAACTGGTGTGGGACCTCGGAATCGGCCGTCGCGGCTGGGGTGAGGAAGCCAGCACGTCGGCCGCCGCACGACGAGCGGCACGCCGCGGGGTCATCCTGGCGGAGGAGATGGCGTACTGGGATCGGGGCGTAGCGGTGTCCTTGCCGGGGCCTGGCCTCGGCGGCCCACCGATTACGCTGCTGGGAACTCCAGAACAGAAGGAGCGGTTCTTTGCTGTGTTCAACGACCCAGCGCGGCCTCATTGGGGCGCGTTCGCCATGACCGAACCCGGCGCTGGCTCAGACGTCGCAGCAATTTCCACCCGCGCGCGGCGAGAGGGAGACGTGTAGATTCTCAATGGCGAGAAGATGTTCTGCTCGAACGGAGCGCGCGCCGATTGGGTCGTCGTATGGGCTACCGTGGATCCGGCTTTAGGGCGGGACGGGCATCGCGCCTTCGTGGTGGAACGCGGCACACCCGGATTCCGCGTGGCTAGGATCGAGAACAAAATGGGTCTCGTGGCTTATGAAAGCGCTGCACTCGTGTTCGAAGACTGTTGTGTGCCGGCCGCGAACTTGCTCGGGGGAGAAGCAGCGTACCGCGAACGCTCTGGCTTCAAGGGCGCAATGGAGAGCTTTAACGCCACCCGTCCGATCGTGGCTGCGATGGCGATCGGCATTGCCCAAGCAGCCTACGATCGAGCAATGGAGTTCGTCCGCTCGATCCGCCCCAGGTCTCGCGTCAGTCCTTGGTACCGGCGGGCTCTGGATAAACTTGCTTGGATGGAGCGAAAAATTGTCTCCGGGCGGATGTTGTGTTGGCGCGCCGCCTACCTTGCGGACACTCGCCAGCCAAACATCCTGGAAGCCTCGATGGCCAAAGCATACTGCCCCCAAATTGCGCAAGAGGTCACAAGCCTAGCCATGGAAATTCTTGGAGACCTTGGTGCTACCAAGGACGGGCTGGTGGAAACGTGGTTCCGCGACGTAAAAGCCATGGACATCGTGGAAGGCACCGGGCAAATCCAACGGCGCATCATTTCACGACTGCTGACCGGCCTAAGCGAAACGTAGTTGTGGCCCTCGGTACGGCGGCCCCCTGGCTCGAAGGAGGCAAGGTACCCGATGACAACGACAGCGCGAGCGGCAGTGTTGGTTGGACCTCGGCGTTCTTTAGAATTACGATGATTTTCTCTTCCGGGACCAGGCGAGGTCCTCGTGCGCATCCGGCAAGCGAACATCTGCGGGTCCGACGTGCACCTGTGGCAAGGGGAGATGGAACGTATGGGTCGGCTGCGTGCTACCGTACTCGGGCACGAAGCTACTGGTGTCGTGGCAAAGTGCGGACCGGGAGCGGAAACGGATTCTGCGGGAGCCCCGCTCCGAAAGGGGGACCGCATCGTTTGGGTTTATTACGTGCCGTGCCAGAGCTGTCCTGCTTGCTTGCGCGGGCGATCTTACGCGTGCGCGATGAGCCTTGCGACGGTGCACCGCCCGTGTGAAGTCACTCCACACTTCGTCGGTGGATTCGCGGACTACTACTTGATCCGCAAGGAACAGCCGCGCTTTCGTGCTCCGGACGAAATCCGTGATGAAGAACTTGCAGGAGCAAATTGTGCCCTTGCACAGCTAATCTTCGGCTTCGAGCGAGTCGCTCTCCAATGGGGCGAATCGGCTGCGATCCAGGGAGCCGGTGGGCTCGGCTTGTACGCAGTTGCGGTAGCCAAGGAGCTCGGCGCGCACCCCGTGATCGTGATCGACGGCAACCAGGCCCGACTGTCGCTGGCATGCTCGCTCGGCGCCGACTCGGTGATCGACCTGAAGGAGCAGCCTGATCCCCGAGCACGCACCGCCGAGGTCCTACGACTTACCGGGGGCTGGGGAGCCGACGTCGTCGTCGAAGTTGCGGGCACACCCGAGCCCTATCCAGAAGGGATTCGCATGCTCAGCCGCGGAGGTCGGTATCTGGCACTTGGCAGTGTTGTTCCCGGGTGAACCTTTGCCGCTGACCCTTCCTTGCTGATCGGACCTAACCGCTCGATCGTTGGCGTCTCACTCTATCCGGCCCACTCACTGCTGAAGGCTCTCCAGTTTCTGCAGCGCGGGCGCCATGGCTACCCGCTACACAATATTGCCGCCGAGGTTTTTCCACTGGACGAGATCAACGCAGCTTTCACCGCTGCCGCCGCCGGCTCCGCCGGACAGGGTTCCTACAAACGAATCGCAATTCGCCCATAAGCTTGGATGCCGTTATGATCGATCACGCGAGCGAACGAGCCAAGCTTGCTTTTGCTCCTGAGCCCCGGCTGTTCGCGAACGGGTCGTGGCAAGCACCACACAGTAGTGCCCGGCTCCCGGTACAAGACCCAACAACCGGTGAGGTCTGGGGTGAAATCGCCGACGCCGACCGTGAGGACGTTGACTGCGCCGTGCAAGCTGCCCGACAAGCCTTCGAACGCCACTGGCGAAAGGCACCACCAACTGAACGCCGCCGCGTGTTGGAACGGCTGGCTGCTGCCGCGGACGCCCACCGGGAGGAGCTTGATTTGATCGAGTCCCTAGATGTGGGCATGGTACAAACGGTAGCCCGTAACTTCGGGGTAAAGGCCCTGATTCGCAATCTCGAGTACTATGCGTCGTGGTGCGACAAGATCTACGGGTGGGTCGTGCCGCTGCCGAACGGCGACGATTCGCTGGACTACTAGCGGCGCGAGCCTTACGGGGTGGTGGCCGCGATTACACCGTAGAACACACCGTTGGTGTTTATCGGGTCAAAGCTCGGTCCTGCCTTGGCGACAGGCAATACCGTGGTTCTCAAACCTTCGGAGCTGGGATCGCTCTCCACGTTACGGTTTGCCGAACTGTGCCGCGAGGCCGACGTGCCCCCAGGCGTGGTGAACGTGATCACCGGATCGGCAACGACCGGCGAGGCGTTGGTAGAGCATCCGGGCGTCGATAAGATTTCCTTCACGGGTGGATGTGCCACGGGTCGGCGCGTCGCTGAGCTAGCTGGGCGCTATCTCAAAAAAATCACTCTAGAGCTCGGAGGAAAATCACCGCAGGTTGTGTTTGAAGATGCTCCTCTCGAGCGCGCCGTAACCAACATCGCCTTTGGCGGCCTCGCCTTGTCCGGACAAGCTTGTGCTGCAGGGACTCGAATCCTGGTTCACGAAAGCGTCTTCCATGAGTTTGTTGAACGATTCGTCCCATTGTGTGCCGGCTTACCCATTGGCGATCCCTTGTCACCGACGACTGCGCTCGGCCCGCTCATCTCGCAAGCGCATCGTGCCCGCGTGGAAAGTTATCTAACTCTAGCAGAGCAAGAGGGCGCTACGTTTCTGTGCCGTGGACAGCGTATCGGCGGGGAACGCGAACCTGGGTTTTTCTTGTCGCCGTCCATCCTTGCCGACGTACCGCCGAATTCGAGAGTTGCCCAAGAGGAGATCTTTGGTCCTGTGCTTTCCGTCTTCCGCTTTCACAACGAAGAGGAAGCAGTCGCCCTCGCGAACAACACACGCTATGGACTGGCGGCTGGGGTTTGGACCTCAAACGTCTCTCGTGCTCACCGGCTCGCAAACCGGCTTCAAGCTGGCCTTGTATGGGTGAACACGTATGGCAATCTGCCGTACACGGTGCCGTTTGGCGGCTTCAAGGAAAGCGGCGTTGGTCGCGAGGCGGGCGCGGAAGCACTGATCGAGTACACGCAAATTAAGAACGTTCTGATCAGCCTGGCGTGAGAGTATGACGATTTTCACTCACCGGCTCTCCCACACTGCGCGGTCTCGCGCTTGCCTCAATGCCTTTGCGTGCGAATGCGAAGACACCAACACTGGTGATCGCGGCCCCTGCAAGTTGTTGCATCGAGGGTACCTCGCCGAGCAGGAAAAAGCTCGCAAGGATCGACAACACCGGCACCGTGGGCACCACGAGCACCGTCGCCCTGGCGAGATCTATCCTCGCGATCGCGCCGTACCACAAGGTTGTGCCCCCGTAACTGAGAACCACTCCCTGCAGTGCGACCCAACCCCACGGGAACGGGGACGAGTCGAGTCGGTCGATGCCCGCTAACGGCCCCTTACCGGTGAATAACGAAAGGAGAACGGCTCCCCAGATATAACGGGCAGCCGTCAGCACCACTGCTTCCAGCCCACGCAACCAACGGACAACCACGAGGTGTGAGACTTGCCAGCACAGGGGTGTCGCAAGCAGGTACCAAGTGCCAGAGCCAACGCTGAACCCCTGCACGCCAACGGCCACGAACAGCCCGCTCAGAATCAGGGCAGTAGCCGCCACTCGTTCCCAAGTCGGCCGTATGCCGAGCACCAACCACGACAACAAGAGAGAATACACAGGTTCGATTTGCAAACACAAAAGCGTCTCAATTGCGCTCGCACGAGCCGCACCGGTGAAAAACAAAACAAAAGCCACGGAGGTCCCCAGAGCACCCAGAACCGCTAACGGAAAGAGCACGGCTGGTCGGAAAAATACCGCGAGCCTTCTTCGCACCAGTAAGATGACGACGGCGGTCGCTGCGGCCAACCACGTGGTGGCAATTGTAACCGCTAACGGGTCGGCAGCCCGAGTCGTGATCTTGGCGACGGGAGGTACAAAGGCACCGTTCACGGCGCAAAGCGCGACCAGAACGATGCCTACTCGCTCAGGTGACAACCTCCCCGCGCTCTCGAGAGGCAAATCCGGCGCGGACTGATCGTACCGCGGCTCCAGCGCAATCTCCTTCACTCGAGACCGAGGCCTCGCTTCGCGTCGTAGCCAACGCGCACTGCGGAAACGCGTCCGTCGCCGCTTACCAGCACGAACGTGGGAGTCCCGCTCACTCCGTAAGCCACAAAGGCCTTGCGGTACTCATCAATCGCGACGTCTTCGGGAAACGGGCCACGGTACGTTTGAAAGAAGCGGTCTAACTGCGCGCGCGGTTCATCAGTAATGGCCACGACTCGGATACCGCGCGCCGCGGCGAACTCCGTGAGCTCGGCGAGCGAGGCTTTGCAAGCCGCACACCATGTGGCCCAAAAGAAAAGCACATGTGCTTGGCCTCCGGAAAGCTGCCTCGGCACTTGTCCGCGATAGGTCTCTACCTCCAACGGCGGAGCCACACTGCCCACTTGCGGGGGCCCAGGTAAAGTGGGCCAGCGAAGAGGATACGTGCCCGCGACCAACTGAATGGTTTTCCGCTCGTTGCCCCGGAGGATCTCTAACTCCAACGTCTCACCCGGTTTTGAGAGCATGATCCAGCTTCTCACTTGTCCACGTTCGGTAAACGGTTGCCCAGGAGGGCCGAGCACGATGTCTCCTTGCTGAAGCCCGGCGGTCTCGGCCGGAGAATTTGGGTACACCGTGATCACGGCGGCAGCGCCTGCAGGCAATCCTTTGCGTCTTATCATCTCCTCGTTGGGCGCTCGGAACTGGATCCCCATCCAAGCGGGCAGCGAGGCCCGCGCCCGGCGCGCATCTTCCATGAATTGCGGAAATTGGGCTGCCACGCGGACGCCTGGCTGCGGAAGGTTGCCTTTTGGCAGCACAACCTCCTCGCAAGCCACCAGCGCACCATAAGCACGTTGCTCCCCTGGGCTTCCCTCGGTGTCAAGGTAGTGCAGACCTGCAACTTGCACGAGCACAGAGCGCATCCGGAGTAGCACGCCCTGACGCACCTCCATGCGATAGCTCGCTGCCTGCGCGTCTCGACTGTTCGCTCGCAAACGGCTCAAGCGCGTCCAAACATCCGAACGCTCCCTGGTAAAGGCCTCCAGGGCTGGGAGGAGCTCTCGCGCCAACGCCTCGCGGTCAGTGACCGAGAGTTTTGCCGGATCCATTGCAGCGAGGCGCGTCCTCCATTCTCCCTGGTGTTCCAAAAAGCGTTCCCAATTCGCGGTACTGGCATCTTGCCAAGCCCCACGCCATGCGCGGCTCACGTTCTGCAACTGCTCCGCTAAGTCGGGCAGAGCGGCGGTGCGCTCCGAAAGCTCTGCCAAAGACCGTGGCGAAAACATCCCGTACGCCTGCCCGATCCGGTCGAGAAGCCGCAGTTTCGATTCCCACTTGGCCTTATCGCGCCAGGCTTGAGCGAGGAGCTCGTCCACGAGGGAATCAACAGCCACTCCCTTCGCGGCTGCGCGTTTCCGCAAAATCGATTCGAGGTACAACTCCGAAGTTCGCAGCGGCACATCCGGTGTGTCGTCGCTCACGAGAGCGATCTCATGAGCCTCGATGAGGTTGCCAACCCGCGACCACGCATGCATCAACTGAAACGCGTGGCCTATGTTATTGCGCCCCATGTTCTCCGGGTAGCAGCCGTAGGCAGGGCGCTCTTTGGTAGAGGAAAAATATCCGCACACGTTGCCCGCGGGCTCGTTTCCGTTGGTGAGCATTAATCGCGCAAAAGAACCCGAGAAGCACTGAGACATCACCATGACGACCCGAACCTCAGGATCGAGCTGGGCGATGAGGGCCTGGAGATCCTCCACAGAGAGGCGTGCATCCTTCCCCCACAAAACAATGAAATTGTTGTCTGGGTTCTCCTCGTTCTTCGTGCCATGGTCCGTGACGAACAAAAAAAGCGTGTCTCCCGGTTTCAAGCGCGACTTCGCTTGCGCAAACCAGCTCGCCAACACCCCTCGCGTTGCCGGCAGCAAAGGAAAGGGGGCCAGCGTACTGTTCTCGAACTTCAGCGGCGGGCGAAGCCAAGCCGCACCAGGGCTATGCTCCACAAGCCAAAATCTCTTCCCCAGCCGACTGCGGGGGCGAACCGCGAGATCGGCTGCGGCGTCCTCACCATCCCCGCTGAGAATCGTAAAATTCTCAACCGGCACTCCAGCAGCACGCAACAATGCCGCCATGTGCGTGAGATGTAACAAATGCGACTGGTAATTTTGCTCCTTTGTTCCACCGCCGTTGAGGAACAACACATGAAAGCGGGCCGCCTGGAATACAGCTTGCGGTTCGTTGGTCATATTCCCCACCGGAAGGCTGGGTGGTGCACTCCGACAACCGCTCGCGCTGATCAGAAATCCACACCATAGAACAAGGAGTCCCCGCACTACTTGTGCCATCTTAAGGTTCACTGGATCCACGCTAGCAAATCCACAGCATCGGCCGCGACTCTGCATGTGGCCCTTCCTGCGCGGCGTGGACCGCAGCTTGATTCAAATCCGCAGTTCAGGCAAACAACTGTTCACCAGGAAAACAAGGAGCTTAAGATGCGGGTTGTCGACGCGGACGCACACGTCATCGAGGGTCGCGAGCTGATTGCAGAACTGATGGAACGCTTCCCCGACAAGATTCGTTTCAGCGATCCTGGGGACGGCGAGACGGCTCTTTACATCGAGGGCAGGCCGTACCCGCAGTCCAAGGGGCCTGGAGCGGGGTGTCGAGCGGAAGAGGGGATGTGCCTCGATCGCGGCGCAAACCCGTTCACCCCCGAAGGCGTATTGGCTGATGCCGATAAGGACGGCATTGATCGACTTGTCTTCTTTCCTAGTGCGGCGCTGGGGTTACCCGGTTTTGTGGACAACAAATTCGCAGCGGAGTTCGCTCGCGCGTACAATCGGTGGATGGCCGGGTACTGCAAGCAGGGTCGTGGGCGCTTTTTCGGTGCCGCTTTGGTGCCCATTGAGGATGTGCCCGCTTCGATCGAAATCATGAAAGAAGCCAAGGATCTAGGGTTGGTGGTCACTATGATTCCAGCGGTATTACGCAACCGTAACTTAGACCACCCGGACCTCGATGCCTTTTATTCAGCAGCCGAGGAGCTCGACATGCCCCTCGGAATCCACGGAGCCCCGGGCATTCACTTGCCGAAATTAGGGACGGAACGCTTCGATAACTATCTGAAGGTTCATGTGATCAGCTTCCCGTTCGACATGATGGTTGCCTCCACGGCCCTAATTCTCGGCGGCGTCTTTGAGCGGCACCCACACTTGCGTGTGGCTTTGTTAGAGTCTGGGGTGGGTTGGGTGCCGTATTTTATGGAGCGGATGGAGGAACATCTCGAAAAACGTGGTCGCTTGACTCCAGAGTGCAAGCACGAGCCTAAAGAATACATCGCGCGCGGCCAGTTGTATGTGAGCTGTGAAGCAGGTGAATGTGCAATCCCACTCGCCGTTGAGCAGCTTGGCCCTGACTTTATCCTGTATGCAAGCGACTACCCCCACTGGGACAGCGAATGGCCGGAGTCAACCCGCCCCTTGCGTGAGCGTCAGGACTTATCGGAATCAACGAAGGAGAAAATTTTCGGCCTGAACGCGGAACGATTTTATCGACTGCCTGCTTCTGCGTGATTTCCCGTGGCGCTGCTCGACCGATTCAAGCTTACCGATAAAGTCGCCATTGTCACTGGTGCCGGCCGTGGCATCGGACGGGCCTGCGCCCTGGCGTTTGCGGAGATGGGGGCCGATGTCGTTTGTGCGGCACGCACTGAGGCGCAAATCGAAGACACGGCGGCACAGGCGCGATGTTTCGGTCGGCAAGCCGTTGCGGTTCCGTGCGACGTAAACCAACGGAGCGATCTGGAACGTGTGGTTCAAGCCGCGCTCGATCGTTTCGGCCGCATCGACATCGTCGTAAACAACGCTGGCGGAACTCCTCCGTGCGAAGCCCTATACACCAGTGAGCGGATGTTCGAGGAAGCATTCCACTTCAACGTAACCTCGGCATTCGTGCTGACACGGCTGGCGGTCCCTCACATGCTGCGAACCGCCGGGGGCGGCGTGGTCCTCAACATTTCTTCAGCGGCCGGCCGCTTCCCGTTGGCCGGTTTTGTGGCGTACAGCACAGCGAAAGCCGCGCTGTCTCACATGACCCGCGTTCTCGGGCAAGAGTTCGCTCCCAAAGTACGGGTAAATGCAATTGCCGTCGGGGCCACGGAAACGAGTGCACTCGTGCCGTTTTTAAATGACGAGATGCGGGCCAAAATGGAGGCGCTCACGCCGATGCGTCGCCTGGGCACTGTGGAAGACATTGCCTTGGCCGCGCTTTATCTCGTCTCTCCTGCCTCGAGCTGGGTAACCGGCAAGGTGTTTGAAGTCGACGGGGGAACCGAAACCTCCAATTGGCCGTTTCCTCCCCCAAGCATTTAGCCTCGGACGTCGACCGTGAGAGGGCGTCGCCGAACGCTTGTTGCACTTATGCGGTCGTGGTAACGCCCGGGGTGTGACCACACCACGCCGCGACCTGCTCGTTTGGATGGACCTCGAAATGACTGGCCTCGATCCCGAGCGGGACCACATACTGGAGATCGCAACCCTGATTACCGACAACGACCTCCAGGTCATCGCCGAAGGACCCGTGCTTGCCATTCACCATCCAGAAACGGTGTTCGCCCGTATGGACGAGTGGAACCGTGATCACCACACAAAATCCGGCTTGCTTGCCCGTTGCCGCGCCTCGAACGTCACCACCCACGAGGCCGAACAAAAGACTCTCGCCTTCGTGCGCACTTATTGTGAACCGCGCACCGCGCCACTGTGCGGCAACTCGGTGTGGCAGGATCGGCGTTTTCTTGCCCGCTACATGCGGGAGCTGGAGCATTTTCTCCACTACCGCATCATCGATGTGAGCACGGTGAAGGAGTTGGTGCGGCGCTGGTATCCCGGTGGTCCGCCACCACCAGAGAAGCGCAAAGTACACCTCGCCTCGAGTGACATTCGCGAGTCAATCGACGAACTCCGCTTCTACCGGGAGCAGTACTTTCGCGAGCCTCACCCTCGACCCGCTTCGGGCAGCGGTGGCTCGGGCGACCCCTTAGCTCGGTGACCAACAAACTGTTCAGGATCTCCAATCCATGTTGCTGTGCTTTTTCCTCAGTGCCGCTCACTGAAATGCAGCCTAAACGTCCCCGCCAAGAGGCCAGGCGGGCTTGCATGAGGGGCAGGGAATGTTGCAGCTCGTCGGCTCCGTAATTGCACTGGCTCTTGCAATCGTCAGCGTCAGTCCCTGGGTGCAGTCAGTGATGGCCTCCTTGGGATTGGCGGTGCTGGCACTCGGACTGGCAACTCTCTCTGCGCCCGGGCAGGCAGAGTTCGAAACAAAACCTCGTTGGCTACCGTGGTGTGGGCTGATCGCTGCCCTTGCGGTCGCCCTTTGGTTTCGGGTGCAGCACTGGAAAACGGTACCGGCAGGATACCTGGGGGAAGTCCTAAACTTCGTCAATTTCGCCGCGCAGTTGCGCGAACGGGGTTTTCCCTACGAACCCTACGCTTGGTATGCGCATACGCTTTTTTCGTACGTCATTGCCGTCGTAGGTGTTTTCGTTCCCGACAACCTGGTCGCCTTGAGAATCGCCCAACAGCTCATCAGCATGGCGACGGTGACAGCAATTGCCTGGTGTTCATGGATTCTCTTTGGGAGCACTACCGCTTGGATGACGGCCGCTTTTGTTGCCACCTCTTGGTGGCATTTGTGGGCAACGCGCAACGGGTACCACCAGTTCTTGACTCCGCTGTTTCAGGCTTTGGTCGTCGGCGGCTTAATCCGAGGGCTGCGAGACAAACGGAAGTCAGGCCTGGCACTTGCCGCCCTCGGCATTGCCGGCGGTCTCCACGCGTACTGGGCGTTGTACCTCATGGTCCCGGCGGCCGTACTCGTTACCGCGTTGTTCTTTTGGCAGCGGCCTGAGGAGTGGAAGCGCCTCCGCTTTGCAGTAGCGGTTGCCGCCGTGGCAGCGGTCGCTTTGAGTGTTCCAGCGGTCGTGGTCACCGCTCGTGCACCTGAGGGCTTTTCCTATGTCTTCGGAGGTTTGCAGCCGGTTCGCGTCGGAGCAGAATCCGTTGGGGAAAAAGCGGCGCGTAACGCCTCGTTCTTGCAACAGGCCTTCTTCCCGCAAGCCCGGCAGGCCAACCTGCCTCCGACCCTGGTAGACTCCCTTGTGCGCGGAGGGCTCGTGCTCGGCATGGGGGCGGCACTACGTCGGGCGCTGTTCGAGCCAAGCTCGGCCGCCATATTGGTCGTTCTCGGGATCAATCTTTTCGGTCTGATTGCCGCGATCACGAATGAGTTCTACGTAATTGCCGTTTTTCTGCCCGCCTTTGTCCTGGCAGGTTACGGTTACGCCTCGTTGCTCCAACTTGCGCGGTCAAACTCACGCGTGCTCGGGTGGGTGGTTGCTGCGAGTTTTCTTGCTTCGTGGATCTATTTTGGCCAGGCCAGCGTGAAAAAATTTTTCGGGACGTGGGCATATTCCATGTTCCGGTCCCCTCAGCACCCACAGGGACTCGCCTTTCTCCTGCTGCCGCACTGGCAACGCTGTGTTCGTGAAGCGAGCTGTCTGGTCCCTGGCAATGAGCCGGGGCGCGACTTCGAAGGAGAAGCGCTTTCCCTCGGCGTTACTTTGCCAGCGTACCGCTGGTTGCATGGTCTCGGCAGTTTGCTGTCTGACCTTGTGCTCTTTCCCCCAATTCGTCTCATCTCCGGTAGACCCCTTCGGCTCATTCTGCCCGACTTGCCCTACGTTACCGACCGCCTACTCCCCGATTGGCGTCGCTTCTACGCGCAGCTCACCGCTCGGAAAATTCCGGCTCCTCCGCCGTGGGACCAACGTGAACCGCGCGAGCTCGCCCTTGAGGTGGAGATTCCCTGGACCGATCTTGAGCAGCGCTTCGTCTCCCCTTTTTCGGCTGCGGAACGAGCCACGGTGTTCTGGTCGCCCGCGGCCGGCCGTTATGAGTTTCGCCGCTTTGTTCCGAGCGTTACGAGCCCCCCTTCCGCTGGGACTCTGGGGAGCGAGGGTCCGGCGTTCCTGGAGAGCGGCTATTACCAGATCGTCCTCGACGACTTTGGTTGGACCTGGACCGGTTGGCAGGTTCGGCGGCCGGGCATGGACTGGGAAGCCATCGACCATTACTTGGTCACGGTTGAGAAGCCGGCAATTGCCAGTGTTCTTGCGCCGTACCTACGGAAGATGGCTCGCCCGTCAGCGAACGAATGGAGGCTACGAAATCAGTTGACCGTACCAGGGTTGATTTGGGACATGGCGCTTTGTCCCGATCAGTCCCTTGTGAGTCTCATTCGCAATCAGATTTACCGCATCGATCTAAACTCCGGTGAGGCCCGCGAGTTAGGACAAGTGAGCTTGCCCGACCCTGCACTCCGTTGTACGGCGGATGGCATTGATCTTGTGGGGAGGGACGGACGCTGGCTCCGTTGGAGCGCAGAGAATATTCGCGACGTTAGCCAGATCCCGTGTGCGGTCCGCGCACTCGCGAAGGCAGAGGGCCCCCTCACAGCCTTGTGCGACAACTCCAACCTATGGTTGGAAGGCGGGGCGCAACTGGAGCTGCGAAATCGCCTTGGCCGCCCGCTTCGGCGGCCCGTGGCCGTCGAACGTTGCGGCACCCACATCCATGTGCTCGACAGTGACCTCGCCGAGTTGCTCACCTACACACCTGCTGGCCAGCTCGTAACCACTAAGCTGTTGCCCAGCGTTTGGTGGGAGTCCGAACTCACTTGCGACGAGGAACAGAATCTCTTTGTCCTCAAGTGGCGGACGGGTCGACCGGCTTACAACCCCGATGGGGAACCCTTATTTCACCCCGAGTTCCATCTCCTGGGACTGTTTCGCCGCAAACATGAGGGATTTAACGGATTTGGTTTTCGACTCTTTGTCGCACGCGGGCGACTCGCAGCCTGGACTCGCGACAACGAGGTGGAGGTCCTAGAGCGGGTTGCAGTGGGCCAACCGGAATCGTGAACCGGGTGCGATTCAGCTCGGCAAACCTGACAATTGCTTCATGCGGCGAAGCAAGGCCTCGTCCTTTCGCGACTCGGCAAGAATTTTCTCTATGTAAGCTCGCTTGAACCGCTGCCGTTGCTCGTGTGTCTGCACCACTTCCGGAACGTACTCCCAACCTTCCTCTTGTTCGAAGGGTTCGATCTCGCGGTGCAGTTGGAAAAAGTAATCCGCCAGATCCGCATCCAGACCGAGCCGCTCTAGGGCTTGTGTGAGCGGATGTCTACCAGGCTTTGCTTCCAGCAACCCCTCACCGGCAGCTCCTCCCTGGCCGATCCCGAGGGCTCGCTTCCCCAACTTTGCCTTCGCTTCGGGAGGCGGCCCCAAGTGAAAGGCTGCAATGGCCTCCTCTGGGGGGCAATGCAAGAGAAACCATCTGGTTACGTACCCGCTTCCAATCGTCTCGGCAGGGGGCTGCCATTCGAACAATTCTCGCCGCGTGATTCCGCAAGCACGCTCCGCGAAGTCCGCCCAAATCTCCATGTGGTTCCGGGTTAGGTAACCTCCCGACTCGGTTGCAAAGGCTTGGCTGATAGCGCGAAGAGCCTTGCCGTGGGGGATGCGGCTAAACTGGCCGGCAATGTTCCGGGTTGCGTCCATGTGGATGAAATCCTTGATGAGTTCCTTCGCAGCCGCCAAGGACGCCTTGCCGGAAAGGAGCAAACCAAAGGCAGTTTCTTTTGGTTGGGGCAAAGTCAGACAAAACTCCCCGAGCTCCTCGACCATTTCCTCGTGGCTCTGTTCCCGTCCAGCTTGGAAGCTACGGCCGGCTGGGGGCCAAGTGATCTCTGGGAACGCATAAGTTCCGGAAACGATGTCCGCCCACGCGCGCCGCATGTTCCCATACAAGAGGAGCCAATGGTGGAGTGTGGTCCGCAACCGTTCCTGCTGGCTCGCATCACAGGCGATTTCGGCTGCGATCTCCCACACCGGCTCACAGACAAAGCTGCGAAAGTCCTCGTACGCACGCCAGTAGGCAACGGCATCGTCGTTCAAGCCAAAGGCACGCTTCATGTACTCTGCAATTCCCCGCTGGCAGAGCCATGGCCGTTCGTCGCGCACCACATCGAGCAATACTCCTTCGGCTCCCAGCGCGGTCACGGCAAACCCGCTTTCAAAGGTGTCAAACTGGAACTGCAAGCGCGCATACTTCGCTTGCAATGTCTCGGGGCAAGGATAGTGGGCCTCGAGCTCATCGAAGCCGACACCAAAGGCTTCGGCGAAGCGAACAAACAAATCGCGCGGCGGGGCGGTGACCTGATAAAAGCCCGTCTTCCGATTCACGATAGAGCTCAGAGCAAGGAACAGCCCCCGCCTGGAGCAGCGGGCGATCATGGCGGCGCTTCCTTGCGCATCCAGGCGGATAAACTGGTAGTAATCCTTAATCCACCGCCGCATCCCCTCCCGATCGACTCGCCCGTACTTGAGCGCCTCCGCCAAGTCAGGAGAAACCACATGTTGCCGGATCAATGCTCGCAGTTCTTCGAGAAACACGCCAACAGGCTTAGCCTCTGTTGGCCGCTCGAACGCGTACAACTCGAGGAACTCGCTCGCACCTGGTCCCACCGGCTGCAGCCCCGCGGGCACCCCTTGCTGTAGTTCGCTCATAACCGCGTTCTCCTCGGCAAAGCACTCACTAAAAGCTCTCTTTACCACGCGAGAGATCGGCAAGAAAAGCCCACGACCTGACAGCAGAAAGTTCTCTCGTCAACGGGTCACGAGGCGGCCCACGCACGTGTTTCCGCGTCTGAGCCTCGCGTCATACTTCACCTCTTGCTTCGCATGAACTCCTTACGAAGAGAAGGGGTCCGTGGGTTACCCACTTGGACCTTCCCGACGCAAACGGGCGCTTGCGAGCGCCGCAAGTCGGTCGCGCAAAGGCTTGCTCGTAGGGCCAAAGGGCACTTCGTCGCGTCGCAAGAGGATGAAAGCCGTCGGCCGCTTGTAAGAGGACAGCGCTTTCTCACACCACTCCCGCCACAACGCTTCGTGGTCTCGACCGTCCCGGGAGACAACGAGCGCGACCAACTGTTGATCGAACCCATCCGGCGGCAGACCAACGACGTATGCAGCCTCCACCGTTGGATGTTGGGCCAGAACGCTCTCCACTTCCACCGGAGAGACGTTGATGCCCTTACAGCGCAGGAGGTCTTTGCTGCGGCCGACGAAATGCAGCTGCCCGTTGTCGTCACGATAGCCGAGGTCACCGGTGCAAAAGAAGCCTTGGGGATCGATGCCGACTCCGCGAGGTTGGCCTTCGTACGATTCAAACATGCCCGGACCTCGCACCCGGATTTCGCCAACGCTTCCCGGCCGACATTCGCGGCCATCCTCACTCACGATGCGCACTTGCGTCCTCGGAAGCAGTCTTCCTATGCTCGTGGATCGCACGGACGCAGGATCCCGCCAACTCACCGCGGTAACGTATCCCGACATTTCAGTCATGCCGTATCCAGTGATCAAACGTGCGCGTGCAAGGTACGGGCCGAACCACTCAGTGCGACCTCCGCCTCGAACAACTGTGCGCACCAGCTCGGGCCGGAAGCCCGGGTGGGAGAGTAGGGCGCTGACTTGTGGGGGGCGCAAATGTAGGCCCGTTGGGCGCCAATGCTGAAGGATTTCCAAAAGCTCGTTGACTTCAAAGGTCGGCATGACCACGAGGGCACTTCCGCTAGCCAAAGTGGGCAAGGCGCGAATGCAAAGCCCGGCAACCCAAAACAGTGGGAGGCTCGACACCACAGAGTCTCCAGGCCGAAGGCCGCCGCGTGCCGCCGTCGCACGAACCGTGCTCAAAACGGCACGATGCTGCAAGCGGACCCCCTTCGGCTTGCCCGTGGTCCCAGAGGTATAAAGAATCATGGCGACGTCCTCCGGGCGAGCGAGGGTGCTCTCGGCCGAAGAGACCTTGCCGTAAGAGCGCAAAAACTCGCTTTCGTCCTCCACACCCCGAAGGTCGCCAGCGGCGTTGACCACCACTCGCTTCAGACGATGCGGAAATGCAAGCTCCGATAAGAGCTGCGCCAAGTCGCGGTTCCTCAAATAGCGGTCGGCTAGGAGAATGTCGGCTTGGGCACTCGCTAAAATCTCACCGAGCTCTCGAGCCGTCGCGAACGTGGAAAGCGGGATCAGCGTACAACCTGCCTTCCACACCCCAAACGCACGCGTGAGCCATGACACACTATTTCCGCCCCATAGGGCAACGCGGGCTCCGGGCTCGATGCCGCTGTGCCGCAACGCCCTAGCCCAACATTCCGCACGACCGTCGAGCTCTTCGAAGGTGCATCGTTCTCGAGCCTCGCCAACGGCAATGGCCGAGCCCCATCGGACCCGCCACGCACGGGGCAAATCGGCGAGAGTCCTGACCTCTACAGGCTGCTGACCCACGGGTATTTATTTTTAGCGAGGATCTTCGTACGCTCCGCCTTGCTCATGCTCGCGACGAAGCCCCTCATCAGGTTGAATGACAATTTCCACGCGGCGGTTCATCGCCCGCCCCTCAGG
This sequence comes from Candidatus Binatia bacterium, assembly GCA_026415395.1. Classification (NCBI taxonomy): domain Bacteria; phylum Candidatus Binatota; class Binatia (SeqCode); species Binatia bacterium. The sequence continues at coordinate 104,418 of JAOAHD010000003.1, read as the reverse complement.
GGTATCGTTCGTTGCCACGGGACTCGAGGCACCCCGGCCGAACGTGGTAATCCGCGAAGCGGAAACGCCCGCCGAGACCAATTCCTCAGCTACAGCCTGAGCACGGCGCCGCGAAAGTTCGAGATTGGACTCCTCGGAACCACGGCTATCGGTGTGCCCAATCACCTGGATGTACGTGCGGGGGTAGCGATTGAGCACAGCCGCAAGCTGGCGAATTTTGTCCCGCGCGCCTGGTTGCAACGTTGCGCTGCCCGAGGCGAACAAAATGTCGGTCGAGAGGGCAACATCGAGGCGCTCTTGCTCACGTCGTAGCCGGTCCTGCTCGGCGAGAATGGCCTGCATCTCCTTCGCTTGTTGATCCAGGTAGTTCCCGATCAAACCACCACCGATTGCTCCTAAAACGGCTCCGATGGCGGCACCTTGTCCTGCACCTTTGCCGCCGCCAACAATCGCTCCAACCGCGGCCCCCGTTGCTGCACCAGCCGCCGCGCCGATTCCTGCACCCTTAACAGTACGCGGTGCCCTTTCGTACGCCGCGCACCCGCCAAGCACGAACACGACCGCAACCGCGCCAGCGAGAAACTTCCTCATCAGTATCGACATCCTCGTCATGACTCCTCCATAATTGTTCACTTTCGCATTAACGCAGCATGAACCGTCCAGAGCAAGACGGGAGTAACGAACCGCAGGCGCGATCGGCTGCTACTCTGACGAGTGACGAGTCCGGCGTCGAAGCGCTGACCAAAGGGAGTTGACGCCGCCGATCTACGGGCATCCGCACCTCTGCCGACACTTTAAGTTGCGGGGCGCTCGCTGAACTTATAGGCGTAGTCCTCCCGAACGGTCAACGCCCTTTCGTCGAGCAGGGTTGGAGTCCTTTGCGAACACCGCGAGAATCAATCCTGTGAACCCAGCCGCTGTATGGCCACCTCGCGAGCCCACCGGTAATCTGGCTTGCCAGTCGGACTGCGGACGACGGTTTCTACAAAAACCACAGCACGCGGCAGTTTGTATCTAGCCAAATCCTTCGCGGCAAATTCGCGCAGCTCCTCCGCAGTCGCTTGCATCCCAGGCCGCAACCCGACCACGGCCGTGACCTGCTGTCCCCAACGTTCACTCGGGGTTCCCACCACCACCACGTCGTAGACACTAGGGTGGCGTTTCAGTACTTGTTCCACTTCTTCCGCGTACACCTTCTCACCACCGGTGTTGATACACACTGAGTCCCGCCCAAGGACGACGATCGAACCATCCTCCTCGTAGCGAGCCCGGTCGCCCGGAACGGCGTACCGAACTCCCTCAATGGTGACGAAGGTTCGTTCGGTCTTCTCGCGATCGCCAAGGTAACCCAACGGCACATACCCTCGTCGTGCAATCCACCCTACTTCCCGTTCGTTCGGCTGAAGCACACGCTGGCGCAGCTCATCGAGCAGCACCGTGTCCGGATCCATCCGGAACCGCGCTCCGACATCGCTCGCGCTCGCTGCCGCTGCTGCACCTTGAGCTCCGGTTTCTGACGAGCCAAAGCCATCCACTACGGTGACATCAGGTAACCGTTCCAACAGCGCCGCCTTGACGGAAGGAGAGAGCAAGGCGCCCCCAGAACCGATGACGCGGAGCGATGACAAATTGTAGTCCTTGCGCTGCAACTGATCCAACAACGGAATTGCAAAGGCGTCGCCAACGATCGAAAGCGAGAAGACCTGCTCTCGCTCCACTGTCTGCCAGATATCGTCCGGGTCCAGGTGCCTGACCTCTTTCGGCAACACCACCGTTCCTCCTTGATGAAGGATCATAAACGCCGTCCAATGCCCGGCACCGTGCATGAAGGGTGGTGCAGGCAACATGCGCATAAACGCCCCGTAAGGAACGCGCTCGAAGAGCTCCTCAAGCGACGTCACCGGCGTTCCGCCCGGAATTCGTCCACCCAGTGCTGCAAAGAAAATATCTTCTTGCCGCCACAGTACCCCTTTTGGCGCACCCGTCGTACCGCCGGTGTAGACGATGTAAAGGTCATCGGGATGCGGCTGGAGAGGGAGGGGATCATCGGGCGCCGCCTCCAACGCATCTTCGTAATCGCGCGCGCCTGGCAACAAGGGTTCGCCACTGCCATCATTCACTTGGAGCAAAAGCCGCACTTCGGGCAAGTGAGGAAGCAGACGAGCCAGTCGGGGCGCGAACGCTGCATGGTACACGATGGCGCGCGCGTGTGCGTCGCGAAAGAGATGGAGTAGCTCCTGGTCGACGTAACGGTAATTCACGTTGAACGGAGCAACACGAGCGCGAAAGGCGGCGGCCATGGTTTCGAGATACTCGGGGCAATTGTACAGGTAAATTCCTACGTGATCCTGCCCGGACTCCCAGGGAGCGAGCTCCGCCCTTGGCCGATGGCAGCCCAGACCTGCCTGGTGAAAGACCCAGGCGAGTTGTCGCGAGCGGCGGGTAAATTCCGACCAGAGCAAACGCCGCTCGGCAGTTACGATCGCCTCACGATCCGGCACCCGCGCCGCAATCCCGTCGTGAATCTCAGGCAGGGTAAAGCCCATCGGTTCCTCCTGATCGCAGTGTTCCGCCACGGAACGGAACAGAACACAAGCACCCTCTAGCCCTCAACCAATCAGCGGTCCCCCAGGACCACTTTCGGCGCGCAGTTTATACTTTTCGATTCTCTGCGTCGGCGTTTTCGGCAAGGATGTGCGAAACTCCCAGTACTTCGGCACCTGGAACTTCGCCAACCGGGCTGCAGCGAAGACGCGGAGTTCTTCTTCGGTCACTTCCCGAGAAGGCACCACAAAAGCCTTGATTTCCTGGCCTAGCACTGGGTCCGGCACGCCGATTACGGCTACTTCGGCCACTGCTGGGTGCTCGCGTAGGATCTTCTCAACGTAAGCGCTGGAGACGTTTTCGCCGCCACGGCGAATGACGTCGCGCTTGCGATCCACAAAGTAGAGCCACCCATCTTCGTCCAAATATCCCAAGTCGCCAGTGAAAAACCAACCGTCGCGCAGCGCGGCGCGAGTTTGCTCGGGATCCCGGAAATACTCTGCAAGACAGTGCGGCGAACGCACAACAATTTCCCCCGTCTGGCGTGGGGATAACTCTCGACCCTCGTCGTCCACGATGCGGATTTGGACGCCCGGCACAGGCGGCCCACACGAGCCAGGGCGCGGCGAGGAGCCAGGAGGCTCAATGGTCACCACGCCGGCGTCCGTCGATCCAAAGCACTCCACCACTTGGGTTACGCCAAAGCGCAGTCGAATCTGCTCGCGCAAAGGGGCACTACCTAGGCCTAAGATCACCCGCAGCCGGCTTGTGCGCTCCAACTCGCTTGACGGTTGAGCGAGCAAAATGGCCAAGATCGTGCCGAGCGTATAAAGGACGGTAGCCCCCACCTCGTGGACGAGCGGCCAAAACTGCGAGGCCGAAAACATCTTCGGAAACGCTACAGCCGCGCCCGCCTGCAAAGCGGTCACCACCGCGCCCCAGGCGTTCCCGTGAAACAGAGGAGTTACAGCGAGCACCGTGTCATCGCGCTGAATGCCGAGAACATGAACGAAATGCTGGCCGGCTGCTCCGGTGCTGCTGTGGCGAAAAAGCACACCCTTCGGGTGACCCGTGGTGCCGGATGTATACAACAAGGTAGAAGAATCATCGGGCAAAAGTTCTACAGGAACAGTCTCTCCAGAGGCCTCGGCGAGCAAGCGGTCGAGTGCGAGCACATCTGGACCGCCGCCAAAGCTCACCCAACGCAATCCTGCTGGCACTTGCAATTCCCCTCGCGGGATTTTCTCCACAGTTTCGGAATTCGTCACCACCAGTTTCGGCTCGGCATGCTGCAATAAGTAGGAGAGCTCACGGCTCCCGAGCGCTGGGTTGACCGGGTGGAGCACGGCACCAGCTTTCAAAATCCCAAACGCGGCCACGAGGTACTCCACTGAATTACCCATGGCCAGGGTGACTCGGTCTCCCTTGTCGATACCCAACGCGAGCAACGCGTTTGCGAAGCGGTTCGTCAAAGCGTGGAACTCAGCATACGAGCAACGCTGCCCCTCGTGGTAAATAAACGTCTGTGCCCCTTGCTCGCGAGCACGCCGTGCAATCAATTCCGTGATCAGCTCTACTCCCATCACTCCTCAAGCCAGCACGCCGAAGTCCACAACAAGTGCAGCTCCGTTGATCATTCGTGCTTCGTCGCTCGCCAAAAACGCCACCGCGGCGGCGATGTCCCCGGGCTTACCCCAGGCCCCTGGAATCGGCGGCATGGCATAGGCAATCAGGTGGGCCTCCATCGTTCCGTCCGGTACGAAGTTTTTCACCAATGGAGTCTTCACACCGCCCGGGCAGACACAATTGGCACGCAATCCCCTTGTTGCGAACTCCAGGGCTAGAGCGCGGGTGAAATTCAGCAAACCAGCCTTCGATGCACAGTACGCGGCGTTGTACGCTTGTCCCCGTAACCCGGCAATCGAAGAGATGTTCACGATGTTGGCACCGTTGCGCCCAAGGAGAAAGGGCAGGGCAGAACGAATCACCAGAAAGGGCCCAGACAAGTTCACGCGCAAGATCCGCTCCCATTCTTCGACAGCCAGGTCTTCGAATCGAACAGCCCGGCCAATCCCCGCGGCATTCACCAACACATCGATCCCCGAGAACCGATCCACCGCCGCAGTGACTGCCTGTTGTACGGACCGCTCGTCCGTCACATCGCAGGGAACGGCGAATGCTTGCCCACCGCATTTGTGAATTGCGTCCTCCGCTTGGGCCAAACCGTCGCTGGCAACATCCGTCATGACCACTGCCGCACCTTCCGCGGCCAAGCGTTCAGCAATTGCGCGGCCGATACCCGAGGCGGCTCCGGTGACAAAGGCAACTTTGTTCGCGAATCGCCGCAATCCCTCCATCACCTCACACCGTCGATTGCTCCCACAGTCGGACGACCTCGTCGACCTTCGTCACCGTTGCGAGGAGGCGTAACGTGTACTGAAATACTTGCTCTACGTAACTTTCGGGCACTCCAGCGACTGCTTCTCTGGGCACAACAACGTAGTACCCATGATTGACGGCTTCCATCACCAAGCCGAGGATGCCCACGTTAACCGACACTCCTGTGGCAACGACGGTGGTCACCCCGAGGTTCCGCAGAAGTGGATCCAATTCTGTTCCGTGAAACGGCGAGACTCCATGCATCCGATTGACAATGAAGTCGTCACTTTTCGGTTCGAGCTCAGCCACCATTGCGTGACGAGTGCTTCCCGGAATCATCGGGGCAGTCTGCGCCCCTGCCGCTAGAAGAGGGCAGTTACGCGCTGAGCCAGCTCCGTCGCTGCGTCGCGAAGCGGTCAAAAAAACTACAGGCACCCGAGCTCGGCGCGCAGCTTCCACTAAACGGCGGATTGCTGGCACCGTACCGTTCCGTTCCACCAACTCAGCCAACTGACGAAAGCGGCCTTCCTCGGGTTCGAGGATTCCGCGCTGGCACTCCATCACCAGTACAGCGCTGCGTGCTGGCTCGAGCAAAGTCGACAGAGGCGGTAACATCGGAAGCCGTTGCTCAATTCAAGTTGTACAGACGGGCTGGATTCTTTGACAGAATTTTCTCCTTCGCTGAGCGCGACAAGTCGTTGCGTTCTGCGATGATCTTTACCGTGTCGGGGAAGCGGCAATCCCAGTGGCAATAATCGGAGGCGTACACGATAACGTCCTCCCCTAAAGCATTCACCACCGCCGGGATCGTGGACTCGTCAGGGTCACACCCGATGAAGCAGCGGCCCGACAAGAAGTACTCGCTCGGTTTGCGGTCAATGAGCGGCGCCTGCTCCGGGGTAAGTTCCCAATGTTCATCGAGCCGTTCGAGCCAAAACGGCAGCCAACCAACGTTCGCCTCGAGGAAGGCTACCCTCAAGTTGGGAAACTTGTGCAAGATGCCGCCAACGGTGAAGTTCATCACCGCCAACATTTGCCCCACTGGGTGCGTGAACGCGTGAGTTTCCAGTCGGGTCGAGAACCGATCGACCCCAATCGGGATTTGATCCAGGGCTTGGCCTCCCCCATGGACACACACCGCCACTCCAAGCCGCTCAGCCTCGGCCCAAATGGGGTAAAAGCTCGGATGGTCGAGGTTCTTGTCGCGGATGTGCTGAGGGGTCACCATGCCCACCATGCCGTGCTGCGTGACACAGCGGCGGAGCTCTGCGGCAGCAGCCTCGGGATCGATCATTGGGAGCTTCGCCACCGACATCAACCGCTCTGGGTTGTATTTCAGGAACTCGGCGCGCGCATCGTTTAGAGTTTGACACACGGCGATCGCGAAATCGCGATCGAGTCCGGCCCACTCCTCTCCAGCACCACCCGGGAACATCACGGTGCGGTCGATACCTTCCAAATCCATATCTTCGAGACGAGCCTTCGGATCGGTCATGCCTGCGCGCTCAAGACTGTCAACCTTGGCGGTTCCCCGCGTTGCCCGCACACCGACTCCGGGGAGGTTGGCAAAGTGCTTCCGAAGTCGCTCGCGCCGCTCTTCCCACTTATCGCGAAACTGCGTCGGCAAGCGCTCCCACCAATTCGGTAAGTCACCGCCGTGACCATCAGCATCGATCACATAGTATCCGTATCGACCCATATTCTCCTCCCTTTTCCCCTTTGGGTTGATCCTTTCAGGCCTTTTCGTCGAAACGAAACACGCCGCGAGCCAGCGCACCAACCTTCAAGTCAGCAAGTGCTTGGTGAAAGTCTTCCAACCGGTACTCGCGTGTGACGAGCTCGTCGATCTTGAGGCGGCCACTCAAGTAGAGGTTGGCTAGCAAGGGAAAATCGACCCGAGGGCGAGCGGCACCATAACGGCAACCCAAGATGGCCTTGTTTTGGTAAAGCTGGTGCACGACGAACGAGAATTGGCTGCCCACCGGTGGAACACCAACGATGGTGAGGGTTCCCCCTGGTGCGAGCGAGTCGAGCGCCTGCCGGATCACTGGCAACGAGCCCACGGCCTCGAAGGCATAATCGACTCCCCCACAAAGCGCGCGGATTGCCTCCACTGGATCTTCTCGACGCGCATCGACCACGTGGGTGGCGCCGAACTCGCTTGCCCATGCCAGCTTCTGTTCGACAACATCGACCGCGACAATGATGCTCGCACCGGCAAGCACACCCCCTTGAATGCAGTTCAGACCAATTCCACCCGCGCCAAACACCGCCATCGTGGCCCCGGTTTCCACCTTCGCCCGATTCACGACAGCGCCATAACCGGTGACAATACCGCAGCCAATCAGGCAAGCTCGGTCAAACGGTACCCGCGCATCGATCGGAATGGCGCTTTCCTCTCGGATCAACGTCGCCTCGGCAAATACCGAGGCATTTGCGAACTGGTAAATCGCATCTCCATCGCAAAGGAACGGCCGGCTTTCTTTCGGGCTTGGCGCGTGGCGGCACTGCGTGGGCCGGCCGGATTCGCAAGCCACGCAACGGCCACAGTGTGCCAGCGTGGAAACAATGATATGGTCGCCTTCCCGAACGCTCCGTACTCCTACGCCCACCGCTTCGACTACGCCCGCGCCTTCGTGCCCCAAAACCACGGGGGTTGGATAAGGGATTGTACCGTCGATCACACTGAGGTCAGAGTGGCAAAGCCCAGCCGCACGGATGCGCACGCGCACTTCACCCGGACCCGGATCACGCACCTCAACCTCACGGATGCTCACGTCCCCTCCCGGCTTGTCGAGAACTGCTGCGCGAACGCGGATCATGATGAGGCGCTCACATGGTCCAACCGATGAATTTGAGTTCGGAGTACGCACTCAGCGCGTACCGGCCGCCGTCGCGGCCGATGCCACTTTGCTTAAATCCGCCGAAGGGTGCCTCCGGGTTCGGTGGCGCACCGTTGATCTGCACCGTGCCTGTGCGGAGGGCGCGGGCGACTCGCAACGCCCGGCGCAGATTTCCGCTCCACACATAGCCGTAGAGGCCGTATGGTGAGTCGTTGGCGATGTGGACTGCTTCTTCCTCTCCTGCGAATGGAATCGCGACCAACACCGGGCCGAAAATTTCCTCCCGCGCCACCGACATCTCGTTGCGGACGTCGACCAGCAGAGTCGGCTCGATGAAAAACCCTCTTGTTCTATGCGCTGGCCGCTGTCCCCCACAGGCCAACCGAGCCCCTTCGCGCAAGCCAGTAGCGATCCACTGTTCCACACGATCTCGTTGGGCAGCGGAGATCAGTGGCCCCACGACGGTAGCAGGATCCCGCGGATCTCCAATGGTCAGCTTCCGCGCGGCACCGACCAGTCGAGTGACGAACTGTTCGTAAATCGGTCGTTCAATCAACAGACGCGTTCCCGCAATACAAATTTGGCCAGCGTGAAACGTCCAGGTCTGCATTGCCCCGCCAAGGGCTGCCTCGAGATCAGCATCGGCAAATACGATACACGCTGATTTTCCGCCAAGTTCGAGGAGCACCCGCTTCATCTGTGGCCCTGCCGTAGCCTGGATCGCCCGCCCCACCGCGGAGCTGCCGGTAAAAGAAATCATGTCTACGTCGGGGTCAGCACAGAGTGCCTGGCCGATGTCCGCCTCAGGCCCACAAACAAAGTTCAGCACACCCTCGGGGAGTTCTTGCGCCACCACACGGCACATCTCGACCACGGCTAACGGGTCTTGTGGTGCGGGTTTGACCACCACCGTGTTTCCACAGGCTAGGGCAGGGCCGATCTTTCCCGCGCAATTGGTCATGGGGAAATTGAACGGCGTGATGGCTGCGACCACGCCCACCGGCTCACGCACAGCGATGCCAGCCACAAGCCTTTCTTCACCTCGCAAGGGGACACTACGGGGAGCAAACGGGGTCTCCCCAGGGTCCTCGGCTAACTCCGCATAACGCTCAAGCCGTGCCACCGCGGCACCAACTTGCTGGGCAACAGCGACAGCGCGCAACGCCCCGGTCTCCGCAACGACCAGTTCTACCAAATCCTCGCTACGTTTCCGGAGTGCATCCGCCGCCCGGCGCAGAAGTCGCGCCCGCTCAGCCGGAGAGAAGCGTGGCCACGGCCCAACGTCGAATGCGCGACGCGCTGCGGCTACTGCCTCCCGTACCTGATCTAAGCTCGCGTGGGGAGCATACCCAACCACAGCTTCCGTAGCCGGGTCGATGATCGGGTACGTGCCCCGCTCTGCCTTCACCCACTGGCCACCAACCAAAACGGAGTCCGCTGTGACCGGCTGGAACTGCTGCACCACCGTCTCTCGCACAGAGAAACTCCGTTATGCTGCTTTGGCCTTGAGCTGGGCTTCTCGTTGCCGGACTGTGCTGTGAACTGGGTCTTTATCGAACTTCGGAAGCACGTACTTGCCGAAGGTTTCGATTGACCGCAACACATGCTTTTGGTCCATCGTCAGGGTCAGCGGAGCGTAAATGAGCTGATCAACGCCGATTTCCTCGTACATTTGGATCACAGGGATAATCTCTTCCGGAGCACCAACCTGCCGGCCACCCGCTGCAAGCCCAGCTTTTAATTGCTCCGGCGTCGTCGGAGGCAATGGGCCGATCGGGCCCTCTTTCGGGAGGCCTTTTGGGCGGGGGATGGAATCAAGCCACTGAAAGAAATACTCAGTAAATCGCTCGACTTTGGCGTTCGCATACAGATACCGGGCTTCGTCCCCGTCCGGTAAGCAAAACATGTTGGTCGTCACGGCGATATTGTTGTTGATGTAACCCCCGATGGGGTTCGTGCAGCGCTGGATCGCCTCTTTGTACGCGCGCACCAAGTGGGCAATTTCTGCTGGTGTCCCGAAGGTGAAACACAATGCTCCAAGGCCAAGCTCGCCGGCTTCTGTAAAGGTTTGCGGACTTGAACAAGCCAACCACAGAGGCGGATGCGGTTTCGTGTACGGCTTCGGCAACACATTGCGTGGCGGCACGCGAAAATACTTACCCTCGTACTCGTACACCCCGTCCTGCCACATACGGGGAATCTGCTCCAAAGACTCACGCCACATGGGTTTAGTTTCGGCGGCAGAGGGGATACAGAACCCAGCCCATTCAGCTGAAGACGAGCCACGACCGGTGCCGAACTCAACCCGGCCTTCGGACAAATGATCCATCGTTGCGATGCGCTCCGCCACGCGAACGGGATGATTCACCGGCGCGGTGATGTTCGTAATCGCTGTTCCGACATGGATCCGTTTTGTCCGCGCTGCCACCCAGCTCAGAAACACCTCCGGCGCGGGCTGATGCGAGTAGTGTTGCAGAAAGTGGTGCTCCGGTGCCCAATCGTATTTGAACCCGGCTGCTTCCACCGCCTCGGCCACCTCCAATTCCCTCATGAAACGCGAGTGTTCATCATCCCACGGCGGCACATGCATTTGAGAAAAAATGCCAAACTCCATCGCTCAGCCCTCCCGTCCCTTCGTTCCGAACCGATATTTCAGGTCCCCGAATTATCATTCGCTATCGCGCATTGTCAATCGGGTATTTCGATGGTAGGGGTGGGCTCGTGAAGAAAGTGACGCGGTCCCCTCGAGAGCGCGCTCGGGAAGCTCGCTTAGCAGTATACAGGCAGCACATCCTGGAGGCTGCGGAGCAAGTTTTCGCGGAAAGGGGGTTCTCTGCTGCCTCGATGCAGGAGATTGGCCGACGAGCCGCTCTCTCAATGGGAACGATTTACTCGGTATTCCGTAGCAAAGAAGAGGTGCTTCAGGCGTTGCTCGAAGCTCGTGGTGGAGAGATTCTCGAACTCGTGCGCAGGGCAGCGGCGCGTGAGGGGTCGGCTACGACTGCCTTTTTCGAGTTGCTGCGCGATTACGTGCTGTACTTTTCCGAACGGCCCCATTTCTTGCGGATGCACCTGCGACTGGGAGCGGCGTGGATGCACAGTCCGGAAAACGGGACGGGGAAGAGGGCAGCCGTGTGGGCTGAGATCCAGCGGCTACAAGCAAGCATTTTTGCCCGCGGTATCGCCGAGGGGATTTTTGTTGAGGCCCCACCCTTGTTGCTCGCTCGGCTCTTCAGTGCGGTGAATCAGACACTATTGGCCAACTGGGTCGAAGGGGGCATGCGGAGCGATCCGCAGCACTTGCTGGAGGAAGTCGAACAATGGATCAAGCGTTTGCTCTGGCGGTAGCCTCACCCGGAGGATTCACGTGAGGACGCTACTTAACCGCCAAAGGGTTCAGTGGCGTCCCGAGCCCACCTCGCACCTTCAATACGGGGGCTGCGAGTAAAAACGCCCACTCCCCATCGGCTGCGCAGGCCTCAGCCAATTCCTCGAGGTAAAACATCTCCCCCAGCGTGAGGCCCATGTCCCGGATGCACACCAGGTGCAAGGGCAAGGGAGTGCTCGGGTCCTCGAAGGGGATGACCTCAACCGCGTTCGTATCCGTCGCAACTGCGCAGACCTCCCGCGCGTGGAGCCAACGAGCGCAATCCAGACCTAAGCCCGGCATCTGGCGCATGTATCCTTCACGATTCTGCTCTCGGGTAAACACGGTGATGTGCCCCGTGCGCACCAATAACGCGTCCCCTGAACTCACGCGAACGCGCTCCGCCTTTTCCGCTGCTTCCAAGTGCTCTGGTCGAATGACAAAGCCTGGCGGCAGGCGTTCGACCCCCTCCAATCTCGCAATGTCGAGGAGGACTCCCCGGGTCAGTACGCCGTTGCCAACCGCATCGATCCCGTTCCGCGCCGCACCGCTGGAACTTACCGCACTCGCAGACACGCCGTTGTACAGCGTGCCGTCGTAGTACACATGAGCCAAGCTATCCCACTGGGTAGCCGCCTGTAGGGGAAGCAGGAGCACATCGTCGTTGTAGTGGAAGCCGTCGGGCGAGCCATAGCCAGCGTGCAGTGCCGTGACGAAGTGCAACGGGTTCACACGCCCACCTTGCCCAATCTGCGGGCCATCCGGGCCCAACGGCAGACCTAAGCTGAACACGCGCCCCGAGCGCACACAAGCAGTTGCCCTCCGCACCACCTCTGGCGTGATGAAGTTCAGTGTTCCCCGCTGATCGTCCGGACCCCATCGCCCCCAATTCGATAGCTCACGTCCCAGCTGCCGAATCCGCTCCATGCGTCTTACGCGTTCAAAATCAGCTCAGTGGCCGCGCAGGGCCAACATTTTATTCCTCCAAAGACAATGCCTGGCGGGGGCAGCGTCGCACTGCAAGTTCCACCTTTGCCCGCAGCTCCTCGGATGGATTTGGGTCAACGAGATGGGCGCGATCATCGTCGCCTACAACGAACACCTCGGGGGCCACTTTCATGCACACGGCATTGCCTTCGCACAGGTCGTAGTCAATGCGGATTTTCATCGTTTGCCACTCCTTAGGGTGTCAGCTTGCATCGAAGTCCAAATAGCGTCAAGCAGCAGCGACTAGGCCTGCGCAACCGCACGGCGCCGCTCCGGTGTGAATCGCACAGGCATGGACTTGATCCCAGAGATAAAGTTCGAACGCAGCCGCCGCGGTGGGCCGGCAAGTTCGATATCCGGCAAGCGACGCAAAATCTCCTCGAACATCACGCGGATTTCCATCCGCGCCAAATTGGACCCCAGACAATAATGCTCGCCAATCCCGAACGCGATGTGTTCGTTAGGCGAACGAGCAATATCGAACTGGTCCGCACGCTCAAATACCTCCTCATCTCGATTCGCCGAGATGTAAAACACCACCACCTTCTCTCCCTCACGAATGCGCTGCCCGCGAATTTCCGTATCCTCGGTAGCGGTTCGCCGGAAGCAAATCACTGGGGAGACCCAGCGCAACATTTCTTCCACTGCCGTGGGTAACAGCTCGGGGTGCTTGAGCAGCTTTTCCTTCTGATCGGGGTGTTCGAACAAGGCCAACATCCCACCAGAAATCAGATTCCGCGTCGTTTCGTTTCCCGCCACCGCGAGAAGCAAGAAGAACGAGTCAAATTCCATTTCGCTCAGGCGTTCCCCATCGATTTCCGCGTGGAGCAGGCGAGAAATCAGGTCGTTCTTCGGATCCCGCCGCCGCTTTTCCGCAAGTGTGTGGGCATACGCCCACATTTCCGCTGCAGCTTGTTTCCCGTCCTCCATCGAGGTCTGAAATTCCGGATCGTCAAAGCCAATTAAGCGATTGCTCCACTCGAAGACCAAATGGCGATCCTCCAGAGGGATGCCCATTAGTTCTGCAATGACCTGCAGGGGCAACTCCGCGGCGATCTCCGTGACAAAATCACACTCGCCTTTTGGCGCGACGCGATCGATGATCTGGCGCGTCAACTCGCGGACGTGAGGCTCGAGTTCCGCAATCCGACGCGGCGTGAAACCGTGACTAACCAGCCGGCGATACTTCGTGTGCTGCGGCGGATCCATATTCAGCATCATCATCCGCGTCTGCGCGAGCTCCTCCGGAGCCAAATCGAAGATGTTGGTGCCGCCACGCCAAGAGGAAAAGAGCCTAGGGTGCTTCGAGACATGTACGATATCCGCGTACTTCGTGACCGCCCAGAAGCCAGGCCCACCCTTGGGCTCCTTGTGCCAAAACACCGGCGCTTCGCGCCGTAACAGAGCGAACATCTCGTGTGGGACCCGTTGTTCCCAAAGATCCAAGTTGTAGAGATCCACATCTTCGAGTCTCATCGCCTGACCTCCTTCCTACTTCACGGCTGTTTGCCCACTCGCCACGGTACCGAGCAGCCGGACCTCACCCGAACGACGGAACCCGAGCAGCTCGCTCACGGCAGCTTTCAGGAAGCGGCGCTGCCGCGCCAACGACGCGGCATCCAGCCAGTTGCTCTCAGTCACTACCGACAACAGCGGGGAGTTAGCGAAGTAACCAAAAATCAAATGATAAATCCCTGCAGCCAAGTGCGGCAGTTCTTCCCGCCGCCACGGTGCCCCTGCTACAGCGAGCACGCCGATTCCTTGCTGAAAGAGCGGACGTAAAAGACGCACCAGTGTCCCTCGAAAGGCCTGCACATCGTCCATCCCTGCCCTTTGGATCAAGCGGGGAAGGTGCGGATGGAGCACGAGGTAATCGACAACCCGATCGATCGTCGCCTCTACGACAGCACGATGGTCTTGCGTGCGCTCTTCCGTAGGTGCCCCAGAGGCCACAAGCTCCACGAGCGTGGATACCCCACGCGCTAGCACCGCTTCGTACAGCGCGCGTTTGTTCCGGAAATAATGGTACAAGCTGGCCTGGTTTTTCAGCCCGACCTCAGCCGCAATTTCCCGCACGGAAACACCACGGAACCCGCGCTCTGCAAACTGTCGTTCGGCAACGTCGAGGATCACGTCCCGCGTTGACTTCGTCTCCATCGCTGTCGGGTTGCGCCTCCGCTGCACGACCCCCAATTAACCCAACAAACGTTTGTTTGTCAAACAAAAACTTCCTTCATTGGCAGCCCGTAAGCGTGCCCCGCTTCCCTCCCCGTTCAGCTACTGTGTTCGAGAGCGTACTTTCGGGCCCAGTGATAGTCGGGCTTTCCGCTCGGGCTGCGAACAATTTCCGGAGCGAAAACCAGGGTGCGCGGAATTTTATACCCAGCCAAATAAGTTGCGCAGTGAGCCCGGATCTCCTCCAGAGTGGGCTGGCGCTGCCCAGGAGCAACCACGATCACTGCGGTGACCCGTTGGCCCCAACGTGGGTCTGGCAGGCCGACCACCAGCGTGTCGTAGACTGCCGGATGGCTCTTGAGAACGCGCTCGACTTCTTCCACGTAAACCTTTTCGCCCCCGGTGTTGATGCAAAAGCTTTCACGCCCCAAAAACAGCACGCGCCCATCTTCCGCGTAACAAGCACGGTCCCCGCCCACGCAGTACCGCACCCCGCCAATCACAGGGAAGGTCTCCCTCGTTTTTTCTGGATCACTGAGGTAGCCGAGGGGGATATGACCTTTGGTGGCGACCCAACCGACGTCCCCGGACGGGCCGAAACGCACGTGATTCGGGTCGAGCACTCCCGTACGCTCCGCGTTCAAGAGCACTGTATTCTCGCGCAACTGATAGCCAGGGATTCCCTGGTACCCTGAACGTGTGTCGAAGCTCAGCGCTTGCAGCCCAGCCTCGCTCGCGCCGATATTTTCGATCACGAAGACGCCTTCCGGTAAGTACCGCAGCAGCTCCTCTCGCACGGACGGAGATAGAACAGCGGCCGTACTGACCAAAACGCGAATCGAGGAGGTATCGTACCTCTGTTGCTTGAGCGCATCGAGAAGAGGCAATGCGAAGGCGTCGCCGATCAAACCCAAGGCATCCGCACGGTGCTCCTGAACCGCCCGCCAAACGGCGTGCGGATCGAAATGGCGAGTCTCGTCGGGAAGAATGACCGTGCCACCGCGATGAAATGTGTTAAAGCAGGTCCAGTGCCCGGCACCGTGCATGAACGGTGCGGCAACCACGGGCCGCCCTCCCAGACCAGCTCGAGCCAGCTCTAGAAGTTGCTCGTCGGTCTCGATGCGAGGGAACCCTGGCAAATGGCCGCCCAGGCCTGCATAAAAGACATCTTCCTGCCGCCAAACGACCCCTTTCGGTAGGCCGGTCGTTCCGCCTGTGTAGAGGATGTACAAATCGTCAGGCGAATAGGGCAGGGGAGGCAAATCAGGAGAATGCTGAGCCAACAGATCCTCGTACTCCACCGCTCCGGGCAGCAGCTCCTCTCCCGAGTCATCCGCCACTTGAATGAAAAACTGCAGTTGCGGCAGCTTCTGGCGAACTGCCTGCACCCGCGGCGCGAAGCACGCATGGTATACAATCGCGCGGGCTGTGCTGTTCTCTAAAACATACAGGAGTTCGTCCTCAACGTACCGGTAATTGACATTGATCGGCACAGCGCGGGCGAAGTAGGCGCCATATGCGGCCTCCAAGTACTCATTCCCGTTGTACAAGTAGAGGGCGATATGGTCCTGGCCTGACTCCCACGGCTGCAAGCCAGACCGTTCCCGCTTGCAACCCAGCCCTTGGGCAAGCAGAGCCTTCGCAAAACGCTTGCTGCGGTCCGCCAGCTCCCGGTACAAGAAGCGACGACCTCGCCAAATCAGCGCCTCTCGTTCCCCGATATCCTGGGCGATCAGATCGAAGATTCGCGCCAAGTGCGCCAACATAACTAACGGCCCTTGAAGACCGGCTTGCGTTTTTCGTTAAACGCCTTCGTCCCCTCGCGGCAATCCTCGGACATCGACACCGGGATCCCGAGTTCGAGTTCGTGCTCTAACGCTTTATCGCTCGGTAAGTCCAATCCGTCGAGGACCGAGCGCTTCACTGCCTGAACCGCGAGTGGGCCGTTGTCCCGGATGATTTCCGCATACCTCCAAGCCTCAGGCATCACCTGGTCCCCCGGCACGACCTTGTTAATCAAGCCCATCCGCAGGGCATCGGCCGCAGAGAATTGCTCTCCCGTCAGCAGAATTTCCATCGCAAAGCAGAGGGGAATTTGGCGCGGGAGGCGCACGGTCGACCCGCCCATGGGAAAGAGGCTCCACTTCACTTCGGCCAGACCAAACCGAGCATCGTCACTCGCCACCCGAATATCCGTAGTCGTCAGCAACTCGGTGCCTCCGGCCACGCAAAAGCCCCGCACGGCCGCAATCAACGGTTTGTGTACCCGGTAGTTCCGGAGCAACCCTTTGTAGAT
This sequence comes from Candidatus Binatia bacterium, assembly GCA_026415395.1. Lineage (NCBI taxonomy): Bacteria > Candidatus Binatota > Binatia (SeqCode) > Binatia bacterium. The sequence continues at coordinate 87,827 of JAOAHD010000003.1, read as the reverse complement.
AATGCTGACATCGTTTTTGATCCGCTCGTCGAACTCGTTTTCCGGAGGCCGCAGTCCCTGCATCATCCGCACAAGCTTATTGAGGTCCGCCCCGGCACAAAAAGCCTTATCTCCAGCGCCCGTGAGGATCGCCACCCGAATCTCAGGATCCTCGTTGATGGTTTCCCAAGCATCGGCCAGTCGGCACAACATTTCCGGGTTGATCGCGTTGCGAACCTCTGGCCTATTCATGGTGACCACTGCAACGCCATCGCGCTTTTCAAACAGCACTGCTGGTTCTGTTCCACTCATTGACTCAGGCCTCCCCCCACTCAATCACAATTCGCTACTCACAATCCACATGGCGAAGTACTGCGCGCCACCCCCATAGGCGTGGCCCAAAGCCGTCTTCGCACCTTCTACCTGATGCGCTCCTGCACGGCCCATCACCTGTAAGGCAGCTTCTGCGAGCCGTAGCATCCCGGAAGCGCCAATGGGGTTCGTACAGAGTACGCCACCCGAAGGGTCGATGGGCAGTCGTCCGCCGAATCGCGTGTCTCCGCGATCGATTGCCTTCCATCCTTCACCCTCTGGGCAAAACCCGAGATTTTCTAACCACATCGCCTGAAACCAAGAAAACGGCACGTAAAGCTCTGCCGTGTCGATTTCCTTCCAAGGGTCGGTGATCCCGGCGGCTTCATAAACCTTCCGCGCACACATTTGCCCAGCCTTCGGACTCACTTGATCGCGATTGGGCACCCACATGGCTTCGGCAAACGTGTACCCGGCCTTGATCCACGCTGGCTTGCGTGGGCCCTTTTTGGCGAGCTCTTCGCAAGACAAAATCATTGCGACGGCACCATCCGAGGCCGGGCAAGTTTCTCCAAAGCGAATCGGGTCCCACAACATCGGCGTGTCCATTACCTGCTCAATGGTCACTGGTTCCCTTAAATGCGCGTACTCGTTCCGCGCACCGTTCTCGCGGGCGTACACCATCGTGAGCGGACCGATGTGCAGGGGTGCCTTGCTTCGCGCGATGTACTCTCGGCAGTATGGGGCAAAGTAACCACCGGCTCCGGCCACGAGCGGTGGCGTAAAGGGCAGATTGGGCGAGAGTGCCCACATCGTGTTGCCCTCCGACTGCTTCTCGAATGCTACCGTCAGAACTCGGTCATAAAGCCCCGAGACCACATGCGTTGCTGCCGTGATCGCGGTCGACGCCCCGACCGAGCCGGCGGTGTGCACGCGGAGCATAGGTTTCAAGTGGGCGCCAACGGCACCAACGAGGTACTGCTCCGGTTGAGCGATGCCTTCCAACATGTCCGGAGCTTTGCCGATGATCACGGCATCGATGTCCTTGTGCTCTAAGCCAGCATCGAGTAACGCACGCTCGACTGCCTCGCGGACAAGCCCGGCGATGCTTACGTCGGAGCGTCTCGACGCGTGATGGGTTTGTCCAACACCGACAACAGCCACCGGGCGTCTCATGACCATCTCCTCCTGCTTCCGCAAATCCAGACGATGTTGGTTTGTAAGCAATGCCCTTGTTGCCCGTGCACCAAAGCCAGTTCGGCACCAGATACAGTGCGCTCACCAGCACGTCCGGAAAGCTGCCGGAACGCTTCTCCCAAGCGGATAAGCCCAGTGCTCATAACCGGATCAGCGCACAGCGGGCCGCCCGACGGGTTCAAGACCGGGCGGCTCGCAAATGGGTCTAAGCCCAACGCTTCGCATAGCAGCATTTCCTCAGCCGGATTGGTGGCAGCTAGTTCGGCAAGGTCGACCTGGTCGGCCCGATCGAGTCCAGCCATCGCCAGCGCCTTTTCCGCAGCCAATTTTGCCCCCAAGCTACGGGAGAGGTCCCGTGCTCCAAGGGTTTGCAACTCCGACCGATGCTCGACGCCGTGAATCCAGGCCGGCCGCTCGCACATCCGTTCCGCCTTGCCCTCGGCAGCGAGAATCAAACACGTCGCCGATTCACCGACCGGCGGCAGGTAGCCAGCTCGCAAGGGCTCCACGACGTACGGGGTCCGCTGCAGTTCCTCCGCTGATGCAGGCGAGCGAAGCTGGTTGTCAGGATTCTTGGCGCCGTGGAGTCGGTTGCGGGCAGCCACTTGTGCGAGTTCCCGATCGCTCACTCCAGAGCGCGCCATGAACATGCTTGCCTGCAAAGCGGCTGACACCACCCCATCGATGCCGAGCGGAGCGTGGTAGTACGGGTCGATCTGCAAGTTCGTAACCCTTCGTGGTTCCCCCTCGGAGACCTTCCCGTGCGCCACAATCAGCGCCGTGTCGCAGTAGCCGGCCTGCATTCGCAGCCAGGCGTAATAGGCACAAAACGTCCCGTCCATTTCCAAATGCAGGTCTTCGCGCGGTGGCCACGAACCCATGGATTCCAGGGCTGCGACGAAGCCAAAGGGACGACCATCCATATAGTCGGTGGATCCAGCAATCTGGTAGTCAATATCGTCGCGCTCGACCCCGCACTGTTGCAACGCTTCCCGCACCACAGGGTACAGCATTTCCGTCGCGGTACGATGCTCATCGCGCGCAACAACGGGCAACTGAGCAAAGCCGACGATCGCGATGTTCCGCAACTGTGCCATGGCTTTCCCCTCAAAGTGCCCGAGGCCAGTCCGTAGAAGGCGGTTCGGTGCTCGGCCTGAAATGCAAAATGTCCTCGTGGTCTCCCTGCCGCTCGCCGTCGGGCTTCCACACTGCTTCCACGCGCATACCCATGTGGACATCCTCAGCACGACATTCCTGGATCAGTGCAAAGATTGGGATGTCGGCGCCGTCGAGCAAAACCGACGCAGCCACATACGGGAGTTCCAGGTTTCGTCCGATGACTGGGATGTTCACGATGCAGAACGTGGTCACCGTACCTCGGTCACTCACCTGCACGATTTCGGAGCACGGGGCAAAACTCTCCGGAGAGTTGATCACCGGCGGGACGAAGACTTTTCCCGTCTTATCGCAGCGCGACCCTAAAATCTGTTTGTCTTTGAGGGCCCGCAGGTAGACCGCACGGTAGTCTCCCGCAACGTAGTGGTAGGGAAGCCAAACTAACGAATCGACGTACTTCACCGGATCGTCCGGCGGGGCTGCAAATTTCATTGCCGTACCTCCGCTAAGCCTTAAGTAGGTCGAACGAGGCGGAACTCGCGAATGTCCCAGATCGACCCCTTCCGCTCTCCGTCAGGAGCCCACTCAGCCCGTACACGCGAACCAATGCGGATATGCTCCTGATCCGATTTGGCAACATGCAGGAGAGCGGTGTCGGCCCCGTCGAGCCGAACCAAAATGTAAGCAAAAGGCTCGGTAAATGGATGGAGCCGTTCAATCGGCTCCCACACCCGAGCAACCGCTACGACAGTTCCTTCATCAGCCACGGGCACCCATTCCGTGGCGGCACTTCCATCCCACTCAGAGTAGCCTTGCGGCGGGACCACCACGGCGCCCCCGAGCACGCGTTGTCCCCAAATTTGTCGTTGGTCCCGCAATGCGGCTAGGAACCGGCCAACAACCGGACCGGTGGAACGCTTGTAGGGAAACTCCATGACTTGGCGCTGCGTCATGGGCTCAATCGTCAACTCCGTCAGTCGCATGGTCGGGGCATCTATTCCAACGAACGTTTGTTTGTCAAGGAAGGTCATGCTAGAGGGAGTACCCGCTCGGAGGGATGGAAGGGAATTGCAAGCGGCGTGGCGAGGCCGCAGGGTCAAAAAACAATCTGTCAGAAAGGAAGGGGAAGAATGCCGAGAGAATCAAGTCCGTTGCGGATCTGGAGTCGTGTCTTAACCCTTATTCTCGCTTTTTTGCCATTGCTTGGCGGTCCCTCACGAGCCAGCGACGAGGTGGCGCCCGGTTTACGCGTCGGAGACTACCTCGATCAGACGAACGCGCATTTGGCCAAGGACCTGCTCCCTCCCGAGATCCTGAGGCACTACGAGAGGGGAGAGTACCGCAACCGCATTGTCTCGTATCCCGTCGGCACGGCGAAGTGGGAGAAGTCGTTCTTGGAGGCCACCGAGAAGAATGCCACGACCCTGGACGTCGACGAGCGGGGAACCATCGTCGATAAGGCCACTGGCAAGCAACCTGATTTCTACTACGGAATTCCTTTTCCTAACATCGATCCGAACGATCCGAAGGCCGGCGTCAAAATTGTTTGGAACCAGTTTCTTGCGTATTGGTATGGGGGCTCGAGCTACAACCGCACGCTGGTCGCGATGATGAGCCGCCGTGGGCTTGATCGCGGCATTGTGGCCGATGGTTGGTTCAACTTTTACGACGGTGTTCCGCCTAAATACCGGCAACCCAACCCGAATCATTTGCAGAGCCAGTTCTTGGGCGTGACAAAATCTCCCGCCGATCTGCAAGGAACCTCTTCCCTCACCTGGCGCTATCGGGATCCGCAAAAGCGAGACTCCGTCTGGGCGTACGTGCCCGCGCTCCGACGCGTCCGTGCAGTGAGCCCCGCCAACCGTTCCGATGGCTACTTGGGTTCCGATATCAGCGGAGACGACGGGTTCTTTTTTGACGGCAAGCCCGAAGATTTCCAGTTCAAGCTCATCGGCAAACGCGACGCGTTACGCATCGTTGACCCCAACGCTGTGAGCGGCCCTATTCCCATCACGCCGGTTCCTGGTGGAGGCTGGAACATTGTGACCGACCTAAACCCGCCAACCGCCGGCTTCTGGTTACCCGGATGGAAGGGTGTACCCTGGGCTCCAACGGACTCCGCTCTCGCAAAACGGCCCATGTGGATCGTCGAGGCGATCCCCCGGGATAAGTACTACCTCTACGGCCGCATCGAGCTTTGGATCGATGCAGAAACGTGGGACGGTGCGTGGAACCGGAAGTTTACCTGGAATGGAGAGCTCGTTCACAACTACCAGATGCAAGCGCGAGTAAACCATATGGCCGGAGATCCAAAGGATCCCGAGTGGCTCCCGGCAAGCACGATTCTTTGGGCGTGTGCGGAAAATTTCAAACTGGATCGTGCCACACTCGGCGGTCTGCGAGCGGATCCGCAGGCGCCGGCGCAACGCCGCGTGCCGCTCGACCCGGGCTTGTTCGACTCCATGACCCTGACGAGGTACGGCAAGTAGCCTTCAGCCGCACCGAGATCGAGCCACTCTGGAGCCGGCAGCGCAGCCGAGCCGGCACCGTCCAACTCTGCTCGGACTGGCCTTCCAGCGGGAGAAGCCGATTCTTACCAGACCCTCTGCTTCCAATTCTGCCTCAACGCGGGCGGCAAGTTCGGCCGCATATGGAACACACCGGTACGCCCAGCCACCACAAGCGCTGCCACTCCAGAGAACGGGGCCACGGCCCCCAGCAACACGTCCTCACTCTCATTCACACCCACCAGTCACTTCTGCCGAACCACTTCGACATCGACTGTGATGTCTACGTCGTTCCCGACCACAAGACCGCCGTTGTCCATCAGCTTATTAAAGTTCACGCCGAAGTCCTGACGGTTGATCCTTGTCCGTGCGTTGCCTCCCATGCGCATCTTCCCGAAGGGGTCGGTAAACGGCCGCGGGACTCCCTCAACATCCAGAGTGACCTCCTTAGTCACCCCCTTAATCGTGAGGTCGCCCACAACTTGGTACTTGTCGTCCGCGAGCTTCACCACGCGCTTCGACTTAAACGTGATGGTCGGGTATTTCGCAGTGTCCAGAAAATCCGGCGAGCGAAGGTGCTCGTCCCGCTTCGGCTCCTTCGTGTCGATCCCAGTAGCGTCAATGACCGCTTCAACATGAGAGCGCGTCGGCTCCAGCTCGTCGAAATACACAACCCCAGTCACCTTTCCCATGGTGCCCCGCACGGTGGACACCATCATGTGACGAACAGCAAAGTGTGCTGCGGTATGCGCCGGATCGATCTCGTAAACCTGCTCCGCTGCTGCAGTCCCAGCGACCGTCGCAACACAGAGCGTCCAAACAACAACACGAACGCCCCAACTCATCGAAGACCTCCTTTCTGTGACACTTGACGTTTCCGTTCAACCAAGACTCTGACGAACACTCGAGATGAACTCGGCCTTACTCAGTTACTTCTGGAAAACCCAGTTCTCGCAACGCCTCGCGAATAACCTTAGCGGCCTGATCCAAAGCTTCCGGTTTGGGGTTCAGATCCTGTCGGGCGAAGTCCAAATCGTACACGGAGTCAATCGGCACAACATGAAAGTGCACATGGGGCACCTCCAAGCCAGCCAACATGAGCCCCACCTTGGTCGGCTTGAAAGCGCGCTGCAAAGCGTGGCCGATCTTTTGAGCTACTAAGGTCAGATGCGTTAGCAGCGGAGCGGGCAAATCCAGCCAATGATCAATCTCCTCGCGGGGTACAACCAACGTATGCCCCGGACGCAGTGGGTGTATCGACAAAAACGCCACGCACTGTTCGTCCTTCCATACGAAACGGGCGGGGAGCTCGCCACGAATGATGCGCGTAAATACGCTAGCCATACACCTCACCTCCTGTACCGGTGTTCACTACAGCCACCGAGAGCACGGTTCACTGCCGCAACAATTTCCTCCACCGTAATTTGCCCGTCCTGGTTCCCGTCTCCGGCCAGGCAATCTTGAGCAGGCCGGAGCTCCAACCCAATGCCGACCAGCGTGATGAGCTCCTCTATCGTCACCAAGCCATCGCCGTTGCAGTCGCCCGCACACCGCGGCGTCGAGGTTGGCGATGGTGTCGGCGAGGCTGTGAACATGGGCGTCGTTGTCGGTAAGACCACAACGACCGCACCGTGATGGAGAATCACGTCGACTACGCGATCACCTTCGTCGTCCGCCACAAACTGATCGGTAATGGTCAAGCTATATGCTCCCGCTGCTGCCCTCGTGCTCACTGCCACGGTACAGGTCCACAAAACACTCCCGTCCGGGATAATGCTCAACGGGGGCAATTCCGAGAACAAGAACGCAGCCACTCGCATGCACGCTTCGCCAACGCAAGCAGCAGGACGGTATTGCACCTCAAAGGACTTGCCCAGCTCGGGGTTGGCCAAACAATCCGGTATGCCCGTTTCCCGCGGAGCGATTGGGGCATTGATTGGGTCGAAACTGAGCTCTGCCTGTACTGCCGCCAGGGGCCGGCCGGCAGTGTGGAGGCGTATTGCAACCGGCACGTGAGCACCGGGAACCGCTGCAACCGTGTCCACCTGGAGGATTGGGTGCTCAGGGGGCATTGATGCTGTAGGGGTCGGTACGGTGTTAGTTGCTGTAAGAGTCGGGGGCGCGCTGCCTGGGGAAGCCGTCGGAGATACCGTGGGTGTTTCAGTTGCGATCACCGTCCGTGTCGGGGATGAGGTCGGCAAAGGAGGCGTGGAAGTTGCGCTGGGTGGGGGCGTCGGACTGGGCACAGTCGGGGTCGGCGTAAAGGAGATCGTTGGTGTCGGTGTCGGAGGGTTTACCTCGAAAGCGCCGATATCGCACACAGCGAAGGCATCGCCATTGCCATCCGCGGGCCGTGGGAAGCCCCGTTGATCCCGTGAAGGGCAACGCATAGGATCGCCTCGATCGATTGCATCGCTACCGGGCTGCAACGCCATAGTCAGGCTCAGGCCTCCGTTGAACGTGAGTCCAGCTAACCTCGGATCTGCGTTATTCAGATCCCCAAATTGATCCAGGAGGCAGGAAGTACCAGTGTCCAAGTTGTACCCGAGCGATTGGAGCGGGACGCCCGCACAATTTGCGCCCAGAGAGCTGTGCGCCACAATGGAATTGTGGATGGTCGCCGTCCCCAAGTTGTGAATTGCCCCGCCAGCGGTTGCGCCGTTTGTGCTGAACGTCACGCTATCCAGCTCGAGAACCGCGCTCGGTAGATTCGCCACCGCACCACCTTGCCCGTTTGGCGCTGCCGTGTTGTTGAAGAACGTACTATTGATCACCGTTGCTACGGCTCCAGGTAGATTTGCCAAGGCGCCACCTGAACCCGTCGAAACCGAGTTGTCTCGCAGGGTAACACCTTCGAGCCGCAGCACACCCGCGTTCCGAACCGCCCCGCCTGCGGCCTCGACTTGGCCCGACTGCAAGACCAAGTTCCGAATCGTCACACGGGCAGGACTGAAAATGTCGAAGATGCGATCCCCCCGGTCGCCATCAATGGTCGCCACTCCAGGTCCCACGCCTTCGATGACCAGGTCGGCGAGTACGTCAAGATCCCCCTGGCTTGCATCCTCGGCATCCGAGCCTCGTATCGTCAGGCGAAACCGCGGCTGCAAGCTCGGCACGCGAATGACGTCCTCTTCCGGCGTAGCATTGGCCTCCTGCACTGCGGCCCGCAGCGTGCAGACATCAGGACTCCCAACAGAACACAAACCGTCGCCGGGTCGGGCATCGGGAAGGTCCGCGATGGAGTCTACCGTGAGCGTGACCGCCCCGACCAATGTGGCGACGCTGTGAGCAGCCATTATGAGCAACAGCAGAGCCAGAAAGCGGCCTCCAATTGCTCGACTCCAACCACCGCTTTGGCCAGCGCTCCCATTTGCCGCTTGCTTCACGAGCTGTCGTGCACACCTGGACATGGACGCCAAGCATGGCGACAAGTGACGACAAAGGTCAACACCGCGCTACGGAGGAGCTCATGATTGGACCCGAAAGCTTAGGCCTCGCATTCGAACCTGATAAGGCTGAGAGCGGATCGGCACCTTCTGCGGGAAGGAACCGGCGGGCCAAAGCCTACCCGCTTCCCCACAGGATCAAGATCCACCAACCGGTTGACGGACGGATGGTTCCTTGTCTTATTGAGGCCGCATCTCGTGCCCTCGTAGCTCAGTTGGAAAGAGCACAGGATTCCTAATCCTGGGGTCGCGCGTTCGAATCGCGCCGAGGGCATGCTCCTTCCGCGCCTTGCCAAAGTGCGGCCCGCTAGCACAGCCAGTAAGCGACTCCGTAGCAACGCACGAATGGCGTGGTTCATGGGCTGCAGCAACTGTCCGTTGTCGGTCGGCCCAGAGGCGCCGCCTTGCGAAGCCCAAGCATCTGCCTTGGCGGTGACTCATTGCGAACAGACCTTTCGCACAGCTTCCAGCAGGCCCACTAGAGAAGGGTTCCCCGAAGAACTACGCTGGCAATCGTGAAGTAAATGATCAAACCAGTGACGTCGACCAAAGTAGCCACAAACGGAGCTGATGCGCTTGCCGGGTCGAAACCGAGCCACCGCAAGATGAACGGCAACATGGACCCCATGAGGGTCCCCCAGGTCACCACCCCGATGAGACTCAAGCCAACAGTAAAGGCAATATATCCCCAATGATCGCCGTACATCCCGAATGCCCACTGCCAAATGGCGATTCGCAAAAGACCGATGAACGCGAGAATAGCTCCAAGAGCTAGCCCAGAACCAAGCTCGCGGATCAGAACCCGGAACCAGTCGCGCAAGCGCACCTCGCCAAGTGCCATCGCGCGAATCACGAGGGTCGAGGCTTGTGAACCGGAATTCCCGCCAGAGCTGATGATCAGGGGTACGAACAAAGCCAACACCACAGCCCGGGCAATTTCCTCTTCGAAGTAGCCCATGGCGGTGGCTGTGAGCATTTCGCCTAAGAACAGCGCGGCCAGCCACATGCCGCGCTTACGCACCATCGAAACAAAATCGGTCTCCCAGTACGGGGCGTCCAGCGCCTCGCTACCACCGATTTTTTGGATGTCCTCGGTAGCCTCCTCTTGCAAAACGTCGACGATGTCGTCGATCGTAACTACGCCTTTCATCCGCCCTTCACGGTCGACCACCGGCAGGGCAAGGAAGTGGTGTTGTTGGAACAAGCGGCTCACCGCCTCCTGGTCTTGATCTTCCGTGATCGAAACCACGTCGGTGCGCATGCAGTCGGCCACGCACTGATTTGGCCCGGCTGCAAACAGCTCCCGAAAAGACAACACCCCCAGCAGCCGCTGCTCGTCGTCCAAAACGTAAGCGTAATACGTCGTATCTCTATGCTCCGCTGCATATTTCCGGAGATAAGTGATCGCCTCCGTGACGGTCATGTCCGGACGCAGCCGTGCATAGTGCGGATTCATGAGTCCGCCGGCTGCGTCTTCCGCATACGCAAGCAGCCCACTCACCTGCGAGCGAGTTGCATCATCCAAGAGCGCCAGCAGTACCTCACGTTCCTCTTTGGGAACGTGCTGAATTAAGTCTGCCGCATCATCGGGCGGCAACAAGCGAATCCAAGACCGGCGCTCGGCAACTGGCAAACTGAGAATCAGCTCGGCCTGATCGCGCGTTGGCAGTGCCAAAAACAAGTCTTCGGCCGCCGGACGTGGCAATAAGGCAAACGCCTTGCGGCGATCCTCCGCGGAGAGCACAGGCCAAGCCTCGAGGAGCTCCTTAGCATCGAGCTCTTCGCCGGTTTGGTCCAAGGGATGATTGGCAGAAGGCGACGCTTCGCTGGAAAACTGCGGGCCGGAAACCGCTGGAGCCATGGTCACACCTCCCACCCGCCTTGCGCGGGCAAGAGGTGAAACCAGCGCAAGACGGGACCTACTGATGCTCGTCCACCGACACGAGTCTACTCGGTCCGTCCGAACTCATAGGCTGATTCTTTTAGTATGCATTAGCCCGGAAGGAAAGCCTTGAGGCGCTGGAAAAGTGCGCTCACCCGCACGAAGGCTCCGTCCCTCTAACCGACCGCACTTACCGTATCCGAGCCACGCGAACCAAAACCTCGCCTAGGGACCCAACGGCGCGTTTGCGTCCGCCAAGTTGGCCAACAAGTGCTGACGACGGTTTATTTAATGATGCACCAGCACCAATCTCCAAAAGCCTTTCGGCGAATCAGCACTTGTCTTAGACAGAAAGGTCGGGATTTCGTAACATCCACCAACGACTCGATAATCCGCAGAGAGGGAGACAAGGAAATGAGCGATTTTCAAACAGTTCTCTTCGAGGTCAAAGATCGCGTGGCAACGATCACCCTGAACCGACCGGAACGAAAAAACGCCATGAATCAACAGCTCAAGGACGAGCTTCGGGAATGCTGGAGACGAGTGAAGGCTGACCCCGATATCTGGGTTGCCATCATTACAGGGGCTGGGGATGCATTTTCCAGTGGCGCTGACGTCGAGTCTCTGGCCACGGGCGGTTTTGTGAAACCCGACCGCTGGCGAGAACTGGCCATGATCGAGGGAATTGTCGAGTTGCCCACGCCGCGCCGGCTACGGGTGCACAAACCAGTCATTGCTGCAGTGAACGGAGTGGTGGCAGGATTCTCGTTGGATTTGGTCACCGAAGCAGACATTCCGATCGCCTCAGAGCGTGCCTATTTCGTCGACCCGCATGTGTCGATTGGTTACGTCTCGTCGCACGAAATGGTGAATATGGCGCGCCGCGTACCGCTAGCGGTATGCCTTCGTATGGCGCTTTTAGGGAGTCGCGAACGCATGAGTGCCGAGCGGGCATACCAAGTCGGTTTGGTGACTGAAGTGGTGCCCCACGAACAGCTCATGCCGCGTGCCCGTGAACTGGCGGAGATGATTCTGAGCAACGCTCCGCTTGCGGTATGGGGCACTAAGATGGCCATTTTGCAGGGCATCGGGTTGCCCATTCCCCTCGCCGAAGAAATTGCCGCTGGGTATCTAGAGGTCGTGGAACAGTCCGAAGATCACAAAGAAGGCCCACGTGCGTTCGTGGAAAAACGGAAACCGCGGTGGCAGGCTCGGTAGGAGATCGAACAGCGAAACAGCGCACGGATCGACGAGAACCACCCGGCTCTAATTGGACGGGCACGGAAGAGGGGCCCGACTCGGCCACTGGGGATCTCTTCGAGCAGTACCGCGGGGAATTGGCGGAGCAAACTCTGCGCCCCGTAATGTCCGTGGTTATTGCAGCGGTTACGGCGTATGGGCTGGTGGAATGGTTCGTACGTCCTTCAGTTTTCTATGAATCGCTGCCACTATACTCCCTAGAACTCGCGATCCCGCTCATAGCCCTCGCCATCCGCCGACGGATTCCCCTGTATCGTGTTCCGGTACTATTCCTAGTGGCGGATTTCGCCTTTACACTCGCTCTGATCGGGCAGTTTTTGCTGCCCAGCACTGGTGTCTCTGCCACCGCACTCATCCTTTCGCTCAAAATCCTGGCCCCCGCGCTTTTTTTTCCGTGGCCCCCGCACTTCCAGGCAATCGCGGCAACGTACTCTCTGAGCTTTTACTACCTCGGGATTGCCCTCGTAGGACACAACATCGAGCCCGGCGCGATCGCCCATCAACTCGCGGGCCCACTCGTTGCAGGCATTTTCTCGATTGCCGGGGCCTTCCTCTCGGAGCGCCTGCGCCGCGAGGTGTTTGCCCGGGGTGCGCGCCTTCGAGAAGCAGAGCAGCAACTTCGCTTGCTTGCTCGGCGTTCCCCAATCGCCCTATGGATGACCGATCGCGACCTCCGGGTCACCACCGCATTAGGCGGCCCTCAACTGCCTTCGAGTAGCGAGCCCGTGCACATCACTGGCTCCAGAATCCAAGAGCTCCTACCCAGCCTCGAACCAAACTACCCCCCCTTGCGCGCCCACCTCGACGCCCTCAGCGGAAAACCAGCATCTTATGAGTTTTCATGGCATGATCGCTTTTTCATCGCTCACGTCGAGCCTTGGCGGAACGCCGGTGGCCAAATTGGTGGTGTCATCGGGGTGGCCTGGGACGCCACAGACCGAAAGCGCGCCGAATCCCTGCAGCAGCGTGAGACACAGGTAGCCCGTGCTCTGGCACATGCGGGAGAGGTGCTTTTAGGTATCCGGGACGTAGGTGAGACGCTTGACCGACTCTGCCACCTTACGACCGAAATTCTGAGCACGGAGTTCTGTCTCGGGTACCTGTGGTCAGAGACACACCAGGCCTTCGAGCTGGTTGCCGCACTCGGTCTGCCGCCGGACGCGGCGGAAGAGCTGAGCGCTTTTCGCGCGCGACCTTCGGACATTGCTCCAATCTTCCGCGGGCTGGAACACAAGCCCGTGCTGCGTTTCACAATTCCGCCCGATGGCTCGCATCCCTGGCAGCTATTAGGCAAACGCTACGGGATGATGGAGATGGTCGACATCGGGATCCGAACCTCTGGTCAACTACGTGCCATCCTCGTCACAGGCTGTCGCGGCCGTTCGGCCCCCTTTGACGACGTCACCGAGCGGATTGCTTCGGGCATCGCCCACCTTGGAGCGCTTGCCTTGGACAATTCTCGACTCATGGAGGACTTAGAGCATGCAAGCCGGGTAAAGTCTGAATTTGTCGCCACGATGTCCCATGAGTTACGGACCCCACTCAACGTAATCCTAGGGTACGGAAGTTTACTCCTAGACGGTGCGTTCGGTGAAATTCCAGCCGACCAGCGCGAAGTGCTGCAGAGGATCCAGTTGAGCGCTCAACATCTACTCGAGCTGATCACGATGACGCTCGACTTTAGCCGCCTCGAAGCCAAGCAGGTCGCGGTGCGCTGCGACCCTGTGGATCTCCGCAGCTTGCTCGAACAGGTCAAGCACGAGGTGGAAAGCGCGTCGTGCAAACCGGCAGTGAGTGTCGTCCTGCAGCTAGAGGACAACCTACCCGTCGTGATGTCGGATCCTATCAAAATCGGCGTGGTCGTAAAAAACTTGCTGACTAACGCCATCAAGTTCACAGACGAGGGGCAGGTGAGCCTAGGAGCGCGTCCGCTGAACGATGGCGTTGAGCTCGTCGTATCGGACACCGGTATCGGCATCGCACCCGAGGCGCTGGAGCATATTTTCGAGCCCTTCTGGCAGGCCGACACCTCGACAACTCGCCGGCATGGCGGGGTAGGATTAGGGCTCTACATCGTACATCGACTGGTGGAAATTCTCGGGGGAACAATCCAGGTGCGCAGTGAAGTTGGCCGTGGATCGCGGTTCAGCGTTTGGCTTCCAGCCGTTCTCCCAGGAACGAAACTCCAGGACCAAGAGGGCGGCTCGCCTGGTTACCGACCGCGTGCCGCTTCGCTATAAGTTTCAAGCTGCAGAAATTGCTGCAGTACTCACCCATGTACCCACACGCAAACCTATCCGTTCGCGAATCCATACCTGCTGAGCTCCCAGTGGTTGCCATAGTGGGCCGCCCGAATGCAGGGAAGTCGACGCTATTCAACCGCCTGCTTGGAGAGCGGCGTGCCATCGTCGACGAGCAGCCAGGAGTCACGCGCGACCGCAATATCGCCGTCGCACGCATGGGGGAGCGGGAGGTCCTACTCGTCGACACCGGTGGTATCGACGATAGGGCCAGCAGCGACGTAGCCAAGGCCGTGCAAGAGCAAACGTGGCTGGCGGCTCAGGAGGCAGACGTGGTGGTCGCGCTGTTCGACGGTCGGGAAGGGCTCAACCCCCTAGATCAAGAACTTGTCCGCCGCTTGCGCACACTGCTCAAGCCTGTGGTGTATGCGGTCAACAAGCTCGACGACCAAAAGCTTGACTGCAACACTGCCGAATTTTTCGCGTTAGGGCCTGGTGCGGTTTTCCCGATTTCCGCCGCCCATGGACGCGGGCTAGACGCGCTCGTCGAACACATCGAGTCGCTCCTCCCGGAAACAAGGGCGGTCGCTGAGCAACCCCCAGGTGCACAAGAGCAAGCTATCGCGGTTGCGATTGTTGGCCGGCCGAACGTTGGCAAGTCCTCCCTGCTCAATGCAATCCTGGGCTACGAGCGCGCCATTGTTGACGACCATCCGGGAACTACACGGGACGCAATAGACAGCACGGTAGAGCGTGACGGGCAACTTTACTTGCTTATCGATACCGCCGGAATTCGCCGCCGCCCCAAAGTTCGTGAGATTGTAGAACGAGCCAGCGTTGTCCGTGCCTTCCGTGCGGTCGACCGTGCTCAGGTGGTACTCCTCCTCATGGATGCGGTTGAAGGGATGACAGATCAGGATGCGCGAATCGCAAACCACGTTATTGAACGGGGGAAGGCGCTCGCTCTCGTCTTCAACAAGTGGGACGCAGTCGCCCCACCTGCCCGCGTTGCCGAGCGGTATCAACAAAGGCTGGCAAGCGAGTATGCAACCTTGGCGGACTTCCCGCTGGCTTTCATTTCCGCCCGGACGGGTGAGGGAATCGAAAAACTCTTTTCGCTCGTTCGCTTGCTATACCAGCGGGCGCAAAAGCGGCCAGCGACTGCCAAGCTCAATGCCTGCCTCGTTGCGGCCACGCGAGCGCGACCCGCACCAGCCGTACATGGGAAACCGTTACGCTTCTACTATGTCGTACAAACCGGAGTGATGCCGCCGACGCTCGCGATTTTCGCGAATTACCCTGAAAGTGTCCCTCAGCCTTACAAGCGATACTTGGAAACGCAGTTCCGCTTGGCATTCAAATGGTTTGGTGTACCTGTGCGAATCGAATTTCGCGCCCGCCCGAGGCGGCGTGACGCTCAGCGGATACCGGCCTCCCGGTAATGGCTTGCCAAGCTCACGTAGTGTAAGGCGTTGCGAGTATTGCTCTCGATTTCCTGTTCGGTCAACGCCCGCACCACTTTTGCGGGGGCACCAAGCACCAGGTGCCCGGGTGGAATCTTCGTTCCCGGTGTCAACAAAGCCCCAGCTCCTACCAAGCAGTGATCTCCAACTTCGACTCCGTCAAGCACGATCGCCCCGATTCCGATTAAGCACCCGTTTCCAATCGTGCAGCCGTGCAGTACCGCTCGGTGCCCCACTGTAACGTCATCCCCTACGAGGGCGGGCCAACGTGCGGTCGTTACGTGTATCACCACTGCGTCTTGAATGTTGGTTCGTGCACCAATGCGGACGTAGTGGACGTCTCCACGGATCACAACGTAAGGCCATACGCTGCTCTCTGGACCGATGACCACGTCGCCAATGATTTGAGCCGCGGGATGCACCCAAGCAGACGGGTCTACCTGGGGTGCGGTGCCGTTGAAGGGTACAAGCATGTGTGGCCAGGTAGTCGACCAATCCTGCAACCGCAACCATTTGGACTGAGCTCGGAACTTGCGGCCCCTGCCAACGGTTTGATAGACGATTGCATGGTTTTGTATTCCACTGATCTGCGGCAGCACGCAAGCCCATCACCGAGTACCGGCGATGGGCTTGCGCGTTTATCGGCTCGTCGATCCGTCGAGGAGGTCGGTCATGTTCTCCCATGATTTACCCGAAGGGTTCACCTTTGACGACGTCTTGTTGCTTCCCGGGGAGTCGGACTTCATGCCCAAAGATGCGGACTGCAGCACGCTGCTCACCCGCAATATCCGGTTGAACATCCCATTAGTCAGCGCAGCGATGGATACGGTCACGGAGTCGCGCACGGCCATCGCCATGGCACAAGAAGGCGGCATTGGCATCGTACATCGCAATCTATCGCCGCAAGAGCAGGCCTGCGAGGTCGAAAAGGTGAAGAAGTGGGAAAGTGGCATGATCCTCGACCCAGTCACTGTGGACCCAGACCAACGCATTGCCGACGCCATCGAGATCATGCGCCGTTACAACATTTCTGGCCTACCCGTTACCAAGGACGGATATCTGGTGGGCATCCTCACCAACAGGGACCTTCGGTTTGAAAAGCGCCTGGATCGCAGGATCAGCGAAGTGATGACGAAGGAAAACTTGGTTACCGCTCATCCTGGGATCGGCCTCGAAGAAGCGAAAGAGATCTTGCACACGCACCGCATTGAGAAGCTGCTGATTGTGGATAGTCAGAACCGGTTGAAGGGCCTGATCACCGTGAAGGATATTCAAAAGGCCGCCCAATATCCCAACGCAAGCAAGGATCAGTTCGGCCGACTTCGTGTGGGCGCAGCGATTGGCACTGGGGATGACCGCGAGGAACGCACCGAGCTGCTCGTACGTGCCGGCGTCGACGTGCTCGTGATTGATACAGCCCACGGGCACACAGCATCTGTGTTGGACACTATTCGATTCGTAAAGCAAACCTATCCGACGGTGGATTTAGTGGCCGGCAATGTGGCCACGGCGGAAGGCGCACGAGCACTCGCGCGCGCCGGGGCCGATGCAATTAAGGTGGGGATGGGGCCGGCGTCCATCTGCACGACGCGGGTGGTGTCGGGTGTGGGAGTTCCACAACTCACTGCGGTGGCTGAATGTGCGCGGATCGCGCGCGACTACGGGATTCCCGTAATCGCCGACGGCGGGATCAAATACTCGGGTGACATTACGAAAGCGCTTGCTGCCGGTGCGGACTCGGTGATGATCGGCAGCCTCTTCGCTGGGACAGAAGAGAGCCCGGGCGAGACCATTCTGTATCAAGGCCGCACGTACAAGCTTTACCGCGGCATGGGCTCCCTAGAGGCAATGCGCGAGCGGGAAGGGTCCCGTAACCGGTACATGCAGGACTCCGAAGAACCGATGAAACTGGTTCCCGAGGGGATCGAGGGCCGCGTACCCTACAAGGGGCCTTTGAGTTTCATCATTACGCAGCTTGTCGGCGGGTTGAAAGCGGGGATGGGTTACACTGGCTGCCGCACGATCGCTGAGCTCCACGAACGGGCACGGTTCATGCGCGTGAGTCGTGCATCATTGGAAGAAAGCCACGTGCATGACGTCACGATGACGAAAGAACCACCCAACTACCGGCGGGAGGGTTAGCCCGGGATGAGCGGAGATTCGGGATGATTCTCATCTTGGACTTCGGAAGCCAATACACCCAGCTGATTGCTCGCAGGATCCGAGAACTGCGAGTTTACTGCGAGATCCATCCCTTCAATCTGCCGGTGGACGAAATAAGCCGGCGTGCCCCCAAGGGACTCATTCTCTCTGGTGGACCGGCAAGTGTCTATGACAAAAAGGCACCATGGCCAGCGAAAAATCTGTTTGATCTCGAGATCCCGGTTCTAGGAATTTGTTACGGCATGGGGGTTATCGCTCAGCATTTCGGTGGTCGCGTGTGTGCGGCCCGCGAGCGCGAATACGGCCCGGCGCTCCTCACTGTCACGGATGACCATGACCTCTTCGCCGGCTTGAGCGGAGAGCCGCTCCAAGTTTGGATGAGTCACGGAGACCGCATCGAAACTTTGCCGCCGAGCTTTCGCGTTCTTGCACGTAGCGAGAACTCCCCCGTTGCAGCGTTTGCGGATCCGCAGGGGCGTCTTTTTGGTGTTCAGTTTCACCCTGAGGTTGCGCACACGCCGCGCGGAAAAGACATCCTGGCGAACTTCTTGTTTCGAGTCTGCAAGGCGTCGGCAGACTGGACGATGGAAGGCTTCGTGGAACGCGAGGTCCAACGCATTCGCGACCGCGTGGGATCCGCCGGTGTGGTTTGTGCGTTGAGCGGGGGAGTGGATTCCACTGTCACCGCCGCCTTGGTCCACCGTGCGGTGGGAGACCAACTGATTTGCATCTTTGTCGACAACGGTGTTCTTCGCCGGCGCGAAGCCGAGCGTGTCATGGCCTTCCTCACCGATGCCTTTCACTTTCGCATCCGCAAGGTCGACGAAAGCAAATTGTTCCTCGATCGGTTGGCTGGTGTCGAGGATCCGGAGCAGAAACGCCGAATCATTGGCACGACGTTCATCGAAATTTTCGAGAAAGAGGCGCGAAGCCTTCCAAACGTGCGCTTTCTCGCCCAGGGAACGCTCTACCCAGACGTGATCGAGTCGGTCTCATTCAAAGGGCCTTCGGCGACAATCAAGAGCCACCACAACGTTGGCGGGCTTCCTGAGCGCATGAATCTTGAACTGATCGAGCCGTTGCGGGAGCTGTTCAAAGATGAAGTTCGCGAACTGGGGAGTGTCCTTGGGATTCCGCGAGAAATCATCAATCGCCATCCATTCCCCGGGCCAGGCCTAGCAATTCGTATCATCGGACCGGTGACCGCAGAGCGCGTTGCGGTGCTACAGCACGCAGACGCAATCGTCGAAGAAGAGGTCAGGGCTGCGGGCTTGTACGACCAACTGTGGCAGGCCTTCGCGGTGCTTTTGCCAGTAAAATCCGTGGGTGTCATGGGGGATGCGCGCACCTACGAAAATGTGCTCGCTGTACGGGCCGTTCAAAGTGTGGACGGAATGACAGCCGATTGGGCAAGACTGCCCCACGATCTGCTTGCGCGCCTGTCTTCGCGGCTGATCAACGAGGTTCAAGGAATCAACCGCGTCGTCTATGATATTTCTTCGAAGCCGCCAGCGACCATAGAGTGGGAGTAGAAGCTTCGAGCGGAGGGCTGAGTGGGGATGAGCTTCGTTCATCTGCACGTGCACACGCAGTACTCGTTGCTCGATGGAGCGAACAAGATCCCAGACCTCATCCAGCGGGTGAAAAGCGCGGGGATGCCGGCAATCGCGATGACGGACCACGGCAATCTGTTCGGCGCCGTCGAGTTTTACCGACGCGCCGTAGCCGCCGGAATCCAACCGATCATCGGGTGCGAAATGTATGTGGCCCCAGGGCATCGCACGGAAAAGAGAGCGCGAGCGGGCGATTCGGAGTCGGCCGGCAACCACCACCTGATCCTCCTCGTGATGAACGAGGAAGGGTACCGAAACCTCTGCCGACTCGTCACTTTGAGTTACAAGGAGGGCTTTTACTACAAGCCGCGTATCGACAAGGAACTGTTGCGCGAGTTCAATCGTGGGCTCATCGCTCTGTCCGGCTGCTTGGCGAGCGAGGTCAACGAAGCCATTGCCGCCGGATCCATCGAGCGGGCCCGCGCTGTCATGGAGGAATACCGCAGCATCTTCGATGGCCGCTATTACGTGGAAATCCAGGACAACCGGCTTCCCCAACAAGAGCGAGCAAATGTTGAGCTGATTCGCCTCGCTCGCGAACTTTCGTTACCGATCGTCGCTACCAACGACTGTCACTACCTGACTCCTGACGACGCGGTTGCCCACGAAGTGCTTCTTTGTATCCAGACAGGCAAGACGCTGAGCGATCCGTCGCGCTGGAGGTTCGAAACCGACCAGCTTTACGTAAAAGACCCCGGGGAAATGTGTCGTGCCTTCCCGGAGGTGCCCGAGGCAATCAGCAACACGATCGAAGTCGCACGCCGGTGCCAGTTCGAAATGCAGTTCGGGCGCTACCAGTTTCCCGTCTACCGGACACCGAACAATGAGTCGCTCGACGATTACCTCAGCCAGTTGGCGCGCAGCGGGCTAGAGCAGCGGCTTCAACGGAAACGAACCGAGGCAGAATGGAGCGAGGACCGGGAACGCCACTACTGGGAACGGCTCGAGGAAGAGCTGAGCATCATCAAAAAGATGGGCTTTGCGGGCTACTTTCTCATCGTCGCGGACTTTACCCGTTACGCCAAGGAACAAGGCATTCCGGTCGGCCCTGGCCGCGGATCGGCTGCGGGAAGCTTGGTCGCGTACGCGCTTGGGATCACCACGGTCGATCCCGTACCGTACAACTTGCTCTTCGAGCGCTTCCTAAACCCGGAACGAAAGTCGATGCCCGACATCGACATGGACTTTTGCTTCGAACGGCGAGACGAAGTGATTCGCTACGTCCGGCAGAAGTACGGGGAAGAATGCGTGGCACAAATCATCACGTTCGGGACACTGAAAGGAAAGCAAGCCATCAAAGATGTTGGCCGCGTTCTTGATTTCAGCTTCGCAGAGACTGATCGCATCGCCAAACTTTACCCAGCCCCGAAACAAGGCAAGGACTTCCCGTTGAAGGACGCCTTAGAGATCGAACCACGGTTGCGGGAAGTGCGTGATCGCGGGCAAAGGGAGAAGCAACTGTTTGATTACGCATTGCGCCTCGAAGGGCTGTTGCGGCACGCGTCCAAGCACGCCGCCGGCATCGTGATTGGCGATCGCCCCCTCGTAGAAACGCTGCCGCTGTTTGTCGACAAGGATGGCGCCGTCCTCACTCAATATCCTTACGGCGACGTCGATGCGATTGGCCTCATCAAGTTCGACTTCTTAGGCCTAAAAACCCTTACGATGATCGCCAAGATTGTCGAGCGTATTCGCGAGGGTCGGGGAATCCACTTGGATGTCGAGCAACTCCCGCTCGACGACCCTGCGACGTACCAGCTCATCTGCCGCGGGGATACGGTAGGCGTGTTCCAGCTCGAAAGCAGTGGGATGCGCAAGTTGGTCACCTCACTGCGACCCACAAAATTCGAAGACCTCATTGCCGTCCTCGCTTTATTTCGACCCGGTCCGCTCGACTCCGGAATGGTCGAAGAGTTTATCAAGCGAAAGCACGGGGAAGTCCCGATCCAATACCTGCACCCAGACCTAGAGCCGATTCTCCGGGAGACCTACGGCGTCATCTTGTACCAGGAGCAGGTTATGCAGATCGCCCGCGTGCTAGCTGGCTACACCTTGGGGGACGCAGACAACCTCCGGCGAGCCATGGGCAAGAAGAAAAAGGACGAGATGGAGCGGGAGAAAGGCCGCTTCGTGCGCGGTGCAGTGGCGCGCGGCGTGCCAGCGGCACTGGCCCAAGCGATCTTCGAGCAGATGGAAACGTTCGGTGCCTATGGGTTCAACAAATCCCACTCGACTGCCTACGCGTTCATTTCTTACCAAACCGCTTACCTTAAGGCCCACTTTCCAGAAGAATTCATGGCCGGGCTGCTCACCCTGGAAATGGACAGCACCGAGAAAACATACAAGAACATCGCGGCCTGCCGTGATCTCGGTATTCCCATTCTGGCACCGGACGTCAACGAAAGCGCTCTCGACTTTACCGTGGTGCCTACGTCGAGCGGCCAACGAGCGATTCGATTCGGGCTCGGCGCGGTGAAGGGCGTTGGTGAGAAGGCTGCGGAGGCCATCCTCGTCGCACGAAGAGAGGGCCCGTTCCAATCGCTCGCGGACTTCTGCAAACGGGTCCCCCTACAACAAGTAAACAAGCGCGTGATTGAAAGCTTAATTAACTGCGGAGCCTTTGATTTCTGTGGTCAACCACGGCGGCGCCTGCTCGAAGGACTCGAACCCACATTGCGATGGGCCACTACCGAGCAAGGTGTGGAGGCTCCCCGCAGTCAAATTAGCCTGTTCGCCCCAGAGGCTTTGGCCTCCACCGCGTCGCCGGCACCAGAACTTCCCCCCGTGGAAGAGTGGTCGCCGAAGGACAAGCTGAGGCTGGAACGCGAAGCGCTGGGCTTCTTCATCACCGGCCATCCTCTCGATCGTTGGGAGCGACACCTGAGGCGAATTACGGATGGCACGATTGCGGAACTTCGCGCTTGGGGAGAGAACGCCAAGGTCCGTTTGGGCGGTGTTATCCACACGCTGAAAACCAAAAACACCCGCAAGGGCGAGCGCTACGCCAACTTTGTCCTCGAAGATCGCTCGGGCACGCTGGAGGTTGTCGCGTGGCCGGACACCTATCGCTCTCACGAGGCAGCCATTCACGCAGAAGAACCAGTCCTAGTGGAGGGGACTCTTGAGATCGACGAGGAACGCTGCCAATTAATTGCTGACTCGGTGACGTTACTCTCAGAAGTGCAGCGAAAAGCGTTCAAGCAAGTTCGTTTGGCCCTGCGCGAAGAACTCGTGACGGACGAGACTTTACAGCGACTGCGTGCCGCTTGTTCGCGTCACCGCGGGAACTGTGAAGCCTTTGTCCACCTGTGGCTCACTGGAGCCGGGTGCGAAATCATTCTGGCGCTACCGCCGAGCTTGAAGGTGTCGCCAACCGAAGCGTTCCTCAACGAGGTAGAGCAGGTGCTTGGCGAGGGGGCAGTCTACCTGCAGTGAGACAACCGATCGGGTCCACACGGCCAACTCAAGGAAATCTAGTCGACCCGTCTTCAGCCATGCAACCGCGTGGCTCCTGGCTAATAGGAAACGGCCAGCAGCCGGAGCGGGCGGTTCTCGTCGGCGTAGAACGCCACAAGCGCGAGCTTCTGAGCGGGAGCGAATCTCTCGATGAACTCGAACGGCTTGCTGAAAGTGCCGGCGTACGCGTGGTTGGACGGGTACTGCAAGTGCTCACCCGCCCCCAACCTGCCACGTTTATCGGCTCTGGAAAAGTGGAGGAAGTGCGGCGGTACGCCTGGGAAAATCAAGCCCAGGTGATCATTTTCGATGAGCCTTTGGCGCCGGCGCAACAGCGTAACCTCGAGCAGTCGATCGGTCTCAAAGTCATCGACCGCAGTCAGCTGATTCTCGACATTTTTGCCCAGCGCGCGCGTAGCCTGGAAGGGAAGCTTCAGGTGGAGCTTGCGCAGCTCCAATATCTGCTGCCGAGGTTGACCAGGCAGTGGCAGCACTTGTCGCGCCTCGGTGGAGGGGTCGGCACGCGCGGCCCGGGCGAAACGCAGCTCGAGGTCGACCGCCGCAAGGTCCGTGAACGGGTAGCCGTACTGCGACGGCGGTTGCGTGAAGTCGCCCGGACACGCCACCTTCACCGCCGCAGTCGCGCCGACGTACCACTGCCCGTGGTCGCCTTGGTTGGATACACGAACGCAGGCAAGTCCACGCTGATGAATCGACTCACGGCAGCGCACGCTCTGGTCGCAGACCAACTGTTCGCAACGCTCGACCCTATGGTAAGAGTATTCCGGCTTCCGAGCGGACTGAACGCACTGCTCGCTGACACGGTTGGTTTTATCCACAAGCTACCGCACGGATTCATCGACGCTTTCAAAAGTACTCTCGAGGAAGTGCAAACCGCGGATCTCTTGCTCCATGTCGTCGATGCCAGCCATCCGCAGGCAGAACACCAGCAGACCGTGGTCGAGGCTGTTTTGCGCGAGCTCGGTGCTGACCAGAAACCACGGGTACTCGTGTTCAATAAGATGGACGTTGTATCCTGCCCCCCATTTGTACCTCCGGATATCAGGACCTGCTTGGTCTCTGGCCGCACCGGCAGCGGACTCAAGCAACTCCTCTCTATTGTCGAAGAGCAACTGCTAACACTGTTCGAGGAGGTGCGCGTGCGATTACCTTTCAGCCGAGGGGATCTCGTCGCTCGAGCGCGCCAACTTGGAAGAGTGATCGAAGAACACTACTCGCCCGAGGCGATCCAGCTCCGTGCGTTGGTTCCGGCCCGGCTCGCGGGTCAGCTTCGGAGGAGCGCTGTCGGCGAAGCGGTGGAATAGCAGCTCCTGCAGGAATGCGGCTAAAAACCGGTTGCTTGCCGACAAAAACGGCGGCAGTTCTTGTCACAGAACTGGAGTCAAACTGCGACAATTCTGCCACAAAACGACGTCATGCAAGAATCGGATTTGGCCGACCTCCTCTATGAGCTCGTGCATTCCTTCCGCGCCCCAATTCGGGCAATTGCCGGTTTTACCGCGGCCGTCGCTGAAGAAGCGTCTGGCTCTCTTCCTCCTGAGCACCGGCGCCACCTCGAACGGATTGCCACCAATGCAGAACAGCTCGGCTACTTGAGCGAGTGCCTCCATCGCCTCGCGCAAGCGCTATCCCCGCCTCGAACACGGGAATCCTTCGACACCAACGCTGCGCTTCTTGCACTGCCCATCCCGCAAGCCAGTCACCTGCGAAGAGTGCAACTTCAGGTCGCCACAAATGGGTTGCACCTCACCGGTTGGGACGTCCGACACTTTCACTTGCTCATCGATTCCCTCCGGCGGTACGCGGGGGAATTGGAGCCTCGGGACGAGTCAGCCCGAACTGTGCACCTACATTGCTCCCGAACTGACGGTGAGGACCGAATCGAGGTCCTGATCGAGCCGTACGAACCCACAAGCCCGATCGCAACTCCGCGGCAGCGCGGAGCTCCTGCTGTCGAACTAGGAATTCTCCGGGCAAGTTTGCGTCACTATCCGGCCGCGCGGCTTGAAATCCAGAGCCCATACCGCCTGACCATCACCCTAAGCCGCGCAGCGGTACAAGCCGAATCAAGTGCACTTGTGTTGCCAGCATCCGCCGCCGTCGAGAATAACCTTGGGCATGCCGCGACCACTTCGCCGGAAGCAAGTGCGGTTGCATCGGACTATGGCACACGGATTTTCCTTGTTGATGACGAGCTGGCGGAATGGGAGTTGATGAGACTCATCGTCGAGGACACGGGCCTAGAGGAACGGCTAGAATGGCACCGCGATAGCCGCGCAGCTCTCCACCGGCTCCGCGAACTGGCCTCAGCCGGTCCGACTGCGTGGAAGCGTCTACCAGCCGCTGTGTTCGTGGACTTACGCATGCCGTTGCTGGATGGGGTCTCCTTCGTACGCAAAC
Source organism: Candidatus Binatia bacterium (assembly GCA_026415395.1). Lineage (NCBI taxonomy): Bacteria > Candidatus Binatota > Binatia (SeqCode) > Binatia bacterium. Next base: position 62,772 of record JAOAHD010000003.1, on the reverse strand, counting down.
TCCGCGAAGAACCAGCCCTGGAGCATCTACCGGTGGTCATTCTGAGCTCGTCAACGGACCCTGAGGATATCCGCGCTGCTTATTCTGCCGGCGCCAATGCATTCGTGAGCAAGCCAACCGACTTCCAACGATACGCCGAATGCCTCCAGTTCGCCCTTGCTTTTTGGGGCCGATGCAACCGAGTGGCTTGGTCAGAGGGTTGAGCTGAAGAGCGCTAAACTCCAACCACCGCCAGCGGTGGCTTTTCTTCGGTCTACAGCTTCTAGGGGATGCGCTCCAACCTAGGCTTCGTCTCTCACGATGACGATCCGATAGCCATAAAGATCGCCAATTGTCGACAGAAACCCGTGCAGATCGAACGGCTTCCGTAGAAACGCGACTGCTCCCGACTTGTAAGAGCTGATCCAGTCCTCTTCCCGCGCCGACCCGGTAAGCACCAACACCGGCATGCGCCGCAAACGCTTGTCTGCCTGGATTTCCTGAAGAAGTACCCGCCCATCCAGCCCAGGCAGCGTGAGGTCTAACAAGACCAGGTCAAAGGGAGCACGATCGAAGCGATTTGCCTCCCTCACTAGAAGATCCAGGGCATCTCGCCCGTTCCCGATAACCGTCAGCGGGTTGTCCACGTGACCTCGACGCAATGCCCGTTTCACAAGCTCCACATCGTCGGGGTTGTCCTCGACGAGCAGAATTCTCGCAGGGCGAGCCAACTGCGAAGTCCTTTCGTCCGCCATGAGCTAGCGCCTTTGTAGATCTTTGCCCGAGGGCCTGCCAGGTGGCGGTAAGCGCTTGCAAGTGCGTGCGGCTCCTGAATCTGCCGCGAAGACATCACATCCGAGAGCAAGCGGCCAACCGTCGCTAGCTTGCCTCCGTCGTGGTGGGAGGGTAGACGCACGAGGCTACGGCATGCTCACTCTACCAAACTTCCTCACGCTCCTACGGATTGCTGCGGTACCGGTCTTCTTGATCGCGCTCACGAGTGGGCATTATGCAGCTGCTTTGGCATTATTTCTTCTTGCCGGAATCACCGACGCAGTCGACGGGGCACTCGCACGCGTCATGGAGAGCAAAAGCAGCATCGGCGCGAGCCTCGACCCGCTTGCCGATAAGCTTTTGGTGGTAAGTTCCTTTCTAAGTCTGACGTGGTACGGAATACTTCCCGTCTGGCTCTTCATCCTCGTCGCCACGCGGGATGTCGTCATCCTCGTGGGCTACATCGTGTTGTACTTCTTTGCAGAGCCGATCGAGGTTGCACCTTCAATGATCAGCAAGGTGAACACGTTTTTCGGTATGCTTACCATTGGCTTTGCACTCCTCACTCTAGCGCGACCTGATCTGCCCATGGGGGTTGTGAACCCGATCCTCTGGTACGTCACGGCCACAACCACTGCCGTTTCTGGCTTACATTACGTTTACACCGGCTTGCTGTGGGTCCAGGGCTATGGCAGCCATACGGGCAAACAAGCTGAATCGCGGTGAAGAAACATGCAGCTTAAAAGGCTTTTGTCCTTGGCATGTGTTTCAGTGCTTTTGACCCTGTTCACCGTTGCTTTCCGGTCGAGTGCTCAGGACGGGAGCCGCGCACGCTCCATCCTCGAGGCTGCGCGGCGCCTCGCCGACGGTGAGCGGAAGTGGAACGATCGCACCCAGGAGCTGAAGCTTCGCATCGTTGACCGCCGCGGCGGGGAGCGATCGCGGGAACTGCTGATCAAGGTCAAGAAGTATGACAATGATCGCACTCGCTCGATCGTGTTTTTTTCAGCACCAGAGGACGTCCGCGGCGTGGGCATGCTGCAATGGGCAGATCCAAAGGGCAAGGATGAACAGTGGCTGTATCTTCCCGAACTTGGCAAGACTCGCCAAATCAGCGGGGCGGCAAAGCGTGAGAGCTTTGTCGGTACGGACTTCAGTTACGAAGACTTAGCGGTGATCACGCAAATCCTGGACTGGGAAGACACCGAAGCCCGAGCCGAATATCTGCGGGAGGAGACCCTCGACGGTGCCGCTTGCCACGTGTTGGAATTCACTCCCACCGGCAAGGAGATCAGTTACGCCAAGGTACGTGCATGGGTAGACGCGAAAGAATTGATCGTTCGGAAGTACGAGATGATCGACAAAAACGGACAAGTGGCCAAAACGCTGCTAGTCGGCGACATCCGCCCGGTGGGCGCGATCCCGACCCCGTTCCACATGGAAATGCGGAACGAATCGACCGGGAGCCGGACAATTGTGGACTTCTTAAAAGTCTCGTACGACTCGAACCTCAGCGACGAAGAGTTCACCCAGCGAGCACTCGAGCGAGGGCTCTAACGCGCAAGCGCTCTTTCGCTGTCAATGCTCACCGCTTGTTGGCGCTACCAAAGTACCGCGCCGGATGTCCGCAAGCACGGCAGAATCAGTTGGAAAGGCTAGGGGAGGGAGGGCATCGAGTGGGAAAAACCTGGCATCGGAGGCATCGTCTCCTGGCTTGAGCTCGCCTCCAATGCGCTTGCCCCAAAACCAAATCCCGACAGTCTGACGGTCTCTGTCGTGGAAGTTTGACCTCACGTCACATACATCGAGAACGACGATCTCGAGGCCGGTTTCTTCCTTGACTTCACGTTGTGCCGCGCGGCGAACATCTTCATCCCATTCGACGTAGCCGCATGGCACACACCAAAGCCCAGCGTAGCGCCCCCGCGACCGGCACGTGAGCAAAACTTGATTCGATTCCATCAAAATCACTGCAACGCCGACTGCGGGATTCCGGTAGTGAGTGAGCCCGCAAAGGGAACAATGCCAATGCGGTGAACGCGGCCCCGCCGCCAATTCTCCTCCACAAAACGGACAGAAGCGCCACACGCTCGCCATAACGGCCATCGACGATCTCGTAGCTGAACGATCCAGGCGCGTTAGTGCACCACCACAGGGCCATGCTAGCCCCTAGGCAGGCCCAACACACGCTGCGCGATGATGTTCCGCTGAATCTCCGAAGTGCCGGCATAAATGGTGGCGGAGCGCGACCACAACAGCTCGTGACACCAGAAGCCTCCGTCGGCACAGCCCCGGTCCTCAGACGTCAACATACCTCGTAAGCCAAGTACTTCAAACGCCGTATCCTTCAGCCTCTGTTCCAACTCACTCCAAAACAGCTTCAAGATTGACCCCTCCGGTCCCGGGACACCGGTGCGGGACAAACGGGTTACATTGCGGTAGGCGCTGAAGCGCAAGATGCTCGTCTCGATCCATGATTGTGCCACTTTCTGGCGAACGACCGGATCGTCAGCCGCGCTGCCGCGCCCAAAGGGTGTTGTCTTCACAAGATTCGCGAGGCGTCGGGCTTCAGCCTGCAGGCGTACGTGGGGCGTCGTGCCGGCGCGTTCGTGTCCCAAGGTCGCCATGACAACGTCCCAACCGCGGTCGATCTCCCCGACTACATTTTCCAACGGAACTCTGACCTGGTCGAAGAACACCTCGTTAAACCATGCCTCGCCGGTCATCTCCCGAAGCGGCCGCACGGTAATGCCGGGGCTTTTCATATCCACCAAAAGGAACGTGAGCCCATGATGTTTCGGCCCGTCAGCACGGGTACGCGTGACGAGCATGCACCAGTCAGCGTAGCGAGCAACGCTCGTCCAGATCTTTTGGCCGGTCACCACCAATTCATCACCCGAGCGCTCTGCGCGGGTACGCACCGAAGCCAAGTCGGAACCTGCGTTGGGCTCTGAAAACCCCTGACACCAAATTTCTTCGCCGCGGAGGATGGGGCCAAGGAAGCGCCGCTTCTGCTGTTCGGTGCCACATGCCATCAGTGTTGGCCCAACGAGACTCAGACCGATTTTGAGGCACAAAATATCTGGTGCCGCCAGGCGCGCATATTCTTCGTTGTAAATTAGCTGTTCAATAACACTTGCTCCCCGGCCACCGTACTCCTTCGGCCAGGTAATGCCGGCCCAACCACCGTCATACAGCTTTCGTTGCCAGCTCCGCGCGAACGCGACCTGTTCTTCAGCAGTCCGAGGGGGACGGTAGTCAGCCGTGCCCCATCCGGGAGGTAAGTTGCGCTCAAGCCAGGCCCGCACCTCACGGCGAAATACCTCTTCCGAAGGCGACAAGCGTAGGTCCATCGCAATGTTCCTCCCGATCCCCCTTTACCGCTGTTGCCCGTCTTGCAAAGGCGGAGCCTCGATCCACTGAAGCACCAATCCCTTGCCGTCAGAGCAGGATCGATCAAGAGCCCGCGCTTGCCATGGTACGAGGTAGCTCACCGGCCCTTGTTCCTCATCGATCCATTCCACAAGCAGAGAGCCTGATCGAGCCGCTTCGAGGGTCGCAGGATCGACGACGGTGGCCCTCAGCAACTCATCCACGTGAAAGTGATCCCCACAAGAGTGTGCGAAAAAGCACTGCACCTCTGGCACGCTAAACCAGTGCAGTTGGATTTTTGCGGTCACCTCCTCCGGCAACTCTGGCCAAGCCGCCGGCATCTGCCGATGAAGCCAAACCACCGCGTCGAGCGGCAAGCACGTTTCGTGCGGCCGTGCCCGCCAGAATTGCGTTGCGGTTGCAGTCTCGAGAACCAAGGCATTCGGCTCAACCAAACGCACGAGTTCCCACGCAGAGGCTGCAGCTTGTTCCGACACAATCGCACCGAGGGGAACGTCGAGCGCGCCAAGCTCCTCAACGACGTCTCCAACCAAGAGGCTGCCAGGCGTAACCAGCGCACCGGGCAACGTATTTGCGACCCGAGAGCCACGTCCAAGGCCCACCCGTCGCAGCAAGCGAACACCGGCGGCCTTCTCAGCCGCGAGCATCGGGACCGACCACGCCAACACGAGCAACTCTTCCCCGCATCCCGTAATCCCAGCGCGCACGAGAGGGGCATGAGGCCGCCGCCACACCTCCGGGGGTAGCGTCCGTTGGGCCTGTACCAAATGTTCCCGACGCACCGGTCGTTCGTCAGGTCGCACTCCCCAAAAGGCCGGCATCACTCAGTCGCGCTGCAAAATATGGATCACGCAAACACTGCCACCGCCCATCATGTGGCAAAGCCCTATTCTTGCGCCCTCGACTTGGCGTTTTCCCGCTTCTCCGCGAAGCTGCAAGGTCGTCTCCCAAATTTGCGCTAGCCCCGTCGGCCCTCCTGGGTGGCCACGCGCGATCAGGCCGCCATCGGTAGAAACAGGCAGGCGCCCGTGCAGCTCGAAGTCTCCCTCTTCAATGCACTTCTCCGCATCCCCAGGCCTGCACAAACCGAGGAGCTCGTAGTATTCGAGCTCCTCGATCGCGAAGGCGTCATGAACCTGCACAAGATCCAAGTCTTCCGGGCCGACACCAGCTTCGTTGTACGCCTGTGCAGCGGTATCCACGGTCATTTGCGGAGGGCCCACAACCGGGCCCATGAAGAGGTGCCCTGGCGCGTACTTTTCCGTTTGTAAGGCTGAAGCCACCACGCGCACCACCGGCCGTTCCGGTCGCAGCCGCTTTGCAAGGTCCGCCCGACCAACGATCGCACATGCTGCACCGTCCCCCATGGGACAAGACATCATCGTTGTCAGAGGCCAGGCCACCATCCGCGAGCGCAGTACTCGCTCCGGTGTGGTTACCTCCTGCGCTTGCCGTTGAGCCATGGGATTCAGGGCCCCGTTATTCCAGTTTTTGGCAGCAATTTTCGCCAGGTGCTCTGGCTTCATGCCCCGCTCATGCATCCGCCGCGTTGCCCACAAGGCAAAGAAGGCAGCAGGTAGGATTGCATCCTCCATATTTTCCGGGGCCGTGCCCTGCGTCGATTGCTGGATCATACTCGTCATCTTGTCGAAACCGAGAACCATCACGACGTCGTACGTCCCCGCGGCGACCTGCAAACAAGCTTCGCGGAACGCGGCGGAGCCGGTAGCCGAGGCATTCTCTACATGCTGAACGGGGAGTCCGGTTAGCCCGAATTCTTTCATCACCCGGACAGCGCTCATGACCGGAGCAAAAATGTGCCCGACATATGCGGCTTGCACATCGCGAAACGACAAGTTGGCATCGCGCAACGCCGCAAGGCCCGCCTCCCGCGCCATCACCGCATTCGGCACATCCCACATGCCGAAGCGATACATGCCGACACCAAGAACGGCTACGTCTCTCATCGCGCCTCTCCCGTTGGGCGAAATCGCACAATGACCACCTCCGCGTCCCCCTCTTCGCGCATCTTATCGAGCTCAGCCACAAGTGGCTGCCCGATGTAGTAGTCCTCCCTGCGGCCAGCCAACGGCAACTGCACCCTTGGACCTTCGGGAAGGTCGATTTGGCCCACCCCATAGCCGTCCATATGTTCTAAGTTGCTCGATCCAAACAACGGCATGTGCACAAACGTGAAACTATACAATGTTCCCTGTGGGCCCAGTTCGACGTCAACTAAATCGTCGGACAAGCACTCGGCCTTCGCACAGATGGCGCGCCGCGGAAAGTAATGCTCGCCACACCGCTGGCAGCGACTGCCCAACAACCGCGGTGGCTCCTGAGGATCTTCTGGAATGGTAAAATAGCCGGGTTTAATCGGCACTCTTCTCTTGTTGGTCATGGCTTCGTTGCCTAAGCCAATGAACGTTTGTTCGTCAAGTAAGGGTCGGGACACCACGACAGGAGGCAGCCGAGAGCATACTTTCCTTTGGGCACGGACTATGCCAGCACGTGATCGAGGAAAGGAGAGACCGTGGAGGAGCGCGTTCAAACCGAAATCGAAGGTGGTGTTGCCGTTGTGACGTTGAATCGACCGGAGAAGCTGAACGCATTGGACTTGCCCATGTTCGAGGCGCTCACTCGATCCGCGGCCGCGCTAGCGGACCAACCACAGATTCGCGCCGTCGTGCTGCGTGGGGCAGGACGCGCATTTTGTGCCGGACTCGACGTTGCATCTTTTGCCGCAATGGCAGGTGGCGGCGGGGCAAATCTCCTGACGCGAGAGCAGGGTAAGGTCGGCAACTTTGCCCAGCGGGTGGCTTGGGTGTGGCAAGAGATCCCCGTGCCGGTCATCGCCGCAGTCCACGGTGTCGCGTTCGGAGGAGGATTACAGATTGCCCTCGGGGCGGACCTCCGCATTGTCGCTCCCGACTGCCAACTCTCCATCATGGAAATCAAATGGGGCCTGATCCCCGACATGGCTGGCACCCAGACGCTGAGGCGGTTGGTCCGCTTGGATATTGCGAAGGAGCTCACCTTCACAGGCAGGATCGTGAGTGGAGAAGAGGCAGTACAACTAGGGCTCGCTACGCGCACTGCGTCCGATCCCTTCGAGGCCTCGCTCACTTTGGCACGGGAGATTGCGGCGCGATCGCCCGATGCCGTCCGCGCCGCGAAGCGACTGTGGAACGAGGCAACGATGGGGACGGTTTCTGAAGGCCTTGCGTTGGAGGAGCGGCTGCAGTTGTCGCTGATCGGCCGCGCGAATCAAATCGAAGCAGTTCAAGCGAATTTGGAGAAGCGTGCGCCGCGATTCCAAGATCCCTCAACTGATTGAGGTTGCGCGAGCGGCAGGCTGAAAACCAAGGGATGCCGAGCCGTGGCTGCGATCGCTGTCGACCCGCTCGATCGTGATCTGTTCCGCCGGATTCGGGACCGCATAGCTATCGTCGGGATCGGTCACCTGCCATTTTCCAAGGACATTGGTCGACCCATCGCCGACACCGCCGTCGAAGCCATTCAGCTCGCCTTAGAGGACGCTGGTCTATCGGCGCGCGACGTCGACGGGATGAGCATGTTCGAGATGGAAGCGACCCACGAGGTCACGATTGCTCGCAGGCTCGGTGTGGACAATCTCCGCTGGTGGGACAAAATCTCTTACGGAGGCGGGGCTTCGGCGGCAACAATCATGCACGCTGCCGCGGCGATCGCCACCGGCCTAGCCTCGGTGGTCGTATGTCACCGTGCGCGAAACCGGGGAGCGAAGTCTTCGCGTCCCTGGGCACAGGAACGTGGCATCGCACGAGACGACAAATCGCTTTACCTGCCGTGGGGACTGATCCGGCCGGTGGACATCATTGGTTTGTACGCGCATCGCCACATGCACCTGTACGGGACGAAACGCGAACATTTTGCGAACGTCGCGATCGCTGCCCGGAAGCATGCCCAAAATAACCCCTTCGCTATGATGCGTGGCCGACCGCTCGATTTAGACACTTACCTGGGCGCGCGAATGATCAGCTACCCGCTCTGCTTATATGACTGCTGTCTCGAAACCGACGGTGCCCTAGCCTGCGTTGTGACGTCGGTCGAACGCGCGCGAGATTTACGCCAAAAGCCCGTGCTTGTTCACTCGGTAGCCCAAGCGTCTGGACCCAACCCGGTGCACCTGGCCAACTACAACAACACCAAAGAGATGCTCTCCACCGCCGCCTTTTGTGCACAACTCCTTTGGCAGCGTGCGGAGTTAACCCCTCGCGACATCGACTGCGCTCAAATTTACGATGCCTTCACGCCGTTAGTCGTCATGGGTCTCGAGGACTACGGCTTCTGTGCCCGCGGCGAAGGCGGGCCGTTTACCGAAGGAGGAAGGATCGAAATTGGGGGAGAGTTGCCCGTTCTGACGTCCGGAGGCGGGCTCTCTGAAGCATATGTGCACGGATTCAACTTGATCCTCGAGGGCGTGCGTCAAATTCGCGGGACCTCGTACAATCAAGTGCCGGACTGCCAGGCAGTGTTGGTGACTGGCGCCGCAGGAGTGGCCACCAGTGCTGTGGTTCTGCGCAGCCCTTAAGAAATTCCACAGCGAAGTGATCGCTGAGGCGGTCCGTTCGAACCCAACCAGATGGATCGCTTCTACGCAAGCCAGCAAAGGCATCGGCCGTGCTTGGAAACCGCACGAAAGCCGCGGGCAACTAGGGCGGACCAACACGAGGTTTGCCACAACTCCGCCGAGTTCGCCTCTCTCCCGTCTCCCGGCCTCAAACAACCGAGGTCACTCTCCACGGCGCATCCCGTTGCGCCCCCTTAGCCCAAGTGACTACCAGAAGGAATACGACGCAAGATCTTGGATACGCGCGAATAGGGGATAACGGTTATGCGCGTCATTGACGAATGGCAAAGCTTCATCCACACGCACTTCCAAACCGACGGCGAACAACTTCCGACGGAGCGGGTCCGTGAGATCGAGCGTGTGCTGCTGCCCACTCTCCGACGCCTTGGCATCGTGTTCGGCTTTCATTTCGAGCGAGGCCCCAAAGATCCTGGCATCCGGATAGTCCTCGAATGCCGCCCAGGGGAGAAGGAACTTCGGGTGATCCGCCAGACTCTCGTCGATACCTTGCGACCCATTCCACGCCGGCCGCGACCCACAGTTGTCCGTTTCGCAAGCGAGTCCACCATCCGCTCCACAGGAGAGGCAGATGCAGCAAAAGAGCGTGACCCTACGGCTTTGCCAAGCCACAAAACGCCGCAAACCACCAAGGGAGCAGTTTTTCGCGATTCCGGGAGCACACGCGAGTAACGGAGGTCTTGGAGCGTGACTACATGTGAACCAATACTCCTTGAGTCCAACGATGGCCTCCATCCCGACTATCCGCTTCCGGATTTGGAAGACCCGATCATGCGACCGTTCTGGGATGGTGCGCGCCAAGGGAAGTTGATGTTGCAGCGAGAGCGACACACTGGTCGCTTACACTGGCCTCCGAAACCACTTTATTGGCGAGAGGCGGAATTGGAATGGTTTGAGGCTTCCGGCTTCGGCACGGTGTTCTCTTATGTCATTGCGTACGAACCATTCCTTCCGGCGTTCCGTCATCGGCTGCCCATGGTCTTAGCCATCGTCGAAACGGACGAGGGTGCTCGGCTGGTCACTTACATTGTCAATTGTCCGCCAGAACAGGTACACTTTGGCATGCCCGTTCGCGTTGTGTTCGAGCGGTTGAACGACGCCGTCGTCCTTCCCGTTTGGGCACCAGCGGGTCGAGAAGGGCAGGGACCAACACATGACTGAGCCGGCGGACTTAAACACTCGGGTGCAGTATCTCGAGGACATTGGCGCCCTCCAAAGACTGCTCATTGAATACAGCTTCGCAGCAGACATCGGAGATGCTGAGGCGCTCTCGACCATGTTTATCTCCGATGCCGTTTACGAACTTGATGAACTTCGGCTGGAGGGCCGGCAACAAATCGTGGCAACGGTTGTCGGACAACGCGACGATCCCGCCTTCGTTGCCACGGCTCACACTGTTGGACCTGTGGTGATCGACGTCGACGGAGATCGTGCGGTCGGCCGAGGCTACTCTCGTCTGTACGTAGCGGAGGGCGACGGGGTGACCCTATGGCGGCTGAGTTTCAACCGCTGGGAGTTCGTTCGAGAACAGGGACGATGGCGCATTTCACGCCGTGTAACGCGCGCCGTTGGCCATCCCGAAGCCGCCGCTTTGCTTCGTAACCCATCGTAACCCTCCGCAAGCCTCTGCCCTCGTGCGTAAGCGGGAAGATACTGGACGAAGCGACGTCGCTTCGGCTTGCCATCCCCAGCTTCATGCACTTTGCGATTGCGGACTTTCGATCCGACAGCTCGTTCTCTTACGCATCTACGGATTCAGTGGCTGGAGCCGGTGAGCTGGCGGTAAACCTTCAAGTGCCGCATCGCGGCGAGCTGTTGCCCAAGCACCCGCAACAACCGGCTGAGGTTAAAGTGTGCCTCTGGAAATTCCCAATCACACTCTAAGGCTCGCTGATATTCCTTGATCGCGCCCGCCATATCCCCCAGATCTTCGAGAGCGATCGCTAAATTGTAGTGCGCAATCGGATCGTCAGGCGCTATTTCAAGAGCGCGCCGGTACCAGCTCGCAGCTCTCTGCACAGATCCTTCATAATGAGCCAAGCGGCCGAGATTTACGCAGGCATCGGAAAGCGATGGGTCGAAACCCAGGGCGGCAAGATATGCTTGGCGAGCGCCTTCAACATCGCCCGCTTCCTCCCGGGCAATTGCCAATGAGTACCACCGTTCCGCCGGGTCCTCCCGAGCTTGCTCGCCGCTAACGCTCCGGTGCTGGACAATGTCCGTAACTGGAGCAGGCCTGCCTGGGCGTTCGTCGGTCAATCCAAGAAAAGGCAAGAGAAGTTGCCCGCTCCCCAAATCCCAGTACCGGCCCTGGCTTTCCGCCACGAGTCCCCACTGGGATGATGTGCGAAGCTGGACGCTATCAGTTCTACCTTCGCGAAATCCGTGTTGCCGCCATGCGGCAATTGCCCGCTGTAGTTCCCGGAGAGAGCCCGCAGACGTTGTCAGCCGCAGCACGCGTCGCAGAAGAGCAATTTCCCGGAAAGAGAGAAGCCACCTCTTGCCGTGCCGACGCACGTGCAGATCTACAAGCCGCACCAATTGCCGGACACGTGCGGAAGGGATCCCCAAGATACGGCCGACTTGAGTTGTGGTGAACAACTCAAGCGGCTGCCCTTGGTACCGCGTGCTACGCCTCGCTCGTCGTTCCACAGATGCTTTCAACTCCCCGCTTCAGTATCAAACTGTGAAGCACGTCGCCCTCGTCAGCCCGCTGTGTGCCAAACTCACAGACCTCTGACAAGCGATTTCGACACCCACAGCAGCTCTACGCGAAACCATCACCGAGGTTTGATGCTGGGCTGACGCGTCGTATCCGCAGGGTAGGGGATATGCCTGCGAAAGTGCTGTGGGTGATCCTTGCGGTGCAAGCTCATACCTTCTTGTCACCTAGGCGATCCCTACTAAGGGCCTCCGCAAGCCAACAGCGGCAGCCCCGAGCAACAGTGCAGAGTGGTTGGCACGGCTCCGACCAGCAAGTAGGAGAGCGCTTATGCTCATAGTGTTGAGAGCTTTAGCTGCCAGGGTCATCTCTGCACTGTTGGTCTTGCTGGGCGTGACCTTGCTCACTTTTTCTCTAACGCTGCTTCTTCCGGGAGACCCCGCGGTTACCGTCGCAGGTCCAAAAGCATCGCCTGAAGTTCTACAACGAATTCGGCGAGACCTTGGGCTGGATCAACCGTTCATTGTCCAGTACGGGCGCTACCTGAGCCGTTTGATGCGCGGAGATCTTGGACGATCGTACGTGAATCAAGAACCCGTACTGAGCGCCGTTTTGGAACGTCTCCCAGCCACCTCGTTCCTAGCAATCGCGGCATGGAGTATCGGAGCAGCGTTGGGAATCGCGCTTGGCTGCATTCCAATCTTGTTTCCTCGCACAGCCCAATGGGCCTTCGGTGTCACCGTGCTCGGCCTGTCCGTTCCTGCGTTTTGGGCCGGTTTGCTCTTGCTCTACGTGTTCGCGTTTCGCTGGCCACTTTTCCCGCTGGGTGGATTCGGGCTCCGTGGCGTCGTTCTGCCGGCATGTGCCTTAGGTCTTGGGCTGGCGGCAAACTATGCCCGGGTCACGATGGCGCGCCTTGCGGATGTCATGAAGCAACCCTTCATTCAGGCTGCGAGAGCAAAGGGGGTGCCGCGCCAGCGAATCGTGCTCCGGCACGCGATGGGTCATGTGCTGTTGACCCTTCTGACCCTTGTCGGTCTCGATCTAGCCGCACTCCTAGGAGGTGTGACGCTAACAGAGACCGTGTTCAACTGGCCCGGTTTGGGGCGGTTAGCTGTAGAGGCCGTGTTCAACCAAGATATTCCAGTGCTTATGGGCACGGTCTTGCTTGCAACTACGTTCGTTGTCTGCGTAAATTTTCTGGTCGACGCGTGTTACGCCTGGCTCGACCCGCGAGTGCGCCGAGAAGGCTAAAGTGCGTGGAGGAGAGGAGGTGACAAAGAGCGCCAAACTTGGCTTCGGCATGCTCATGCTGCTTGCCGCCCTTGCTGCCCTGGCACCCGTGTTGCCGCTGCGTGATCCTGTGCAACCTACGGCGCCTTCTTTCGGACAACCGTGGCCCCCGCAACGGAGCTTTCCATGTGGCACGGATGAGCTAGGTCGAGACGTCTGCAGCAGGCTCCTTCATGGAGCGAGGCTTTCGCTTGCAGTCGCAACGGCGGCGAGCCTTGCCAGTATCTCGATTGGTGCTCTTGTTGGCTTGCTTGCCGGCTACTCGGGTGGGTTTCTCGATCACCTGCTCATGCGCTGTACCGATGTGGTGCTATCGTTCCCAGTCCTACTCCTTGCGATCGCGGTAGCCGCCTTGTTCGAACCCAGCACCACGGTCTTGATTCTCGTGATCGTCGCCGTCGGCTGGACGACAACGGCGCGAACAATCCGTGCCGAGGTTCTATCCATCGCTCGCTCGGATCATGTGCAGGCCGCTATCGCATTAGGGGCCGGCCACGTAGCCACACTCCGCCGGCATATTCTCCCGCTTACGTTACCAACGCTAATCACCCTGGGAGCGCTCACCGCTAGTCACGCCTTGTTGATCGACGCAGGGCTCAGTTTCATTGGTCTGGGCGTTCCACCTCCAGCGCCTAGCTGGGGGCGCATGCTGAGTGAAAGCCAGGCGTACTATCGCGTGGCTCCGTGGCTGATGCTGTTCCCGGGTTTACTGCTCACGTACACGGTGGCTGCCCTCCAGCTCGTTGCCCTAGGTTTGAAGCGACGGCCAAGCTGATGGCTCTTTCCGATGCGGAACCTTCTCATCTTAGTCCTCCTGCTCAGCTCCTGCGGGGGTCACCACGACCGCTACGCTGGGTTCCTTCGGATTGCTGATCGAGACGACGTTCCGACTCTGGATCCAGCGCACGGATACGACACATCTTCTTGGCAGTTCGAAGACCTCATTTTCGAAACCCTCGTGGATTATAACGACAGAGGCGAATTTGAGCCGGAACTGGCTCGCGAATGGATCGTGGACGAGAGCGGGACGCGCTACGTCTTTCGCCTTCGCGACGACGCGACCTTTTCCGATGGGCACCCCGTAACCGCAGAAGATGTGCGTTTTCAGCTCACTCGTGTACTCGCTCTGCAAACAGGGTCTCCCGGGCGGGAGTTTTTCCGGTCGATTCGCGGCGCTGACTCGTGCAACGCGCCTGGGTGCAGCATTTCTGGCCTTACGGTTCAGGACGATCGTGTGTTGGAAATCAACCTTATCCATCCAGACCCGCTCTTCCTCCACAAGATGGCTCTTCCGTTTGCTTCCGCGGTGCCGCGTTCGGTCGTCCTGCAGCGCGGCGAGGACTTCCCGTTGAACCCAGTTGGCAGCGGACCATTCTACTTAGCGGAGCGTGTGCCTGGCCAACGCCTCGTATTTTTACCGAACCCGTTTTACGACAAGCAGAGGAAGCCGCGGTTACAGGGTATTGTGCGCTTTGTGGGCGTCCAAGACGACCTCGCTTGGATGAGGTATCGCTCAGGCCAGCTCGACGTCGTCTCTCTGCCTCCGGCTGAAACCCCTTTGGTTCTCCGCGACCCTCGGCTCCTGCCTCTGTTGAGAAGCGGCGACACGCTTCGGACTCAGTACGTTGGCATGAACTGCCGGCTGGCTCCGTTCAGTGACGTCCGAGTTCGGAAAGCGATGAACTTTGCTGTCGACCACGGGAAGCTCGTCGCGTTGCTACACCAGCGTGCCGCTCCGGCACGAGGGGTCATTCCCCCCACAATGCCTGGATTTCCTGCCGGGCCGACGCCGTATCCACTCGACCGCGACCGCGCCCGGCAACTTCTTCGCGAAGCCGGTTGGGGGCAAGGCTTCCAGGCCACCCTATGGCTGCGCAACGATGAAACGGCCATGAGGATTGCGCAGTCACTCCAGCAGGATTGGGCAGCCGTTGGGATCGATATTCGCCTCAAGCCACTGGCTTGGGGGCCATTCTTGGAAGCTGTCCGGCACGATCCTCGAGTTCAGATGTTCCTCCTTGGGTGGGAAGCGGATTTCCCCGATCCGAGCAATTTTCTCGAGGTTCTTTTCCACTCCCGCCAGATCAGCGCGAATAACCACACCTATTACTCGAACCGCCAAGTGGACGAGCTGCTAGACCGTGCAGCCTCTGTCACGTCTTCCGAGCTTCGCTTAGAACTCTTCCGCCAGGTCGAGCACATCGTTGTCGCTGACGCACCGTGGGTGTTCCTCTACCACCCGCGAGCTTTCGTGATGGTGAGCCCTCGAGTTCGGCATTTTCGCCTCCATCCTTGGCGGCCGCCTCGGCTGCAATTTCTGGAGTTAGCCAACCAAAACGCACCGCACTAAGGCGACGGCGGGCCCCCACCTCCCCCCCGCTGCTGCGTTTGCATACGGAAGATCAGGTCCGTTACTCGTGCCGCGACCTTGAGCTTGGCCTCCAGTGCCTCGGCTCGTCTGCGTTCCTCCGCCAGTTGGGAGCGCAACGATTCATTCTCGGTGGCGAGTGCCGCTGCCTGATCTCCCTCTTTCTTAGCCGACTGCAGCGCAGCCTCGAGTTCGGCAATGCGCCGGCGGCTCTCCGCTAGCTCCTGTTGAGTTTCCGCGGTAATGCGGATGTGCTCACCTTCTGTCGGAGGGTGCGGCTCAGAGGGGCCCTTGCGGTCTTCTGCTTCTGCCGAGCCGGAGATTTTCGCCGTTAGATTGCGCTGCTGCTCCTGTTCCTGCAGCGACCGACGCAGCTCGATCAACTCTTGTTTCAGTGCGAGGTAATCTCGCTCTGCAACGTAATTCTCGCCAAATGGCGAACTCACCTCCTGCCGGAGGCGTTCTAATTCTTCCATCAAAGCCAACCGCTCAGCGCGCTCCCGCGCCAGCGCCTGCGCCAGCTCACTCTCAGCCTGAGTACCAGACGTTGTTTCCTCCGGACGCCCGGCCTCGTCACCTCCGCGAGGTGTGAGATTCGGTTTCACCAGGACAGTTCCCTGCTGTCGTCGCAGCGCTTCCAGCTCGGCACGGACGGCTAACAGCTCCGCCTCACGTTCGCGTAATCGGCTTTCCAACTCTGCAATCTGACCGCCAGCGTCTGCCGCTCCGAGCTCGACACTTTGCGCTACCCCACTGGCCCCTTCCTTCGCCTCCAATTTCGGGCCTGACCGCGGAAGGATGGCGCAACCTGCCGTCACCGCACATAAGACCGCCAAAACCGCCCACCTTTGTGCTCCCGAGCAGGTCGAGACCATCGTAGAGCCGCAAGCCTACCACGAACGAGCGGAAAGTCTAGGACCGACGTCGCAGGGGGAGGGGGAGCAGCTCGTGAAATTCATTTTGACAGGGTGGGCCCGCCGCGTGGAAGAAACGCACCTGCACCATCTCCATCACGAGCACAGAAGAGGAACGGGTGCCGTATGCTTCCGTGTGCACGCAAGGAACCGATAGGGGGTCTCCCACTGCCGTGGATCCACCGCCATGGTCTGCCAGCGCTGACTGAATCTCCTTTAGCACCTGGTCCATCGCCCGCTTCCGTAAAAGAGGTACCACCGGCGTAAGTAGCTTCACGGTGCGCTCGTGCCGGGGACACTCCAGCAAGTCACTCTCTCGGTTGGTTACCACGTGCAAACCTGGCTCCAAGTCCCGCCTGCGCCAAGCTCCGGATTGATTGGCAAGCAGCACCGCAACGCGCCGATCCGCAATTAGGAGCGTACATAGGTTAAATTCGTCCGGCGGCAATGCAGTCGCGGTGGTAACCGCTTGAGCAGCCGTCTCGTGCATCAAAACATCGACAACAAGGCTTCCACGGGAGCGGCGCGTCCGATCAGGAGGAAGTGCTCCTCGACGATTGAGTACCGCTGCGACCACACCATGTTCGTTAGCGCCCAACCAGGTTCCACCGGCTTGCAGGTCTACTCCCGCAACTACGCGGCGTGGCTCCGCCCACCAAGTCGGCCCAGTGGTCGGTCGCGCGAAAAATTCGTCCCGATTCGCGCCAATTACGAGCGGAATCTCGGGGTGGCAAGCAACAAACGCGGCCAAGGTACACACAAACCAACACTATAGTTTTTTCGCTTGTTCGCCGGCAATCCAATCTCGTTATGCTTGGGTGCAGAGTGAGGCTGAGGGTTCGATTGAGTGGGGCTAGTCGCTGTGTTAGCTACCGCGTATGTCAACATCCGCGCAATCGTTCCGCTCAATCGACGAGGTCATCGAACGTTTTGCTGCCCATAAGTACATCTGCAGCCGGCGAATTGCCACAGTCATTTACCTCGCGTCTTGCCTACGCAAACCGATCCTTGTCGAGGGTCCGGCCGGGGTAGGGAAGACCGAACTGGCCAAAGTACTCGCTGCCAGCCTCGATTGCGCCTTGATTCGCCTACAGTGCTACGAGGGTTTAGATGAGGCGAAGGCGTTGTACGAATGGGAGTACGCCAAGCAACTACTTTACACGCAAATTTTGAAGGACAAGATCAACGAGGTTATCGGGGGTGCCAAGTCACTGAGGGAGGCCGTCGAACGGATCGCTCGTGAAGACGATGTATTCTTCTCGGACCGCTTCATCCTGCCGCGGCCGCTCTTACGCGCAATTACCGCCGAGCAACCAACGGTGCTGCTTGTCGACGAGATCGACAAAGCGGACCCCGAGTTCGAGGCTTTCTTGTTAGAGGTGCTGAGTGATTTTCAAGTTAGCGTCCCCGAACTAGGTACCCTCACGGCACGCCATATCCCGCTGGTTGTGTTGACGAGCAACAACGCGCGGGAAATGTCGGACGCGCTCAAACGGCGCTGTTTGCACCTGTACATTGACTTCCCCTCTGCATCCCAAGAACTCGAAATTGTTCGACTGAAGGTTCCAGAGATTCCCCCCAGGTTGGCAGAGGAGCTCGTCCACTTTGTGCAACGGGTGCGACAGCTCGATCTGAAGAAGGTGCCGAGCATCAGCGAGACTCTTGACTGGGCCCGGGCGTTAGTGCTGCTGAATGCTGACACCCTAGAAGAGCGACTCGTCCAAGATACTCTTAACGCAATCCTCAAATACGAGGGGGACATTCGCAAGGCGCAAGAAGAACTCAAAGACTACCTTGCTCGCCGTCAAGCGGAGCGTGCTGCCAGAGGGCCCGACGCCGACAAGGACCTGCTTCATTGAGCACGCGCCCCGGCGGCCCCTCCAACGGATGACTAGATCATCGAAATCGCGCGCTTCCGTCTTCCGAGAGGCGCAGCGACGCAAATTCTGCTTATGGAAGGCAAAATCCTTGGCTTCGTCGAGCTGTTAAGGCGCAACGGCGTCCGTGTATCGATGGCGGAAGACCTAGACAGCCTCCGCGCTGTGGCAGCGGTGGGTTTGGCAAACCCAACGGACTTCCGGGAAACGTTACGGGCTACCCTCGTGAAACGTCACGTGGACGATGGCACGTTTGATGCGCTCTTCGACTTGTACTTCCATGGAATCGCCCGCGAGCTTGCACAGCAACTGGCAGCGACCGAGAGTGCCCTTGGGCTGGAAGCCGCGGAGCTACAAAACCTTCTGGAACTTCTTGCCGATCACGTCGAACAGCTCGGGCTGTCGCTGTCTGAGCTCACTCGAGAATTGCTGCAGGCGAATCACGGTCGACTCGACCAACTCTTGCGCCAGGCCGCGCAACAAATTGGCTTGCAAGCAATCGAGCGTCCGTTTCAAGAAGGGCGCTACGCGCACATGTTAGCGCAAGCGGTGGGACTGTCTGGTATTGCTGCTGAGCTGGAGGAACTGAAGCGCCAGCTAGCAACTGCTTCCCTCGCGCCAGCGCAACTCGAGCAGCTTCAAAGGCTGATCGATCTGCGCCTGCAGCACCTCACGCAGGCGATCAAGCGAGTCGTGCGCCAGGAACTGGAGAAAAAAGAGCCCTCGTTGCGTGAGACCGAGCGGTTGGATCGTTTGGGGGAGAAGAGCTTCTATTACCTGACCGAGGAAGAGATCCGCCAGATGAAGGAAGCCGTGACAAAACTGGCGGAGCGTCTGAAGAACGTGATCGCAGTCAAGCGAAAGCGCGCAAAACGGGGCCGTTTCGACATCAAGGATACGCTGCGGAAAAACCTGCAGTACGGCGGGGTGCCGTTCCGTATTCAGTTTGACCGGCGTGTCAAAGACAAACCCCAGATTATGGTCCTGTGTGACGTGTCGGACTCTGTTCGTAACGTCTCCCGCTTCATGCTGCAGTTCGTGTACACGTTGCAAGACCTGTACTCTCGCGTGCGTAGCTTCGTGTTTGTCAGTGAACTAGGGGAGGTCACTCGGTTGTTCGAGGAGCAAGACATCCACACAGCTATCGAGCAGGCGCTCAGTGGGCAAGTGATTAACGTTTTTGCCCACTCTGATTTTGGGCGGGCGTTTCGCATTTTTCACCGGGACTTCTTATCGGCGGTTAACAAGAAAACTACAGTCATCATTCTCGGGGACGCCCGTAACAACTATAATTTGCCCCACGAGTGGACACTGAGAGATATCCGGCACCGTGCCAAGCAACTCATCTGGCTCAATCCCGAAAATCGCCTCACGTGGGGCTTTGGAGATAGTGAGATGGATCGCTACCTAGTGTACTGCGATATTGTGGAAGAATGTCGAAACCTGAATCAGCTCTACCGCGTGATCGATCGGATCGTTCACTAGTCACAGGCATTGACCAGGCCAGCAGTTTTTGCACAGAATGGGCGTGAGTGAGTTAGAGCCATGGCACTTTTAGAGAACGCGATTGAAATGGTCGTCGGTGGGCTCACGCTTGATCCCGTAACGAAGAGCCCAATCGTCATTCTCAAAGATCGGGAGAACAAACTCAACCTGCCGATTTGGATTGGCCTGCTAGAGGCCACAGCCATGGCAACAGAACTTGAAGGTGTGAAGGTCGCGCGGCCGATGACACACGACTTGCTGCGCAACATCCTGTCCGAGCTCGGGGTCGAGGTCAAGGCGGTCGAAATCAGCGACCTTCGAGACAATACCTATTTCGCAACGATTCATTTGCGAGTCGGCGACGAGGTCTTGCAAATCGATGCACGGCCTAGTGACGCCATTTCTTTGGCCCTGCGAACAAAGAGCCCGATCTACGTGCAAAAGCATGTCTTAGAGCGATCGAGTATCTTGCAGGAAAGCCAAGAGGAGGCCGCCACGACCGACATTTCCAACGTTTCTCGAGACCAGTGGGCAGATATCCTGGAGAAACTGAATCCCGAAGACTTCAAATACAAGATGTGAACTTTTCCTGATCTCGATCGCTTGTAGTTCCCTGTCGTCGTCCCGTATGGCAAAGACCCGTATTCGCAGGAAGGACCTTAAGCAGCCAGACGAGTTCGTCCACGTTGGCCAGCGGGTCCTTGCTTGGTCGCAGACTCACCGGCGAACACTTGTCCAAGTGGCCGCGCTCGTTGCTGGGCTGCTCTTGGTCATCGGAATTTACAACGGCTACCGCAGCGCCAATTTGCGCCGGGCCAACGAGCTGCTTGCACAAGGCCTCGTTGCATTTCGCTCCAACGAGTGGGATCGCGCTGCCGATACGTTTACCCGCGTAGCGACCGAATGGCCAAACACTCCGGCCGGCCGGATTGCCGTGCTTCTTGCAAGCGCCGCAGATCTCCATGCGCAACAGCACGAACGGGCTAGTGCTCGTCTCGGAACTGCCGACAAAATCTCTGAGCCATCGCCGTACCTCGAACAGCAACTTCTCCTAACTCGTTCGTTCACGCTGGAGCATGCCGGCAATTACCCGGAAGCCGCCGCTGTGGCGGAGCGAGCAGCCAAACTCGCCGGTCCTTACGCGGCAACGGCTCTCTACGAATCAGCACGCCTACACCTCCGGGCTGGCAACACCGGAAAGGCTGGCGAGCTCATTGAGCGGCTCAAGAAAGACCACGGGAGCGCGCCAGAAGCACAGTGGGCCACTGCGCTCCTAGCCAGCGGGAACGCCCACTAGGGCAAAGGATTGCAGTAGCAGGACAATCGTAAGAGTGTGCCCACCGGGCCAGAAGGAGCAAATAGTCCCATAAGGCATATTATCGGACACTTGCCACCAATTTCAATTTTCCTCAACCTCTACATTAACCGCGCGCCCTAACTAACTGTCGTACTGGCCACTCGTCAGTTTTCTTGGAGCAACTCCCGCAGGATCTCATTGACCTTTTGTGGGTTTGCTCGCCCCTCGGTCCGCTTCATGAGTTGACCCACAAAGAAGCCGAAGAGCTTCTCTTTCCCAGCCCGATACTGCGCGACCTTGTCGGGATGTTCAGAGAGCAGACTGCGGATCTCGCTCCGAAGCGCCTCATCATCGGTGATCTGGACCAAGCCCTCTCTCTGCACGATGTCACGGGGCGTGCGGTTGCTCGTCAGCATGCGCTCGAAGACCGTCTTAGCGATTTTCCCACTAATTTCGCCCCTGTCGATCAGGTGGATGAGTTCGGCCAGGTGCTCGGGTGATACGGGCCAACGCTGAATTCGTAGATCGCGATCGAGGCCTTGCTCCCGGATCACACGCAGGAGCTCCCCCATGATCCAGTTGCTCGCTGCCTTCGGCGGTGCCCCCGAAGCGACGACTGCCTCAAAGTATTCTGCCAAGTCACGACGAGAGGTCAAAACCTCGGCATCATAGATCGGCAAGTTGTAGCTCTCGACAAACCGAACTCGACGCGCATCCGGCAGCTCCGGCAAACTGGCCCGAATACTTTCTACCCACGCGGCGTCCAGCCGAACGGGCGGCAAGTCCGGCTCGGGGAAATACCGATAATCATGAGCATATTCCTTGGAGCGCATGGGGCGCGTTACTTCCCGATCTGGATCCCACAACCGCGTTTCTTGAACGATGGGCTCGCCGTCATTTAAGGCTCGAACCTGGCGACTGAACTCAAATTCAATCGCGCGCTCCACGTGCCTGAAAGAGTTCATATTTTTAATTTCGACTTTAGTGCCTAGCGTTTCCACGCCCTTAGGCCGCACAGAAACGTTGGCATCGCACCGGAAGCTCCCCTCCTCCATGTTACCGTCACAGATCTCTAGGTACTGAAGGAGTTGCCGAAGTTTCCGCAGGTAAGCCCCAGCCTCTTGAGGAGAACGCATGTCGGGTTCCGACACGATCTCCAGCAGTGGAACTCCGGAGCGATTAAAGTCAACTAAGCTCGCCTCGCTATACGCATCATGGATATTTTTTCCGGTATCCTCCTCCATATGGATGCGAGCCAAGCGGATGCGCTTCTCTCCTTGTGCGGTATCGATGGGAATCCAACCCGCAACACAAATCGGCAACTCATATTGGCTAATCTGGTAGCCCTTCGGCAGGTCTGGGTAGAAGTAGTTTTTTCTTGCCCAGCGGCTAAACAACTGAATCTTGCAGTTCGTCGCCAGGCCCGCCCGAATTGCGAACTCGACAGCGCGGCGGTTTAAGACGGGCAACGACCCTGGCAAGCCCAAGCACACTGGACAGGTATTTTCGTTGGGAGGCGCCCCAAATTTCGCGGAGCACCCACAGAACATTTTGGAGGCTGTTAGCAACTCCGCGTGCACCTCAAGCCCTATCACCGCCTCGTATTCCATAATTCCTCACAACGACGGGTGCCGAGCCACCCACGGATGCGCTCGCTCGTAAGCATGCGCCACCGCCAAAAGCTGCGCTTCACAAAAAGGCCGGGCAATCAATTGCAGGCCAATCGGCAAGTCCTGCCGGTCGAACCCGCAAGGGAGTGAGAGCGCAGGCAGGCCCGCGAGATTGGCGGCAATCGTAAAAATATCAGAGAGATACATCTGCAAAGGATCGCCCGTTTTTTCTCCTAACCGGAATGCAGTCGTCGGCGCTGTCGGCAGTATCACGATGTGGGCCTTCTCAAACGCGGCCTCGAAATCGCGGCGAACCAGGGTGCGGACCTTTAATGCTTTGAGGTAATACGCGTCGTAATATCCAGCGGAGAGGGCGTACGTCCCAAGCATGATTCGCCGCTTAACCTCGGCACCGAATCCCAGAGCCCTGGTCCGGCTATACATGCTCAATAGCCCTCCTTCCTCCCCGGCACGGAATCCAAAACGAACCCCATCGTACCGCGCCAGATTGGAGCTCGCCTCTGCTGTGGCAACTAAATAGTAAGTAGGAACCGCGTACCGAGTGTGCGGGAGCGACGTCTCTGTCACGGTGGCTCCCTGCTCCTGGTACCACCGGATCGCAGATTCCACCGCATCCCTTACTTCGGGCTGCACGCCATCACCAAAACACTCGCGAGGGACCGCCAATCGGATCTCGCGAAGCGAGCATGCGAGCGACCGCGAATAACGTGGCACCGGATGTGCCGTCGAAGTTGCGTCGCGCTCATCGCGGCCAGCAATCACTTCCAACAAAAGGGCACAATCTTCGACGGTTCTGGCCATGGGCCCGATTTGATCGAACGAGGACGCGTATGCGATCAAACCGTACCGACTCACACGGCCGTAACTTGGCTTCACACCGACGATCCCACAGCATGCCGCTGGTTGACGAATCGAACCACCAGTATCCGTTCCCAAGGCCGCGTAACACTGCCCAGCGGCAACCGCAGCAGCGGAGCCCCCCGAGGAGCCTCCCGGGACACGATCCGTGCTCCATGGATTGTACGTCGGGCCGAATGCGGAATTCTCCGTGGACGATCCCATCGCAAATTCGTCGCAGTTGAGTTTGCCGAGAAAGACAACCCCAGCTTGACGCAAGCGTGTAATCACCGTGGCATCGTACGGAGGGACAAAGTTTTCCAAAATTCTCGAACCCGCTGTGGTTCGCACCCCTTTTGTAAGAATCACATCCTTCACAGCGATCGGCACGCCGAGCAAGCCGCCTCGTTCGCCGGTTGCGCGCCGCCTGTCAGCCTCCTCGGCGCCCGCCAATGCGGCTTCTGGCGTGACCGTGAGAAATGCGCGAATCTTCGGCTCCACTGCATCAATGTGCGCAAGGATACTCTTGGTCAACTCAACGGAACTGATCTCTCTCGCGTCGAGAAGCCGCAACACTTCCGCGAGAGATAGCCAAACAAGGTCAGACATACCGTTCAGTCACTTGAAGCACAGGGATGGACACGCTGCACGTTCCTAATCGATGATTTTCGGTACCCGGAAGAACCGCCCGTGTCGCGCGGGTGCATTCGCGAGAAATTCATCCTCCGCAGGTGGGTTCACAGCGACGTCCTCCCGTAGAACATCGCCAGGGTTGACCATCTCGGTGGCCGGCTCCACACCCGTCGTGTCAACCTCATCCAGGCTCTTGAAGTAACCGAGGATGTGTTCAAGCTGCTCAAGGTATTCTTGTTCCTCGGTAGCGCTTAGCTCCAACCGCGCCAGGTGCGCGATCGCCCGCACAACCTCGTGGTTCAACGTCATGGCGGGGCGGTTAACACAGCCGTCATGACCCTTCAATTTATGCGCCCTGTAGAACCCTCTTGCCCTTGAGCCAATGCAGAGTCGCTTCGCCTATCGCTCATCGCCCACTAGTCAGGCGGGTTGCCACGGTGTAACAAAGAGCATGCGCCACAAGCCGAGTGCTCTTGCCACCGGGGAAATTGGTGAGGCAATCGCCGCGCAATATCTGAAGTCGTTGGGCTACCGCGTGATTGAAACAAATGTGCGCTGCCAGGGTGGAGAGATTGACGTCGTGGCATGGCACGGCCGGACACTCGTGTTCGTCGAAGTCAAGACGCGCAAGCACACCAGCAGGGAGCTCGCCCTACAAGCTGTCGACCAGCGGAAGCAACGCCGTCTCCTTCGTGCGGCACGGTCCTACCTCGCAAGAACACAACTTGCCCCTGCAGAGACGCGCTTCGACCTCGTCATCGTTACCGGCACTGGCGAAAATACGCAATGCGAGTTGATTCTCGGAGCTTTTGAAGACGCCTGATCCGTGAGCGCTTGGGAACCTTTGCTTGAGCCGCCTGGGGGCCCATGCTAGCGCAGGTCCATGCTTGACCTCCGGTTGATCCGCGAACGAACTGATTGGGTCAAGACAGAGCTTTCCAAGGTTGGCTGTCCGCCAGAAGATGTGGACGCCGTGATCAGTGCTGACACGCGCCGGCGCACTCTGTTACAGCGAGTCGAGGCCCTCCGCGCGCGGCGTAGCGAGCTCTCCCGAGCGATTCCGAAGCTCTCTGCAGAGCAACAGGAATTACGCAAAGCAGAGGTGCGAGCACTGGGTAGCGAACTCGCGCAACTAGAATCCGAACTTGAGAAAGCTGAGCGAGAACTTGAAGAGAAACTTTTGCTGCTGCCGAACATTCCCGACCCCTCAGTCCCGGTAGGGCGAGACGAGCGAGATAATCAGATTGTCCGTGTTGGCGGAGAGCCGCCGCAGTATTCCTTCACACCAAGGCCCCACTGGGAGCTGGGGCCTGCGTTAGGGATCATTGATTTTGAGCGTGGGGTGAAAATTTCAGGTTCACGCTTTTATGTACTCCAGGGCTGGGGGGCGCGACTGCAACGAGCGCTCATCACGTGGATGCTTGACGTGCACACCCGCGATCATGGCTATTTCGAGATCTACCCTCCCTACCTTGTTCGACGAGAGTGCCTTGTGGGCGCCGGCCAGCTCCCCCGCTTTGCCGACAACATCTATCACGACGCAGAAGACGACCTGTGGCTCATCGGCACGGCCGAAATTCCTCTGACCAACCTTCACCGTGACGAGATTCTCGACGGAACTCGGCTTCCGTTGTCCTATGTCGCATACACAGCGTGCTTTCGCCGAGAGAAAATGTCTGCCGGGCGAGACGTACGGGGCATCAAACGAGGTCATCAATTCGACAAGGTAGAGATGTATAAGATCACCACTCCGGAGGACTCTCCGACCGCGCTCGAACAAATTGTTGCGGACGCGGAGGACATCGCCAAGCGTTTAGGCCTTGCGTACCGTGTAGTGCTCATTTGTACGGGCGACTTGGGTGCTGTTGCTGCAAAAAAGTACGATCTCGAGGTGTGGGCCCCCGGGTGTAACGAGTGGCTGGAAGTGAGTTCTTGTAGCAATTGCACGGACTACCAAGCCCGCCGTGCCAACATCCGCTTCCGACGGGCACCTGGGCACAAGCCCGAGTTTGTCCACACACTTAACGGTAGCGGACTCGCACTGCCCCGGATCATGATCGCTCTTTTGGAAACTTACCAGCAGCCGGATGGAAGCGTGCTGATTCCAGAGGTGCTGCAGCCGTATGTTGGTGCAGACCGAATTCACCCTCCTGTCGGGTAAACACTGCCAAGTTCTTAAACAGCAGAAGCAAGGGTCGCCGAGCAATATTTTGCGGTCCGGGGCCGTGCCGTACGAACTGGCCCAGCCCCGGACCACCCTGTCATCTTAGCGCAGCCAAAATACCAGGTCGGTCGTGACGCGCCAGGCGAACAGATCCTCGCGATCGGTCAAAGGGGTCTCGTACGCCGCCCCGAAGTCAACACCGGCAACGCGCCCCACAAGGGTTGCGTCGTCGATCAATCGATATCGAAATCCATAGGCTTGCGTCACCACGCCACGACCACTTGCTCTTTTCGCGCCAAGGTTAAAGAAGTCAAAACCTTCTTGGTCGATTGGTAGTCGGCGGCCACCGTCAAGTCCATGCACCCAGTTGACCTCAATCAGAGGGTAGAACTTGCCGATTCGATAGTCTACGTGCACCGACGTATCCCAGAACGAGGTGTCATTGCCGGAAATGGGGAGGCGACCGCCGGTATACGCGATCAAGTGGAGGTTCTCGTACACCCAGCCGGCACTTAAGAACGGATTCAGCAGACCGTCGCCGCGACCTTGAAACACATCCTTATCCCCTGACGGTGCCTCATATCGGATCCCAGCACTTCCCAAGACTCCCAGGCTTTCCTCGTCGAGAAGGTTGTATTTAAAGCCAAGTGCAACGTTCGCCCATCCGTTTTTGCGTGGAAGTACCGCATCCGGCTCTAACCACACATAGCCATCCTTCGTTGCGATGAATCCCAACCTGTCAGTCAATGCCACGCGCAGTTGCACAGCCGCGACCTTCGCATTTCCACCGCTGCTCACAAACTGGTCGCTAATTTCATGGTATACAAAGATTGGCCGGACCTCCGTCGTCACTCGAGGGTCTTCAAAGAGCGTCGGGTTGGAAACGGGACTTATTAAATCATCGAATCCCTTGGCCCAGGTATCTCTTGCAACACCGGTTGCCAATAAGAGTCCGGTAAACATCAAGACCATCCTGCTTGTCTTCGTCCTCATCGGCCACCTCCTTTTGAAAAGGTCTCCCTTTCTCCCCCGTGCAAACGGAGAGCCACGAGGTTACGTGCCTCCCCTGCAACGAAGACGTGAAGGCCTCTCCCTTCCGAGAGGAACCTTCGAACCCGCGGTTATCAATTTGAAGAATCAGGAAGGTCCTGAAGCTACGGGCAACTCGCACGAGAAACTTCGCTTCCTTTCTTCCACACGCTAAGAATGCCTCGAGTCATGCAGCGCGAGGGGCGTTTTCATCTAGTGGCACCTTTTGAGCCCTGCGGCGACCAGCCACGAGCAATCGAGGAACTGGTTGCAGGCATCCAGAGCGGTCGGCGGCACCAAGTCCTGCTCGGGGTTACGGGCTCTGGTAAGACCTTCACCATGGCGCACGTAATTGCGCGCGTGCAGAAACCCACGCTCGTGCTTGCCCCGAACAAAACGCTGGCGGCCCAGCTCTACAACGAGTTTAAAGTGCTCTTCCCAGATAACGCGGTGCGCTATTTCGTAAGCTATTACGACTACTACCAACCCGAAGCCTACGTGCCGAGCACAGACACCTACATCGAGAAGGATGCGTCCATCAACGATGAAATCGACAAGATGCGGCACTCCGCCACCAAGGCGTTGCTTGAGCGCAACGACGTGCTCATTGTGGCCAGTGTTTCTTGCATTTACGGGCTCGGCTCTCCGGAAGCCTACTTCGAAATGCTCCTCTTCTTGGAGCGTGGCGCGTTTGCCGACCGGGACCAGGTGATCCGCAAACTGATCGAAATTCAGTACCAGCGCTCAGAGTTCGACTTCTACCGAGGCAGTTTTCGCGTCCGCGGCGACATCATTGAGATCTTTCCAGTATCAGAAGACAGCCATGCAATTCGCGTGGAATTCTTTGGCGACACAGTAGAGCAGCTCAGCGAAATCGATCCGTTGCGGGGAACTGTTCTGCGCCGCCTCGATAAGATCGCCATCTACCCCGCCAGTCATTATGTGACACACAGAGAACGACTCGAGGCGGCGCTGGTAAGTATCCAAGAGGAGCTCGAGCAAAGAGTTACAGAGCTCAAGCAGCAAGGCAAACTCCTTGAAGCCCAGCGGCTAGAGCAGCGTACCCGCTACGATTTGGAGTTGCTCCGCGAAATGGGCTTTTGCCCGGGAATCGAAAACTACTCTCGTCATCTTACAGGCCGTGCCCCAGGACAGCCGCCCCCTACCCTGCTCGATTATTTTCCTGAGGACTGGTTACTGTTCATCGACGAGAGCCACGTAACCGTCCCCCAAATCGGCGGCATGTACCGCGGGGACCGCGCGCGCAAGGAGACACTTGTCGAATATGGATTTCGTCTGCCCTCGGCACTCGACAACCGGCCCCTTAACTTTCAGGAATTCGAAGATCACTTAGCCTGGGTAATCTACGTTTCGGCTACACCAGGGGACTACGAAATTGCAAAGTCGGGTGGGGTGGTCGTCGAGCAGCTGATCCGGCCAACAGGCCTGATGGACCCAGAGGTTCAAGTGCGGCCAGCAAGTACGCAGGTCGATGATCTGCTTGAGGAAATTCGCAAGCGAATCGAGAGGAACGAGCGTGTGCTCGTCACCACTTTGACAAAAAAAATGGCGGAGGACCTCACCGACTATTACCAGGAGCTCGGCATCCGGGTTCGTTATTTGCACTCTGACATCGAAACAATCGAACGGGTCGAGATCATCAGGGACCTTCGGCGCGGCAAATTCGATGTTCTCGTGGGTATTAACCTCTTGCGGGAGGGGCTGGACATTCCTGAAGTATCTCTGGTCGCCATCCTCGATGCCGACAAAGAAGGATACTTGCGCTCTGAGCGGTCTCTTATTCAGACGATCGGCCGGGCAGCCCGCAACGCCAATGGAACTGTGATTCTGTACGCTGACCAAATCACTGAATCGATGCGCCGGGCCATTGATGAGACAAACCGCCGCCGTGCAGTGCAGGCGGACTACAATCGCGTCCATGGGATCGTTCCAAAGACGGTGGAAAAAGCCATCGCAGAGCCGCTGGTTGCGGTTACAGAAGCCGATTATGTCAACCTTGACCGTATCGCTGAGCCCGTCGGTGAATGGCGGGCTGTCGATGATCTTGCGGCACATATTGAACAACTCCGCAAGGAGATGAAGGCGGCAGCCCGTCAACTCGATTTTGAACGAGCGGCGCAGCTGCGGGACGAAATTCGCCGGCTTGAGGAACAAGAGCTTGCTTGGCGGAGCGTGTGATTGTACCGTGCACCGCTGCTCTGCGGCGATTGATTAAGGAACCGTAATCTGAAGCAGGAGGTTTAGGAAATGACTCCGCGCGTTTTCGTTTGGCTTGCGCTGTTTCTCGCGATCGGGCTTTTGGGGCGACCAGCCGTTGCGCAACCTGCGAAGGACTCGTTCCCGCAGTTTTGCGAAGAATGGATGCAGAAGCTCGCCGAGCGCGAACGTCGCAACCGCTCTCAGATAGCTTGGCAAGAGGAGCAAGGAGAGGTTCGAGGCACATACGTTGGGTACAGCAACCAACATCAATGTGTCTATAAGGAAAGCTCGGACGCCACACCGGTGGGGAAAATCACCTACCTGGAAGTCCGTTATGAAAAGCGGGGGGCCACCCGCGAGGAGGCGGAACGCAACCCACCTCGAGCAATCGAGACAACCGAGGTAACGGAGATCTTTCGCTATGCGAAAGGAAAGTGGGTTTACTAGGCGTTCCGGCCGAAACGTCGGCTAGCGCTTGTCCCACGCTCCTTTCGTTTTTGGCCATGAGCACTCGTAAGCGCTCGGCGAAAAAGGCTTGGTCCGGTCGCTTCGAATCGCCGACCGACCCCGTGGTCGAACACTTCACCTCCTCGTTTCCGTTTGACCAGCGGCTCTATGAGGAAGACATTGCCGCCAGCATTGTCCACTGCCGGATGCTCGCCAAGCAAAAAATTATTTCCCGACAAGATTCCCGCGCCATCGTCCGCGGCCTCCAGCGAATCCGGGAGGAGTTCCGCAAAGGAATATTCCCCGCTCAGGTCTCTGACGAGGACATCCATATGGCAGTGGAGAGACGGCTCTACGAGCTGGTCGGACCAATTGCAGGGAAATTGCACACGGCGCGCAGTCGTAATGACCAAATTGCCACGGACCTTCGGCTTTTTGTCCGACGCCACATCTATCAGACCGATGTTCGGGTACACAAACTTCAGCAAGCCTTCGCAGCTGTGGCCCGGCGTGAGTTGTCGACGGTGATGCCAGGTTTCACCCACCTACAACCCGCACAACCTGTTCTACTAAGCCACCATCTGCTCGCCTATGCGACCATGCTCGAGCGCGATCGGCAGCGGCTGCGAGATCAGTTGCCCAGAGTGAACGTGCTTCCACTAGGCTCCGGAGCTCTCGCTGGCACAACGTTCGACCTTGATCGGGACTACGTGGCGAAAGCACTAGGCTTCTCCGGGATCTCGACCAACAGTCTGGATGCCGTGAGTGACCGAGATTTCGTCGTTGAGTTTCTAGCCACTTTGGCTCTCATCGGGATCCACCTTTCTCGCTTTTGCGAGGATCTCATCTTGTGGTGTTCCCCGCAGTTCGGTTTCGTCGAACTGCCGGATGCGTTTGCGACAGGTAGCTCCATGATGCCTCAAAAAAAGAACCCAGACGTTGCAGAGCTGATACGTGGCAAGAGTGGCCGGCTGGTGGGCAACTTGGTCTCTCTTCTGACGGTGCTCAAAGGGCTACCCATGGCTTACAATCGGGACCTACAGGAGGACAAGGAACCTCTTTTTGACAGCGTAGATACCATTGAAGCAAGTCTGGAGGTGCTGGCGCGGCTGGTACCTGCGCTCCGCTTTCATCGGGATCGGATGCGGGAAGCAGCCACCGCTGGCTACACCCTAGCCACTGAGCTAGCTGACTACCTTGCCTCGAGAGGTGTCCCCTTCCGTGAGGCTCACGAAATCGTCGGTCGGATCGTCCGTTATTGCATCCGCCAAGGCTGCAAACTGGAACAGTTAAGCCTCGCGGAACTCCGTGACTTCTCTCCGCAGTTCGAAGCTGACGTCAAAGAGTGGCTGGACCCGCTGAGAGCTGTATCCCGCCGGAGGGTAGCGGGTGGCACGGCGAAAGAAAACGTGATCGCGCAACTCGATGCACTACGCCAGGCGGTCAGGAGCAAACGAGCGTGAGTGGGAGGCGAGAGTTGCTGTTATCGGCTCTGCTGGCACTCTTCTTTTTACTCACTGGCGGCTGCGCCCGACGTGCGCCTCTTCGTGCACCTGAGGAGATCCGCCCTGCGCCGGTGCGCGATCTTCAGGTTCGGCAGTTAAACGGCGAGGTAGAGCTGAGTTGGTCTCGTCCCCAAAAGTCGGAAGCAGGCAGACGATTAGAGGAGATTGCTGCATTCATCATTGAACGGCAGTGCCTTGGGCTCCAGGAAACGACTTTTTCTGCGTTCACCACAGTCGCCACTGGGGAGCGGGGACGATTTAGAAAGGTGGGTTCTTACCGCTATCGGCACGCGCTTGATCCAGCGTCCCTGCCCTGCCGTTATCGCGTTGTTTCGAAGACTTATGACGGATACCTTAGCCAACCGTCCAACGTTGTAGAGATCGGACCATGACTGTCGACCGAAATTGCTGGCCTTGGTTTACTTACCGAAATGGAGAGCTGCTGGCCGAAGATGTTCCTCTGCGCGAGATTGCCGAATCAGTCGGAACCCCTGTGTACGTATACAGCAGCACGGCGCTCGAGCACCAGATCGAGTCGCTCGGCAACGCCTTTGGTTCCACACCGCATTTGGTGTGCTACTCCGTCAAGGCAAACTCAAATCTCGCCATCTTAAAAACGTTTGCCAACAAGGGGGCAGGCTTCGACATCGTTTCCGGAGGCGAGCTCTATCGGGTTGAGCGTGCCGGCGGTGACCCGTCGAAGGTTGTCTACTCGGGGGTCGGGAAGACGGCCGAGGAGATTAGCGCCGCGTTAAACGCGGGGATCCTGTTCTTCAATGTAGAGTCGTTGGCCGAACTCGAATTAATCGACACGGTGGCGGCCGCGGTGGGGCGTCGCGCCCCAGTCGCGCTCCGCATCAATCCTGACGTCGACCCGAAAACCCATCCTTACATCTCCACCGGGCTGAAAAAGAGCAAGTTCGGAATTCCGATGGCGCAGGCCTTAGAAGCCTATCGCACGGCTGCGGGCTTCTCCCACTTGGAAATCGTAGGGTTAGATTGCCACATCGGCTCGCAGCTCACGGACGTTAGTCCTTTTCGAGAGGCACTCACGCGCATGCGTGAATTGTGGGAGGCGCTCCAGCGTCGCGGCTACGCGTTACAATACATCGACGTGGGCGGCGGTCTCGGCATCAGGTATCGGGACGAAACGCCCCCTTCGTTCGAGTCCTACGCCGAAGTCGTCACGCAATCACTGAAGCCATTCGCTGGTACCATTGTGCTGGAACCGGGACGGTGCTTAGTCGGGAATGCCGGGGTACTTCTCACCCGAGTACACTACTTAAAAAGCACGGGAGACAAACGGTTCGTCATCGTAGATGCAGCCATGAACGACCTCATCCGCCCTGCTTTGTACGGGTCCTACCAAGAGATCCTGCCCGTGCAAGAGTCCGCTGAAGGAACAACGGCTGTGGTCGACGTCGTTGGCCCAGTCTGTGAAAGCGGCGACTTCCTCGCCCGGGACCGAGCCATGCCACATGTTAAGGCCGGAGATTTGCTCGCAGTCATGAGCGCGGGAGCTTACGGGTTCGTAATGGCCTCTAATTACAACACCCGCCCACGGCCAGCCGAGGTTCTTGTTCGTGGTGAAGCTTTTGCTGTCGTGCGAGAACGGGAAACCCCCGCTGATCTCGTGCGCGGAGAAACTTTTCCCGAGTGGATTTGCTGAGGGCAGAAGTGCAACGCCTCCGTTTCACCAAGATGCATGGGATTGCCAACGACTACGTCTATGTCGACTGCTTCGTGCAACCCAAACCCGACGGCGCGGCCCTAGCGCGCGCGGTGAGCCCACGCCGCACCGGCGTGGGCTCCGACGGGGTGATCCTCATTCTTCCTTCCGTCACGGCTGACTGCCGCATGGAAATGTACAACGCGGACGGTAGTCGCGGCGAAATGTGCGGAAACGGCATTCGCTGTGTGGGGAAATACGTCTACGAGCGCGGAATTGCGAAGAGAAACCCGTTGCGGGTGGAGACCGACGCTGGGGTCAAGACGCTCTTTCTGTCAATCAACAACGACGACAAAGTCGATGCTGTCACTGTGGACATGGGCGAACCGATTTTGGACGCGCGCTCGATTCCCGTAGCTTTGGATCGGTCGCCAGTGCTCCGTTACCCGTTGCGCGTGGGCAACCATGAAGTCCAAATTACTGCGGTCTCCATGGGCAACCCTCACTGCGTCCTCCTTGTTCCGGATGTGGCCACGGCACCGGTCCACGAATTGGGCCCAGTTCTCGAGCACCATCCGCTATTTCCGGCACGCGTGAACGTAGAGTTCGTTGCTGTCACCAGTCCAGCAGAGTTACAAATGCGGGTTTGGGAGCGCGGCTCCGGAGAAACAGAGGCCTGTGGCACAGGGGCTTGCGCCGCTGTGGTCGCCGCTTCGCTGCTCGGCGTAACCGGGCGGAAGGTGGACGTGCAGCTTCGTGGCGGTATCTTGCGAATCGAATGGCGCGAAACGGATAACCACGTATATATGACCGGCCCTGCCGAAGAAGTATTTGAAGGAGAACTTCTCTGGCCAAGAACCGCGTATTGACAGCGGCAAATTCCGGAGGGCGTCGATGAAACTTCAAGGCTGTATGACAGCGCTGGTCACGCCATTCCGTAATGGCGCCATCGATTTCGAGGCCCTGGAGCGCCTGGTGGAAGCCCAAGTGCAAGCTGGGGTGAGCGCATTGGTACCATGTGGCAGCACCGGCGAAGCGGCCACGCTGACCCACGAGGAACACGCTGAAGTGGTTCGGAGGGTCGTGCGTTTTGCAAACGGGCGGGTGCCCGTAATCGCCGGGACTGGCTCAAACTCCACCGCCGAGGCAATTGCTCTTACACAAGCGGCAAAGCAAGCTGGCGCCAGCGCAGCCCTCTTAATTTCTCCCTACTACAACAAACCAACGCAAGAAGGCATCTACCAACATTACCGAGCCGTCGCGGAAGCAACGCGCTTTCCCTTGATCCTCTACAATATTCCCGGACGCACAGCGTGCAAGATTGAACCGGCAACCATAGCTCGCCTGAGTGAACTGGAGGAGATTGTTGGTCTCAAGGACTCGACCGGCTCGTTAGACGAGCTTCAGGACGTCCTTCGCTTGTGCGGAAGCCGACTTTCCGTCCTCAGCGGAGATGACTCTCTGACCCTGCCAATTTTGGCCGTCGGTGGGAGCGGCGTCATCTCTGTTGCCTCCAACTTAGTACCGGAGCGCTGCGTAGCCATGGTGCAAGCTGCCCTCGATGGGGATTGGGACAAAGCGCGCCAACTTCATTTTTCGTTGCTACCGCTATACCGTGCACTTTTTCTGGAAACGAATCCGATTCCTATCAAAGCGGCTCTCTCCATGGTTGGCCTATGCAGCGAGGAGTTGCGCCTGCCGTTGGTTCCCATGAGTGAACCGGCTCGCTCGCGCCTCCGTGCGGTTTTGCAGGACTACGACTTCCGAGTGTAAGGAAAGCTCATGACAACTGAGCTGATTGTTTGTGGTGCCGCCGGCCGCATGGGCCGCGAGATCGTCCGATTGCTGGCGCAGCATCGGGATGTCGTCCTCAAGGGAGCGATCGAGGCTCCTCACCACGCCTTACTTGGGCAAGACGCAGGAGTCACCGCCGGAGCCCCGGCTAGTGGCGTGGCGATCACGAGCGACCTAAGCCGGCTGATTACGCGCGATACCGTGGTGGTCGACTTTAGCTCGCCAGAAGCCACACTAGAGCACCTTCGTATCGCTGTGAATCATCAAGCGCCCATCGTAGTTGGAACCACCGGCTTTTCCGCTGCCCAGGAGGCGGAACTTGAGCGACTTGCTCCGCAAACGCGCTGCCTGATTTCTTCCAACATGAGCCTCGGGGTTGCACTCCTGACGAAGCTAGTCGAGCTCGGGGCGCGAGCTCTAGGCGATGGTTTTGACGTCGAAATCCTCGAGCTTCACCACCGCCATAAGGTGGATGCACCCAGCGGAACAGCTCTCTCTCTCGCTAGGGTCATCGCCCAAGCAAAGGGCCTGAGTGACACCACCTTTTGCTACGGGCGCGAAGGTCGCGTTGGCCCGAGACCTCGCAACCAGATTGGTATCCTCGCCGCGCGTGGAGGGGACGTTGTTGGCGATCACATTGTTCTCTTTGCTGGTAACGCGGAGCGGATTGAGCTTACCCACCGTGCCCAAAGCCGTGAGTGCTTTGCTCGGGGAGCGATCAGGGCCGCGGTTTGGCTCAAAAACCAACCAAATGGCCGATACACGATGCGTGACGTCCTCGGCCTTTGAGGGAAGCGTATCCGACTATGGGAGCGTTCATTCGCGAGCGTATGGTTCCAGTTGGGGAGCTCTCGGTGGGGCTCCTCGAAGCAGGCGAGCCGGGCAAGTTACTGCTCTGCTTACATGGCTTTCCCGACAATGCGTGGACGTTTCGACACCAACTCCCCTACTTTGCGGAGCTTGGGTACCACGTAGTGGCCCCGTTCCAGCGCGGTTACTTCCCGACAAGCGCATCTCCTGACGGGCGGTATCAAAGTGCAGTCCTTGCCCGCGACTTGTTGGCGCACATCTCAGCCCTCGGGTACGAAAGTGCTGATGTTATCGGACACGATTGGGGCGCGATCGGAGGGTATGGGGCTGCAATCTTGGAGCCGCAACGCGTCCGCCGTCTGGTGACAATCGCGGTGCCACACGGGCCAGCCGTGTTACAGGCCTTCCTCTCTGATTACGAGCAGCTCCGACGTTCTTGGTACATGTTCTTCTTTCAAACCCCATTCGCGGAGGCAGCCGTACGACACAACGACTTTGAATTCATTGAGCGCTTGTGGCGCGATTGGTCACCGAACTGGGACTTTCCCGGAGAAGTCTTGGAAAGCGTCAAGCAAACGTTTCGCCACGACGGGGTTCTCGAAGCCGCCCTCGCCTACTATCGCTGCACGCTAGATCCTTCCCGGCAAGACCCTGCACTAGCGGAAATCCAAACGACTTTGAGCATGGCTCCCGTGTGTGTGCCCACACTCGTGATCCACGGGGCGGAGGATGGCTGTATGGGAAGCTATCTACTCGAAGGAATGGAAGCGCTGTTCCCCGCAGGACTCGAAAAATACGTCGTCCAGGGAGCCGGACACTTTGTCCATCAAGAAAAGCCCGAGGCAGTGAATCAGCGGATCGCGCGTTTTCTCGCCTGACAGCCACGTCACGAACGGGCGCATAAGTCACCACCGTGTCCGGCGGGCTTCCAGGCCGGATTGGCTTGCGTTGCCCCGGCAATGTTGCCAAACGGACATCGCATATGTCCGTACAAAATCAGGTATTTAATGATTCGGAACGACGCAGCCTCTTAGCGATTGCCGAAGCCTTGATCCCAAGCGGTGGCCCGTTCCCGCTCGGTGCACGCGACGTGGATTTTCTTCCCAGCCTGGAAGAAGAACTGGCACAGCTCGAGCCGACCTTCCGAGATCAGGTCCGCTGGCTTCTCAAGGTATGGGAGTGGGGGAATCTGTTGTGGCCCCCTTTCAAACGTTTTTCCTCGTTGGATCTCCGCGAGCGTATTGGACGCCTGAGTGCCTCATATCACAGTCGGCACCTCCTACCACGAACCATCGCAGAAGCCCTCAAGCAGCTTTGCGGCTTTGCTTTCATGGCCACACCGCAGATG
This sequence comes from Candidatus Binatia bacterium, assembly GCA_026415395.1. Taxonomy (NCBI): domain Bacteria; phylum Candidatus Binatota; class Binatia (SeqCode); species Binatia bacterium. The sequence goes on along the minus strand of JAOAHD010000003.1, from coordinate 26,013 downwards.
ACGCAAGCGATGAGCGCCGCCACACAGTGTATTTCTGGCACGCCGGCTGCGACCGGCCCCCGCTTGCACCCAAAGCGATTTCCTGAACTCCGGGGCGACGTCATCGTTTCGTGTGATGTGTGCGTTGTCGGGTCGGGGGCAGGTGGAGCGGTCGTCGCCGCGGAGTGTGCACGTGCAGGCTTACGGGTAGTCGTCGTAGAGGAAGGCGACTACTACACCCAGCACGACTTCCAGGCCTCACCTTTTCGCAGGATGCTTCAAATGTATCGAGACCACGGTGCAACGGCGTCGCTCGGCCGGCCACCGATCCCGATCCCTTTGGGTAAAGCCGTAGGTGGAACTACCGTCATCAACTCGGGAACGTGTTTTCGCACGCCCGAACCCATTCTGAGGCTCTGGGAGCAGCAATATGGTTTGGAGGGGTTCGACGAAAAAAGCATGTCCCCCTATTTCGATCGGGTGGAACACATACTCCACGTGCAGCCCGTGCCCTGGGAAATCATCGGTAACAATGCGCTCGTTTTCGATCGTGGTGTTCGTGTCCTAGGGCTCCACGGTGAGCCGCTCAGGCGCAACATCAAGGGCTGTCGGGGGTGTGGTGTCTGCGTTTTCGGTTGCCCGAGCGATGCCAAACAAGCAATGCATCTCAGCTACCTGCCGATCGCTGAACGGGGTGGCGCCACCATTTACGCACGCTGCCGCGTTGACCGCCTGATCGTCGCAGGCAAACGCGTGCGCGGAGTGGAAGCGAGGATTCTTGGTCCTCGCACGGACTCGCAACCGCACGGGAGGCTCCGAGTTTTTGCCGAGAGCGTGGTACTCGCGTGCGGCGCCCTGCACACCCCCACTTTGTTGCGCCGTGCAGGGCTCGGGCTACGAAGTGGCCAACTTGGTAAGAATCTAGCACTTCATCCGGCAATCGGGGTGACGGCGACCTTTAAGGAACCGCTGCACCATTGGAACGGCACCTTGCAGTCCTACTTTGTAGACCACCTCCATCTTTCGGACGGAGTGATGATCGAAGTCACAACCGTCCACCCCGCGATGGCTCTTAGTGCGGCGAAAGCAGTCGGCTGGGAGCTAAAGGAATTTTTAGCCGATTTACCTAATCGGGCCTCTGCCGGGCTTTTCGCGTCTGATTCCCGCTGTGGTGAAATCTCCTTTCTTCCTGGCCTCCGGCGGCCATTAGTTCGCTACGACCTGAGTCGCTTTGACGTTGTTCGGCTCTTACGCGGGATGGCCCTCGTAGGCGAAATTTTCTTTGCAGCCGGCGCCGTGGCCGTGCACACAAACCTGCCCGGACTAGAGCGAGTCGACAACCCGAGAGACCTCCGTGTGTTGAGGGAGTCGCCTCGTTGGGATGCAAAGGACCTTCATGTTGCCGCTTTCCACCCCGTGGGAACGTGTCGGATGGGGCCTCAGGGAAATTCCTCAGTGGTGGACCTCAAAGGAAGGGTTCATGATGCAGAGGGACTTTACGTGGCGGACGCGAGCTTGTTCCCCACATGCCCCGGAGTGAATCCTCAGGAAACAATTATGGCGCTGGCTACCAAAATCGCTGAGGGGATCAGTGGCCGCTTAGCCAACTAAGTTACAAGCGATCGAGCACGCGCTGGACGAATTGTTCCAAGTCTTGCACAATTTCGCCCTCTAGTACTTCGCGACCTTCGGATTCACGAAAACTAGGGAAGAGTGCGTGTTTGCCTCTCTCCATCAAGAAGGTTGCCAAGCCCGCATTCCGGCCCCCCAGCAGGTCTTCGACGTACATATCACCCAGATGGACGGTTTCATCAGCTTGAACTCCAGCTCGACGTAGCGCGCGGACGAAGATCCGTTTGTCAGGCTTCCGCACACCTTCCGCTGCGGAAACGACGACAAAGTCCAACCGGTCTAAAAGATCGAGCCGCTCTAAAAGAACCGGCATATTGGAGGGGGCATTAGAGGTCACCCCGACGCGGAGTCCTTTTGCGCGCAGCATCCTCACAGCATCCTTGACGTCCGAAAAGAGGCTCCAGTGCTCGGGGTTCCAGAAGCGACGAAAGAATTCTCCCAACAACGCCTCCCTTTCCCCACATACCCCTAGCTGTTGAAAGACCAGCTCGCCTAAGAATCGGAATTGTGCATTGAACTGCTCGTCAGAGTCGGAGTACTCGACTCCCTTTCGGAGCTCCTCCTCGGCGCGCTGCTGCCCAACACTCCAGACGGAGCGTACGAATGATTCAATTGCAGCGGGACTGGCTACGGTCCCGGCTTCTCCGCATACCTCGGCCAAGATCTCCCACATCGATTGGCGTGGATATGCCAGGGTCCAACCGAAGTCCAACGACACAGCACGGATCGGCATGCGGAGCACAAAGCATACGGTATCGATCTCGTCTAGATTTTGGATGTCCGCATTCAGCGCTCCCGGCCTTGCGCCCATGTCGTGAGAGTCTATCGAGGCTGACTCATATGCTCTGGTGGAAGGCAGTGATCCTCGGGATCGTTGAGGGTGCCACGGAGTTTGTACCCGTGTCATCCACAGGTCATCTGATCCTCGTGTCAGCGATTGTCGACTATCCCGAACCGCAGCGGGTTACGTTCGAGATTTTTATCCAGTTTGGCGCCATTCTGGCTGTCGTCTGGCTGTACCGCCATCATTTGTGGTACATCGTCGCTAACGCAGCCAGCAACCTTCAGGCACGCTCGTTCCTAGGGAAGCTCGCATTGGCCTTCGCTCCCGCGGCGGGCATTGGCTTCTTGTTTCATCGCGTCATTGAGGCCAGCTTCTTTAATCCAACTACGGTGGCCTATGCCTTGATCGGCGGGGGCATCGTTTTGGCCTTGGTGGACCGCGGGAGAAGCCAAAGGCACACTTTGGAACTCGAGCAGCTCACCTGGAAACAAGCTTTCTACGTCGGGCTTGCGCAAACGTTCTCCTTGGTTCCCGGCGTTTCCAGAGCAGCAGCTACCATCGTTGGCGGTTTGCTTTCAGGATTGAGTCGTCCGGTTGCGACGCAGTTCTCATTTTACCTTTCCATCCCCACTCTAGCGGCGGCTAGCCTCTATAGCCTGTTCAAGGCGCGCCACAGCCTCGTAATGGACGACGCATTTGCGCTGACCGTCGGCTTTGTCACTGCCTTTTTGGCCGCTCTGCTGGTGGTCAAGGGATTCATCCGCTTCGTCCAACATCATAGCTTCCTTCCGTTCGCGCTTTATCGCGTCGTCTTAGGAGCGATCGTGCTCCTTTACCTTGCTTCAAGCTGAGTTTCGGGCCAAAGGGCTGCAAACGAACTGTGAGGAGATGTGGATGAGCTTGCTGCAACAGCTCTTTCGAGTGAAGCCAATTGCCATGTTGCGGGCCGACCTTGAGGGAGAAAATAGGCTGCGCCGTGCACTTGGCGCGTGGGCACTCACCTCGCTGGGTGTCGGCGCCATCATCGGTGCTGGTATTTTCGTCCTTACCGGACTCGCGGCACATCAACACGCCGGGCCGGCGCTGATCCTGTCTTTCGTTATCGCCGGACTCGGCTGTGCTTTCGCAGCGCTCTGTTACGCAGAGTTTGCAGCGATGATCCCCGTGGCTGGAAGCGCATATACCTACGCCTATGCAACACTAGGCGAGCTCCTCGCCTGGATCATCGGCTGGGACCTCATCCTTGAGTATGGCATGGCATCCGCCACGGTCGCGCACGGCTGGTCCAAGTACTTCTTACACCTCCTGGAACTCTTCGGAATTCACATCCCGACCGCGATCGCTTCTGATCCATTCAGCGCCCCTGGAGCGTACTTCAACCTTCCAGCCGCGGTGATCGTGCTCGTGGTCACAGCCGTTCTCGTGGTGGGAATCCGGGAAAGTGCGACCTTCAATGCCGTAATGGTTGCGGTGAAACTCGCCGTGATCCTGTTCGTTATTGCTGTGGGAGCGTGGTACGTTGACCCCAAGAACTGGTCCCCATTTTTGCCCTTCGGCTGGAAAGGCGTGGCCGCAGGAGCTGCCTATGTGTTCTTTGCTTACATCGGCTTTGACTCTGTTTCCACTCAAGCCGAAGAGGCACGGAATCCCCAGCGCGACGTCCCCATTGGAATAATTGCTTCGCTCGCCATCTGTACTGCGTTGTACATTGGAGTCGCCGCCGTCCTTACCGGTATGGTACCTTACACAGAAATTGACGTGGACGCCCCTTTAGCAGCCGCCTTCGCCCGTTACGGTTACAACGCCGCTGTACTGATCATTTCAGTGGGTGCCGTTGCTGGCATCACAAGTGTTCTCGTTGTGCTGATGCTCAGCCAGCCCCGCGTGTTCTTCGCCATGGCGCGCGATGGACTCCTCCCCGAGGAATTTTTTGGACGCGTCCACCCGCGTTTTCGGACGCCCCATCGTTCGACAATCTTGACGGGGCTCGTCGTGGCAACCGTGGCTGCGCTCCTGCCGATTCAAGCCCTCGCGGAGATGGTGAACATTGGCACTCTGTTTGCCTTTGTGGTCGTTTGCACAGCAGTTTTGATCATGCGGTACACGAACCCGAACCAACCCCGGCCGTTTCGGACCCCGCTGTTCCCGCTCGTCCCGATCCTGGGGATCCTCTTCAATCTGGGCATGATGATTTCCCTGGGCTCCCACAATTGGATGCGCCTGGGCATATGGCTTTTAATCGGGCTCGTCATTTATTTCCGCTATAGCCGGTACCACAGTCGGCTGAATCGAGTTGCATCGACCCGTCCTGCTACTCTGAGGGTTCGATAGATCGCGCGCCACCCATGAGGCCGCTTCATCTCAATCAGCGCCGCCGCGAGGTCCAGAACTCGAAGGTCGAATTTGTCCGTGTTCTTGGTTTGTGGGATGCAACCGCGATTGTCGCTGGGTCGATGATCGGCTCGGGGATTTTTCTTGTCAGCGCGGACATTGCCCGGGTTGTCGACGCGCCAGCGTGGCTGCTCGCCGTGTGGATCGCCACGATGTTGCTCACCCTAGCCGCAGCGGTGAACTACGGAGAGCTGGCGGCCTTGTTCCCGAAAGCCGGAGGACAATATGTCTTCCTCCGAGAAGCCTACGGATCCCTGGCGGGCTTCCTGTACGGTTGGACCTTATTCACCGTTATCCAAACTGGAACGATAGCGGCCGTGGCCGTCGCCTTTGCGAAGTTCTCCGCAGTGTTCACTCCTGACCTGTTGCAAGCAACAGCTACGGGTTTCTTCGCCATCGATGGTCAAAGGTTCCTAGCAATCGTCGTGATTGTCATTCTCACGGTCGTGAACTGCGTCGGTCTGCAGGCCGGCCGCTGGGTACAAAATGTCTTCACGGCAGCGAAGGTAGGATCTCTTTTGGCTGTGGTACTGGTTGGATGCGCGGCAGGGCCACTATACGGACACGGGGCAGTAAACTGGGCTTACTTCTGGGGCCGCGAACCACTCGATTTCCTCACTATACTGCCGTTGCTTGGCGCCGCTATGGTTGGGGCGCTTTTCTCTGCAGATGCGTGGCACAATGTGACATTCACCGCTGCTGAAGTAAGGGATCCTGAACGTAACATCCCGGCCAGTCTGTTGTTGGGATCCGCCAGCGTGACACTGTTGTATGTTCTCGCTAACGTTGCTTACCTGAGTGTTCTGCCCCTTTGGGGTAGCCCTGCGGGAGCAACGGCGATCGAACGCGGAATTCAGTATGCGGCAAATGACCGAGTGGCCACGGCTGCCATGGAGGTGCTCCTTGGTCAGACTGGGGTTTTAGCGATGGCGGCCGCGGTACTGGTGTCCACCTTTGGCTGTGCCAACGGACTCATACTCGCGGGAGCCCGAGTATACCAGGCCATGGCGGAGGACGGCCTATTTTTCCGAGCTGCTGCGCTCCTCAACACGAAACGAGTTCCAGCCGTCGCTCTCATGCTTCAAAGCGTATGGGCTACCGTCCTAATCTTGTCGGGCACCTATAGCGATTTGCTGGATTACGTCATCTTTGCTGCGTTGCTTTTTTACGCCCTTACAGCCGGATCTGTTATCGTACTCAGAGTCAAGCATCCTAATCTACCCCGACCGTACAGGGCGTTTGGTTACCCTTGGCTTACCTGCCTCTATATAACGGTTACACTCGCCATTTTGATCGACCTCCTCGTGGTCAAACCGCGCTACACCTGGCCTGGGCTGTTGATTGTCGCGGCCGGGATTCCAATTTACTTCATCGCGCGCCGCTCAAACTCAGAAAACGCCGGCAGCTTGACATAATCCATTTATCCAGAGAAGCTCCGAACCAATGCCGCGAGATCGATTCGGCCGTGCGATCAACTATCTCAGGATTTCGGTGATTGATCACTGCAACTTGCGCTGCGTCTACTGCATGCCGCTTCAAGGGCTTCGTTTAACCCGGCCAGACGAGCTGCTCACCGCCGAGGAAATCGAAAAGGTTGCCAAAGCCGCCGCCATGATTGGGTTCTCCAAAGTTCGTATCACGGGGGGCGAACCAACGATGCGGCCGGATCTCGAAGACATTGTCCGGCGCATAGCCTCGATCGAGAGCATCACCGATTTGTCGATGACGACCAATGGTATCCTTTTGCCTAAGCTGGCAGAGCGGCTTCGTCGCGCCGGCTTGCGGCGAGTCAATGTCCACATCGACTCCCTGCACAGTGGACGCCTCCAGCGGGTGATGCGCTTCGGTACCGTCGAGGAGATTTGGGCCGGCTTGGAGGCAGCCCAAAGAGCGGGTTTTGCTCCTATCAAACTCAACGCAGTTGTGACGCGCGGCTACAACGAAGACGACGTTATCCATTTAGCCCAGCTAACCGTAGACAGGGATTGGCACGTACGATTCATCGAACTCATGCCGTTGGGAGGCGGTGAAGAAGCACGCATCGCGGTTGCACACTTCGTCTCGAACGAGGACACGTTACGGCGGCTCGAGCTGCACTTTGGCGCGCTCGAGCCCGTACCGTCTTCAAACCCAGCCGACGAGGCGGTCTATTACCGTGTGCCCGGTGCTCGTGGCCTGATCGGCTTGATTAGTCCCGTCAGTCGCCCTTATTGCGGCACTTGTAATCGGATGAGACTCACTGCGGATGGTAAGCTACACCTCTGCCTTCTGCACGACGACGAAGTCGACGTGCGTGGCTTGTTGCGGGCGGGAGCGTCTGCCGAAGATCTAGCCGAAGTCATTATGGTCGGCGTGAAACGGAAGCCGACAGGGCACTCGCTCCAACAAGGCATCGCCCCAGCTGACCGCTCGATGTATCAGATTGGCGGCTAGAGCACGGCCGAGCAGAAACCTGAGGATAGTGGGAATGGCTGACAACGACGTCCTTCTCTTTGAGGTACGCCACGGGGTAGCCTGGGTGACACTGAACCGTCCTCGGGTGCTCAATGCGCTTTCGCGATTGCTGCGTGCCGAGCTGGTGCGAGCCTTCGAACAAGTGGACAGGGACCCCGCCATTGGTGTGGCAATAATTACCGGTGCTGGGCGGGCTTTTTGTGCGGGCTTAGATCTGAAGGAGCTCGGCGGCAGCCCGACTGAAGAGACACAGGCAGCGGTAAGCGAGCGTGACGTTGTGGCCGTTATGGAGCGTTGTCGTAAGCCGATCATCGGCGCGATCAACGGCTTTGCGATAACGGGCGGCTTCGAGTTGGCGCTCGCCTGCGACATCTTGATCGCGTCTTCGGAGGCACGCTTCGCTGACACGCACGCACGCGTCGGGATCATGCCAGGGTGGGGATTGAGTCAGAAGCTCTCTCGCCTCGTCGGCATCTACCGGGCGAAGGAATTGTCCCTCACCGGTAACTTCATCGACGCTCAGACCGCCTTCGAGTGGGGGTTAGTCAACCGCGTCGTGGAACCGTCGCAGCTCCTCAGCACATGCGAAAAAATAGCGCGCGACATTTTGTCCTGTGACCAAGAGCTTGTGCGGGCGTATAAAAATCTGATCGACAGCGGCTTTAGCCTCACCTATGCCGCAGGGAGAGCACTGGAATCAAACTGCTCCCGGGCCTTTTCTCGCAAGCTCTCAACGTCCGAAATCGAAAATCGTCGCCGAGCTGTGCTGGACCGAGGCCGATCGCAGCTCAGCTGAGAGGTTTCTGCTGGGCAAGTCGGTAGAGCTGCCGCGCCAGCCGCTCCACACGGGCTTTGAACTCGCTTGCGCAACCAACTGAGGCCTGGAGCCTCGCAAGGAGGGCACTCTTCCGTTCAAGCCAACGATTGCGGCCATCCCCGACAACCACCGAAGCACACCCTTAGCTAGTTGCGGCCATTCGCGCGCCCAAGGTACGTTTACCGGACGTAACTGGAGTTTCCCTCAATGGGCTAGCTGCAGCGACGAATTTAAGCAGAGTAACAAGCGTAGTCGAGCAAACTTATGCATGTGGCTGGGCAAGTAGGCCGACGGTTCGCAGCTCACCTAGTCGTGTTTCTAATGGCGTTTCCGGTAGAGGCTAAATGGCAGGGTCCTGTCCACCCTGTGATTGCTCAACCATTTGGCGCCGATTTGCGACAGCAGATCAGGCGACAAGGGATTCTGTTCGGGCTGTCCTACCAAGAGGGGCCCCCTTTCGAAGTACTAGACAGCTACCCTGGCATCCCGTTTGACCTCAAGAATCCTCCGAACCCGACGATCGCAGTGGGCACGAACGAGATTCTGTTGGTGACGAACGGGACCGTCCGGGTAACTTCTCGGGATGGACGCCTCATCGCTGAAACGACCCTGCAGACCTTCTTTAGCCCCGTGTCTGCACCCGGAGACTTTCTCACGGATCCGCGCGCCATTTATGACAGCGGGCGATTTTGGCTTGTGGTTGCTGCCCGACGTGCCCAACCATTCGCCTCCTTCCTGCTCCTTGCGGTATCGGCGGGACCAACCGCAAGCGAACCATGGTACTTCTATGCTCTCGACGTCAACACAGAGGGAAGCAGGGGTTTTATTGACCTGCCTTCAATCGGAACGGACCGGAACGCGGTGTACCTGACAGGTAACGTGTTCGACGTGGATCTGTTGGAGTTTCAAGGAGCACGCATTCGCGTTTTGAGAAAAGATCCGTTACTCCGAGGAGAGCCGGCATCCTATTTCGATTTTCATGGACTACAGGTGGCGGGATCGTTTGTCTTCCACCTCCACGCCGCTCAGGCTCTAGATGACTCTCCCGCCGGATACATCGTCAACACCCGATTCCCAAATGCGTGCACGCTCAATATCTGGCGGATCATCGTGCCGGCCGCCGCTGATCCTCTGCTCACCGGTCGGGAGCTTCCTGTTGTTCTGCCTTGTGGGTCTCCGCCTAACGCGACTCAGCCGACAACAGGCACACGAATCGAAACCGGTGGTCCCCGCATTACGACCGCGGTACTGCGCAACAACTTCCTCTGGTTCGCCGCAACTGTGGGGGTGCCCGCTGGCGATGAGTTACTCGCGGCAATTCGCATTTGGCAAATCGACACGACTGGCTTTCCCAGCGCGACCCTCATTCAAGACTTCACCCATACCGCGCCCGGTGAGCACACATACTATCCCGCCCTCAGTGTAGACCGCGCCAACAATCTCTTGGTGGCGTACAACCAGTCCAGCATTGGTCGCTTCGCTTCACTTTTCGTCGGGGGCCAGCGTCGTACCGCCCCCCGCAATCAGTTAACCGACGTCCTAGCCTTACGCCCAGGGCTTGCCCCCTTTGTTTTGCTGGACTCCCAAGGACGGAACCGCTGGGGGGATTACAATGCGGTTGCCACAGATCCCGTGGACGACACCTTTTGGATTTTCGGCGAATACGCTGACGAAACAGAAAACCGATGGGGCACTTGGGTCAGCCACATCGCATTTTTCTTGCCGACACCCACTCCCACTCGCTCCGCAACCCGAATACCGACCAAGACAGCTACAGCGAGTGCCACGGCCACAGCATCGCTGACACCGACACAAACCCTCACCGGGACACCAACGAGCAGTCCAACACGCACCCCCAGCTCCACCGCAACCCGAACTTTATCTCCCACCAGGACACCGACTCGCACTTCCACGCGAACTGCCAGTCCGTCGCCATCCTTTTCACCCACTGCCACGCTTTCTGCTTCTCCGACCGCGACCGGCACTGCGACCCCCTCGCGTAGCCCAACACCCTCGAGCTCGCCCTCACGCACGCCGACCAACACATCGACCACCACATTTACGCGAACAGCCACCGCGTCTCCCACGATAACTCCAACGCGCACGAGCTCGCGCACCCGGACAATGACCCGTACGACCACCCCTTATCCCACTTCGACACCCACCCGGACGGCGACAACAAATCGTACCATTGGTAGTTCAAAAACCGCCACGCCCTCCCCCACCCCTTCCGAGGACATGGCACCACCGCCGAGCCCAACCCTCACCACGGCAACATCCTCCCCGGCGTTACAAACCCCGTCAGCCACTCACTCACCCATCACGCCATTGCTCACCGCCACTTCCCTTGGCACTCCGCAGCCGACCGTGACAGAAACACCGACTCACGCAACCCCGATCGTCACATGGAGCCCTACAATTGCGGAGGAAAACCCCACGCAAACCGCATCCCCCTCGTTGTCACCGACTACCGGAGGCCCTACCGCCACAACAACAAACAGCCCAACTCCAACACTCGCCTCGAGTAGGATCCCATCCCCCACTCCCTCAGCATCGCCTAGCTCAACCCAGCCCCCCCGTGCGACTTACACTTTCACTTTCACCGTCAGCCCGACGGTGTCACCCTCAGCCACCGCCACCCTTTCGCCGAGCAGCACCGCAACCATGAGCACCACATCGACACGCACCTCTACCATCACAGCGACACGCTCGCCTACCACAACGCCCTCTCAAAGCCCTTCGGGAACTCCCGCACCGTCGGCGTCAAGAACGCCCTCTGCCACCGCGTCGCCTGCCTCGACTCCCTCAACCACTAATAATACTGTCAGCCCAACCAGAACAGACTCCCCAACATGCAGTCCGACTCCTTCGCTCACCCCTTCCCTTAGCCCATCCACCACAGCGACTCCGACGGCCACACCTAGCTTATCCGTAACGCCAACGCTGACGTCCCCCCCCTCGCCAACGAAAACACCAACTGCCACGCCATCCCCACAAAACCCAGCGGACTTAGACGGCGACCGGCGAGTGACAGAAGCAGACGTACTGCTATTGGTCGGGCAGCTTTTTACGCCAAGGGCTCTTTCCCGAAGCGCGGACCTGAACAACGACAGCCGTTTGTCCAGCGCAGACCTTGTGTTCTTGGTCAGAGCACTTCAGGCGCCACGAGGCCTCAGTGTCGCTGTTTCAAACAATTTATAGGCACTGGGTAGGGTACACTCCACAGAAGGATTCAACAGCGCCAAGAATCCATCCGGGCTGCCCTTTAACGATGCCCGGGGGCCGAGAATCGGTACACCGCTTCAGACGGGCTTCACGACTCTAGAGAGCGACGTTCGCGTCGGTCCTCTTTTGCTTCCGAGCGTTCCGTGAACTCTACGATGGATATGGGAGCGGCGTCTCCCACCCGGCGACCGAACTTCAGCACTCGCGTGTATCCGCCGTTCCGTTGACTGAACCGCGGAGCCAACTCGTCAAAAAGCTTTTTAACCGCCGCTTTCGTCCGCAACACCGCTGCGGCCTGCCGACGCGCGTGCAGCGTGCCCCGTTTTCCTAACGTAATCAAGCGGTCAACCACCCGACGAAGCTCCTTGGCTTTTGCGTCCGTGGTCTTGATCTGTTCCCGCTCTACAAGTGCTGTTGCCAAGTTGCGGAGCAACGCCTTACGATGAGCACTCGTCCGACTCAACTTGCGACCGGCCTTCAGATGCCTCATTTTTCAACCCCACTCCTCGCTCGTGTCAGGGGGACGTTCACGCACTTTCCTTCTCGCGTGCCCAGCGCGCATCCAATTCGGCTCGGGAAGGGAAGTTTTCTAGCTTCATCCCCAATTCGAGGCCCATCTGACGAAGGATCTCCTTAATCTCGTTCAGCGATTTTCTGCCAAAGTTCTTGGTCTTGAGCATCTCCTGCTCGGTCTTTTGCACTAACTCGCCGATGTACTTAATGCCGGCGTTTTGCAAGCAGTTTGCCGCCCTGACGGACAAGTCCAATTCTGCGACACTCCGAAACAGGTTTTCGTTAAATTGCGGTTGTTGGACGGCCTCTTTCGCCTCTTCCGGCGCCGGCAGTTCCTCAAAGTTGATGAAGATCGCCAACTGATCCTGTAAGATTCGCGCGGCGTAGGCGACCGCGTCATCAGGCTTAACGCTTCCATCCGTCCAGACCTCGAGGGTCAAACGATCGTAGTCCGTCCGTTGGGCAACGCGAGCATTCGTGACGGTGTAATTCACCTTTCGGATTGGAGAGAAGACTGCATCGACGGGTATCGTACCGATCGGTGCCCCCTCCTGCTTGTTACGCTCCGCGGGGACGTACCCCCTTCCTAGCTTGATGGTAAGCTCTATCTGTAGTCGCCCGTCCCGAGAGAGTGTCGCAATGTGCTGCTCGGGGTTCAGCACGTGTACATGAGGCCCCAGGATGATGTCTGCTGCGGTGACCACCTTTTCACCCTTCGCTTCAATGCGTCCAATAGCTTCGTGCCCCTCGTCCATCCGGAAGCGAACTTCCTTCAAGTTAAGAATCACATCAGCTACGTCTTCGCGCACACCCGGGACGGTCGAAAACTCGTGTAAGACTCCCTCGATCCGAACCGCTGTAACTGCGCACCCCTGTAACGAAGACAACAAAACCCTGCGGAGGGCGTTCCCCAAAGTTGTTCCAAATCCCCTCTCCAGCGGTTCAGCGACAAACTTACCGTAAGTTGGGCTGAGTTCCTTTGTATCAGGCTCCAGCTTTCGCGGTTTAATAAGGCCTCGCCAGTTTTCTTGTGGTAGCATTTTCTTGCTGACCCTCCTCGAGCTTCCGATTTCGCTCAAGATCCCGTTACTTGGAATACAGCTCGACCACTAGCTTCTCATTGACCTGGACCGGAATTTCTTCGCGGGTCGGCAGTGCCTTCACCCTGCCGCAGAAATTCGCCTCGTCCAACTCCAACCAATCCGGCACGCCACGGCGCTTTGCGGTCTCCAGTGCCTGCTGGATCGGGAGCAGTTGGCGGCTCTTCTCACGCACAGCGATCGTTTGACCAGGTTTTACGAGGAAAGATGGAATATTCACGCGCTTCCCATCGACCAGGAAATGTCCATGCCGGACTAACTGCCTGGCTTCGGCCCTCGACCGAGCAAACCCGAGCCGGTAAACCATGTTATCCAGTCTCTGCTCAAGAATCTGCAAAAGCCGGTCGCCCGTAACCTCACGGCTGCGCTCCGCGAGTTCGAAGTACCGCCTAAATTGCCCCTCCAGCAAGCCATACATCCGCTTTAGCTTCTGCTTCTCCCGAAGCTGCATTGCGTACTCAGAGTGCTTCGTACGGGCCTGGCCGTGCTGGCCCGGGGGGTAATTTCGCCTTTCCAGGGCACACTTATCCGAGTAGCAACGCTCTCCTTTCAGGAAGAGCTTCACACCTTCTCGTCGGCAAAGCCTGCAAACCGGATCTCGATAACGCGCCAATCCTTATCCTCCCTCAAAAGACTCCGTCCGACTCAAACACGGCGCCTCTTTGGCGGCCGACAGCCATTGTGAGGGATCGGAGTGACATCTTTTATCACTGTGATGGTAAAACCCGAGTTCTGAAGAGCCCGAAGGGCCGACTCTCTCCCCGCGCCAGGCCCTTTGACATGCACCTGCACTGTCCTCATGCCCATTTCTGCCGCCTTTCGGGCTGCACTTTCGGCAGCAAGCTGCGCGGCAAACGGCGTCCCTTTTCGGGACCCTTTGAACCCGACAGTGCCTGCGCTAGCCCAGGCAATGACGTTGCCCACCGGGTCAGTAATCGAAACAATGGTGTTGTTAAACGTGGAGTGAATATGCACGATTCCTTCAGGAACCACCCGCTTCGTTCGCTTGCGACGTTGCCCAGTGGTTGCTTCCGCAGTGGTTTTTACTCCTGCATCGTTCTTCGCCATGTCAGCTCCCAAAACGAGCTCGCATCTTTAAATACTCATCAACCCTTAGGAGGGGGTGGCTTCTTTCCTGCCACCGTGCGCCGCGGGCCCTTCCTAGTTCTCGCATTTGTATGTGTTCGTTGACCGCGCACGGGAAGATTTCGACGGTGCCGGATTCCCCGGTAGCAGTTAATGTCCATCAACCGTTTGATGTTCTGGGCGACTTCCCGGCGCAGATCGCCTTCAACTTTATATTTTGTATCAATAATCTGTCGAAGCCGCACCAGCTCCTCGTCAGACAGTTGATCGGTCTTTCGGTCGAACGGTACTCCGGCCTCGAGCAATATCTTTTGCGAAGTGGAGCGGCCGATTCCGTAGATGTACGTCAGCGCCACCTCCATTCTCTTATTCCGCGGCAGATCAACCCCAGCGATACGCGCCATTCACCCTCCGTCCTTGGTGCAATTAACTTTCCGGTTTAACCCTGCCGTTGCTTATGGCGGGGATTTTCGCAGATCACGCGTACCACGCCTTCGCGCCGAATTACCTTGCATTTTTTACAGATAGGTTTCACTGATGCCCTTACCTTCATCGCCCACTCTCCTCCGGGCAGTTCGTTCTTGAGGTCTAACCCTGCCGTTCAAACCTGTGTGAGCACCTCAGCGCCGTCACGCGTTATCAGCACGGAGTGCTCAAAGTGTGCAGAACGACGGCGATCTCGCGTAACAGCCGTCCATCCATCCTGCAAGATCTCTACTTCCCAACTGCCGGCATTCACCATCGGCTCAATCGCCAGCGCCATCCCCTCCACCAACCGCTCGCCCCGGTCGCGCCGGCCGAAGTTCGGAACCTGTGGATCCTCATGGAGTCTCTCGCCGATCCCATGCCCTACAAACTGCCGCACCACTGAGAACCCTGCAGCTTCGACGGTTTCCTGAATGGCGGCCGAAATGTCCCCGACTCTTTTCCCAGGCCGAGCCTCTTGAATGCCCGCCCACAAGGCTGCCTCTGCCGTGCGGATGAGTCGTTGTGATTCCTCGTCCACGCAACCAACCGCCACGGTAATTGCAGCGTCGCCGTAAACCCCTTGGTATCGAACACCAAAGTCCAAACCAACAATATCTCCCTCTTGGAGTCGCCGCGACCGGCTCGGAATCCCGTGAACCACCTCCTCGTTGACCGAAATGCAGAGCGCCGCCGGGTATACTCGACCTCCGACCTGGTAACCTTTGAATGCAGGTACAGCGCCGAACTTGTATGTGAGTTCCTCTGCAACACGATCCAACTCACCAGTGGTGATTCCCGGCTTAACCCGCTCCTGGAGCTCCGCCAGCACGCGCGCGACAATCTCGCCCGCCTTGCGCATGGCTTTGATCTGGTCATTTGTTTTAATCTTAACCATTCCAAGCGTTCGATAGCCGAGAGCGAGCAAGCTCGCTTTTTTGTCGCCAGCGGCCGCCCAGTCGGGCTGCTCAGGTGCCGGACAGTCTTCACAACTCGCGCCGCCCCTTGATCCTCCCGCGACGCATGAACCCCTGATAACTGCGCGTGAGCATGTGGGTTTCAATTTGCGCTACGGTATCAAGGGCGACGCCGATCACGATCAACAGGGCTGTGCCGCCAAAGTAGAACGGAACGTTGAACCTCTGGATCAAAATCGTCGGCAGCACACATACAGCCGAGACATACAGCGCACCCACAAGGGTGATCCGCGCCAGAATTCGATCAATATATTCCGCGGTTCTGGCACCTGGTCGGATACCGGGAATATACCCGCCAAACTTCTTCATGTTGTCCGCAACGTCATCGGTTCTAAACGTCACGGCCGTGTAAAAATAGCAAAAGAATATAATCAGCGCGACATAACAGACCTCATAGACGGCAGCGCCCGGCACAAGCCAGTTTTGGACTGCGCGAGCCCAGGGCCGATCCACAAACCCCGCAATTGTCCCCGGAAAACCCAGCAATGAACTTGCGAAAATCGGAGGGATTACCCCCGCGGTGTTCAGCTTTAAGGGCAAATGGGAACTCTGCCCCCCGTAGACACGCCTTCCCACCACTCGCTTCGCGTAGTGGACTGGGATCCGACGCTGCGCTCGCTCCATGAAGATAATGAACGCAACTACGGCGACCATGAAGGCCAACAGAGCCACGACCACCAGAACGCCCATTTCACCCTCTCGGACGAATTCAATGACAGTCGCTGCAGCCGAGGGGAGGCCCGCTACGATCCCTGTAAAAATGATTAGGGAGATTCCGTTGCCGATGCCTCTCTCGGATATCTGCTCCCCAACCCACATCAGGAAGACGGTACCCGTAGTCAGCGTCAACACGGTCATGGTGCGGAAGCTCCACCCTGGGTTATAAACCACGGGGCTGCCTCCGGGCGAAGTAAGCTGCTCCAAACCAACGCTAATGAAGATGCCTTGGATCAGAGAAAGGAATACCGTCGCATACCTCGTATACTGCGTGATTTTTCGCCTGCCAATTTCTCCTTCCTTAGAAAGCCTCTCCAGATGCGGGACGACCACTGTCAGCAACTGCAAGATGATCGAGGCACTAATGTATGGCATGACACCGAGCGCAAAGATCGAAAAGCGCTCGAGCGCTCCGCCGGAGAGCATGTTCACCATACCAACCATCGAGTTGCTGTGTTGGGCAAAGAAATCGGCGAGAGCCTTTCCGTCGACACCCGGAGTGGGGACATGCACACCGATTCGGTAGACGGCAAGCATCAGCAAAGTGAAGCCGACGCGCCGACGCAATTCGGGAATCCTGGGTACGTTTTGAAACCCCTGAAACACTTCAAATAACCTCGGCCGACCCGCCTGCTGCTTCGATCAGCTCTTTCGCCTTTTTACTGAATGCGTGAGCGCGCACTGTGAGCGCCTTTGTGATAACGCCGGTCGCCAAAACCTTAATGGGCAGCTTCTTCGTCACGATGCCTTGGCTCACCAGAGCGTTGGGCTCCACCACCGCACCCTCAGGGAACTTCGCATCGAGCACTCGTAAAGTCACCTCTGCGTAGTCGCGTCCGAAGGGGTTCCGGAAGCCGCGCTTCGGAAGGCGCCGTTGCAAGGGCATTTGCCCACCCTCGTAACCCGGTGGTGTGTTACCTCCCGAACGAGAGCGACGGCCCTTATGACCGCGACCAGAGGTCTTTCCGTGCCCCGACCCAGGTCCCCTCCCGACTCGTTTTCGTTTCTTGACTGCACCCGCTTTTGGTTTGAGCGTAGATAAGTTGACCATTTACTTTTCCACTTCCACCAGGTGTCGAACGACAGCAATCCGACCGAGCATTGGTGGGGTTGCCGGCACAGAGACTGTTCTGCCTCGCCTTTTCAGCCCCAAGGCCCGCAAGGTCGCTCGCTGTCGCTCCGTGGCACCGATTGGGCTGCGCACCAATCGCACCCGCACCTTCTCCACTTCAGTCATTGACTGCCTCGCCCAGACTCGAATCGGACAATTTCCCTCGCGCCCTAAGCAACGCTTCTGGCCTCCGCAATTGCGCTAGGGCGTCAAACGCCGCCTTTACTACGTTGTGGGGATTGTTCGAACCGAGGCTCTTCGTGAGAACATTCCGCACACCGGCAAGCTCAACCACGGCCCTTACCCCCGCACCAGCAATCACCCCAGTACCCTCTGCGGCCGGCCGCATGACAACTCGCCCCGACCCAAAATGCCCTTCCACTTCGTATGGGATCGATCCATTTTCGGTGATGGGAATCTCAACCAGATTTTTCTTCGCTGCTTCGATCCCTTTGCGAATCGCTTCCGGTACTTCGTTAGCTTTCCCTAACCCATAACCCACGTGGCCCCGTTCGTCTCCCACTACCACCAGAGCGCTGAAGCTGAACCGTCGCCCACCTTTGACTACTTTGGCGACGCGGTTCACTTGAACTACTCGTTCGCGAAGCTCAGTGCCACCTAACTCCGGCCGCTCCCTGACTCTAAACGCCATGAACCTACCCTTCCACCACTTAAAACTTCAGGCCAGCCTGTCGGGCCCCTTCTGCTACCGCCTGTACACGGCCGTGGTACAAAAACCCGTTCCGATCGAACACAACCTCGGTAATTCCCAATTGCCTGCATTTCTGACCAACAAGTTCGCCGACTCTCCGAGCCGCTTCTTTGTTCCCGGTCCTGCCAGTAGCCCTCAACTCTGGCTCTAACGTCGATGCAGCGGCGAGCGTCCGACCCGTTTGGTCCGAAATCACCTGAGCATAAATATGCTTGTTGCTCCTAAATACGCACAACCTCGGTTTGGTATCCGTTCCCCGAACCTTTTTACGAACGCGCGCCTGGCGGCGGTACCGTGCCAGGACCTTTTTGGCCAAAGCCATAGATCAACCTCCACCACCAGCAGCTTTTCCAGCCTTGCGGCGCAGGACCTCGTTCTGATACCGGATGCCCTTCCCCTTGTAGGGCTCCGGGGGACGCAAACTCCGAATCATTGCCGCGCACTGCCCAACAAGCTGCTTATCAATACCCTCCAACGTTAAAAGGGTCTGACGCTCCACTTTCGCTGACACCCCCGGGGGCAACTGGAACAGGATCGGATGCGAGTACCCTAGCGTGAAGTACAAAGCCTGCCCTCGGGGTTCAACGCGGTACCCCACGCCAACGATCTCCAAGGTCTTCGAAAACCCCTTGGAGACACCCGTGACCGCGTTTGCAACGAGCCGTTGCGCGAGACCATGCATCGCACGAGCTCTTCGCGACTCCTCCGTCCTGACCACTCGCGCCACGCTCCCCTCTATTTCCACCCTCACGTACGGAGGAAGGGGTTGGGACAACGAACCCTTGGGCCCTTCGACTTTAACCACACTGTCGTCAACGTTGAGTCGGACCCCCTCAGGTATCTGAATGGGTTGCTTGCCAATACGCGACATAGTTCTTTTCACCAAACCGAACAAAGAAGCTCGCCTCCCACATGACGCTGGCGAGCCTCCCGATCTGTTAATACACCGCAAGAGGTTGAGAGGATAGAAATGCCCAAACCACGACGCACGAGTGGGATTTCATCTACGGTCACGTAGACACGCAAGCCCGGCTTGCTGACGCGCTTCAGCCCGTTAATCACCGGCCGATTTTCGGCGTCGTACCGGAGCGTCACTTGTAGCCACGGCTTCCCATCCTGTTCAACCGTGACGTAGCCGTCAATAAAGCCCTCACGTCGGAGAATATCAAGAATGGTTTCTTTCAGCTTAGACCAAGGCACTTCTACTGACTCTTTCCGCGCCTGGCACGCGTTTCGGATGCGCGTAAGCATGTCCGCAATTGGATCCGTCATTCCCATGCGAACCCACCTCACCAACTAGCCTTCACAAGGCCTGGGATTTCACCCTTCCGGGCTAAGTCACGCAAGCAAAGACGACAAAGCCTGAAACGCCGGTAGAAACCACGAGGTCGCCCACAGCGAGGGCAGCGATTTCGCGCTCGCACCCGAAACTTGGGAACTCGTTCCGCTTTAACCCTAAGGCATTTCCTCGCCATTTAACGTTCTCTCCGTTTCCCTAACCCCTAAAGGGCATTCCCAACTCTTGCAGGAGACTCCGTGCCTCGGCGTCGGTGCGCGCAGTTGTGCCGATGCAAACTGTCAAGCCGTGCACCTTCTCCACCTTGTCTAAGTCGATCTCTGGGAAAATGATCTGCTCCCGGATGCCTAAAGAGTAATTTCCCCTCCCGTCAAAAGAACGGTCTGACACGCCCTTAAAATCTCGCACCCTCGGAAGCGCGACATTAACAAGACGATCGAAAAATTCGTACATTCTCTCCCCTCGCAATGTCACCATACACCCAATGGCCATTCCCTTTCGCAGCTTGAAGTTCGCAATAGCCTTCCGGGCGCGGGTTGCGACGGGTTTCTGTCCGCTGATCGCCGCCAATTCAGCCATTGCGGCCTCCAGGAGCTTGGCGTTTTGCGTGGCCTCACCAAGACCCACATTCACAACGATTTTCTCTAGGCGGGGTACCTGAAACCGATTCCGATAACCAAGCTCCCGCATCAACTTTGGGACCACCTCTTTCTCGTAACGCTCCCGTAATCTCGACTTCATGGATCCGGCTCACTTATCCAATTGATCACCACACCGGCGGCAGACCCGTACCAACCGGTTTTCGGCAGTACGTTTGAAACCGACACGTACCGGCGCGTTACACCGCTCGCACATGATCATCACGTTCGAAACATGGATCGGCGCCTCTTTCTCCACGATCCCCTGCCGGCTCTGAGAACCGCGTGCTCGCAGGTGCCTCTTCACCATGTTGAGCCGCTCAATGAGAACAACTGACTTTCGCGGGTCACATCTGAGGATACGTCCGGTCTTACCACGTTCCTTTCCCGCAATAACCATTACCAGGTCACCCTTCTTAATCTTCGCAGCCATACAGTCCGTCAAACTCTTCAGATAACTTCCGGCGCCAAAGAAAGGATCTTCATGAACCGCTTTGCACGCAGCTCCCGGGCCACAGGACCGAAAATACGAGTTCCAATCGGCTCCCTCTGGTTGTCGATCAACACCGCCGAATTCGTGTCGAACTTAATATAAGAGCCGTCGGGGCGGCCGATTTCTTTTGCCGTTCTCACCACGACTGCTTTGGCAACGTCCCCCTTTTTCACCTTACCGTTCGGCACTGCCTCCTTCACAGAGACCACAATGATGTCACCGACCGTGGCATACCTCCGCCGCGTACCGCCCAGCACCTTAATGCACAGGACCTTTCGAGCGCCAGAATTATCCGCAACGTCTAAAACCGTCTCCGCCTGAACCATTGGATACCTCTCTCCGGTCCCTTAAAGTCTCACTGATCGAGCCCTACTGCGCACGCTCTAGGATACGACTCACCGCCCATCGCTTTTCGCGACTCAGAGGCCGTGTTTCGCGAATCAAAACTCGGTCGCCCACCCGGCATTCATTTCGCGGGTCATGTGCCTTCACTCGCGCCCGACGTCGTACTCTCTTCTTATACTTTGGGTGTTGGACGACCCGTTCAACCACCACCACAACAGTCTTATCCATGCGGTCGCTTACAACGATGCCCTCTCTGGTTTTTTGCTGCCCCCGCCGCACCTCGGTAGTCATCACTTGGCGACCTCCCTCCGCTCTCGCAAGATCGTCAGAATACGGGCAACATCCCGCCGTGTGGCTCTCAGCAGGGCAGGGTTTTCTAAGCCACCAATTCGCTTTTTCATACGAAGAGCAATCAAGCGCTCGCGAAGCTCTTGCAGCTTTGCGTGCAATTCGCTGTCTGGCATTTCACGGAGTTCCTTTGCTCGCATGGCTACCGATCCACTAAAGGAGCGCCGTCGCTCGACTTCGAAATTGCGTTCCAACCGAGAGCTTATGTGCCGCTAGCCTAAACGCCTCGCGTGCAACCGGTTCAGGCACACCTTCCATTTCGAACAACATTCTTCCCGGCCTCACCACGGCCACCCACATTTCGGGCGACCCCTTCCCCTTGCCCATTCGGGTTTCTGCGGGCTTTTTCGTCACCGGTTTATCCGGGAAAACTCGCACCCAGACGCGACCCCCGCGCTTGATGTGCCGGGTGAGCGCCACGCGCGCCGCTTCCAGTTCCCGCGCCGTCACCCAACCACGCTCTGTGGCTTGTAAGCCGAAGTCTCCAAACGCCAACGTGCACCCCCGCCAGGCAGTTCCCCGGCGTCGACCCCGTTGCTGCTTTCTGTATTTAGTTTTCTTGGGAGCTAACATGAGTTTTTCCTAAGAGGGTAAATCGCTCACAGTCACGACGTTAACTGGATGAGCCAGTCTGTCCAAACAATGGGTTTTCCTCACGCGACAAAACCTCGCCTCGAAAGATCCACGCCTTAATCCCAATCACCCCGTAAGTCGTCTTCGCCTCGGCGAAACCGTAGCTGATCCGCGCTCGAAGCGTGTGGAGGGGCACGCGACCCTCACGGTACCACTCCGTGCGGGCAATTTCTGCGCCCGCAAGGCGGCCGGCACATTGAATCTTGACCCCTTGCGCCCCCATACGCATTGCTCGGCTTACCGCCTCCTTCATCGCTCTTCTAAATGCAACACGCCGCTGCAACTGGAGGGCAACATTTTCAGCTACCAACTGTCCTTCGAGGTCGGGACGTCTGACCTCATGTACGTTGACAATCGGTTCCTTTTTCGTCAGCTGAAAGATCTCTTGCTTGAGCTTATCGATCTCAGCGCCCTTCTTCCCGATCACGATTCCGGGCCTCGCTGTGTGAATGTTGACGCGGAGTTTGTTGGCGAAGCGCTCAATCTCTATTTGCGAAATCCCTGCTTGATAGAGCTTTTCTTTCAGAAACTTTCTCAACTTGAGATCCTCATGCAGCCAGTCGGCATACTCCTTCTTGGCGAACCAGCGAGATTCCCATTGCTCAATTACGCCCAGCCTGAAACCCTTTGGGTGAACCTTTTGGCCCATGATCACCTCAACTCGATGCAGCCCGATCCGACAGGACTACCGTTAAGTGACTCGTTCGTTTTCGAATAGGGGTGGCGCGACCGTGTGCCCTCGGCAGAAACCTCTTCAGCGTCGGACCCCCGTCTACCGTCACTGACGCGACAACTAACGCATCAACGTCAATCCGATCTCCTGCCTGCTCCGCATTCGCAACTGCGGAACGCAGTGCCTTAGCAAGTAGTCGAGCCCCGCGCTTAGGCGTGAATTGCAGCAGCTGGAGCGCTTGCTCTACCGGCTTGCCACGCACCAAATCTGCCACTAACCGGAGCTTCCGAGGAGCGATCCGTAAGTATCTGACTCTTGCACGAGCTTCCATCGTCACGTTCCAGCTTCCCTACTTCTTCACTTCCGCCTTCCGATCACCTGCGTGTCCGTGGAAGGTGCGCGTCGGTGCGAATTCGCCAAGCTTGTGCCCAACCATATTTTCCGTGACGAACACCGGGATGAACTTGCGGCCGTTGTAAACCATGAAGGTATGACCCACCATCTCCGGGCTAATCGTTGATCTTCGAGAGTACGTCCGGATTGCCTGCTTCTGGCCAGCTTGATTGAGCGCCTGCACCTTTTTCAGCAGGTGCTCATCGATGAAGGGACCTTTCTTTAACGAACGGGCCACAGACAGCTCCTTCTGAATTTCCTTTGGTTCGGGCGATTACGCGTTCCGCCGCTTGACAATGAACCGATCTGTTCTCTTGTTTCTGCGGGTCTTATATCCTTTCGCCGGCTGACCCCAGGGAGATTGCGGGTGGTTGCCCTTCGAACGACCCTCACCACCACCATGGGGGTGGTCCACTGGGTTCATCGCAATTCCCCGCACATGCGGCCGGCGACCTAACCACCTTGAGCGTCCAGCCTTGCCAATGGATACATTCTCGTGATCCACGTTGCCGACCTGTCCAATCGTCGCCCGACAATCGATCCTAACGTACCGCAGCTCGCCCGATGGCAGCTTGAGCAAGGCACGGTCTTCTTCTTTCGCCATTAGTTGAATTGCCGCACCTGCGCTCCGACCCAGTTGCCCTCCAGCACCAGGTTTCAGTTCTACGTTGTGCACAACGGTCCCCGTTGGGATACTGCGTAACGGCAAGCAGTTGCCCACACGGACATCCACATCAGGCCCAGAAACAACCTCCTGCCCTACAGACAAACCTAGAGGGGCCAACATGTACCGCTTCTCTCCATCCTTATAGTGGATGAGTGCTATGTGGGCGGACCGATTGGGGTCATATTCGATTGCCGCCACTTTCCCCGGCACACCGATTTTATCCCGTTTAAAGTCTAGGACCCTGTACAGCCGCTTGTGCCCCCCACCGCGATGACGGACGGTCATGCGCCCGAGTGAATTTCTCCCTCCCGAGCTCTTCTTCGGCTCCAGCAAAGCGCGCTCAGGCTCTTTTCGGGTCAGTTCCGAGAAATCCAGGACCGTCTGAAACCGCCGCCCTGGAGATGTTGGTTTGTATTGCTTCACCGGCATAATGGATCAACCCAGCTCGAACAGTTCAATTTTATGCCCTTCGGCCAATGTCACGTACGCCTTTTTCCAACTGGGCCGACGTCCCATAGTCCGGCCCGTCCGGCGCACCTGTCCGAGATAATTAGCAGTTCTCACCTTAAGCACCTTCACCCTAAAGATTTTTTCCACTGCACTCCGAATCTCGTACTTGTTGGCCTTCGGGTGCACTACAAACACGTACTGGTTGCCCTCTTGATGAAGCAGGGTTCCCTTTTCTGTCACAAGTGCAGACCGAATCACATCAGAAGGTTCCATCATTGGGCTAACCTCTCCTCAATCGCCCGTAGCCCCTCAGGGGTCGTGACCAGATGCCGGTAACGCAACACATCGTAAACGTTCAGCCCCGACGCTGGAATCACCTTCGCCCAAGGGAGATTTCGTCCGGCCCGTTCTAACATTTCGTCACGATCAGGCAAAACAATCAGTCCACTGTTCACTCCGAGCTTCCCTAAAAACTGCGCAAACAACCGAGTTTTAGGTTGCTCGAGGCCGATGCGCTCCACTACTAGCAGCGTCCCCTCCTTGACTTTGGCCGACACAGCCGACTTGAGGGCTGCGATACGCGCACTTCGGGGCAGCAAATACGAGTAGTCGCGCGGCTTCGGCCCAAACACTACCGCACCACCCACCCACAGCGGAGAGCGGATGCTCCCTGCCCTTGCCCGGCCGGTCCCCTTCTGCCGCCACGGCTTCTTTCCTCCCCCGCTAACCTCGCCACGCGTTTTGGTAGAGTGCGTTCCAGCCCGCCTCTTCGCAAGCTGCCAACGAACTGCGGCATGCAACAGGTGCACACGTACTGGTACACCAAAGATTTCCGCTGGGAGAGGAAGCTCCCCAACCTGGCCACCTTCCGGAGAAACCACCGCGACACTAGCCGAGTTGGGCACCGGCCACCTCCTGGTGCTTAATCGCGCGCCGCACCAGCACGATCCCGCCATTGGGACCCGGAACCGCGCCACGAACAAGAAGCAAATCTTCTTCGGGAACAACCGCCACGACCGACAGATTCTGGATGGTTACCCGCTCCGCTCCGTAGTGACCTGCCATGCGCTTCCCCTTGAAAACGCGCCCCGGGAACGAGCGGTTCCCAATGGATCCCCCGTGGCGAAAGTATTCGTGCGTTCCGTGGCTTCCCGGAAATCCACCAAACCCATGCCTCTTCATTACGCCCGCAAAACCCCGCCCTTTTGAAATTCCTGTGACGTCGACGTACTGCCCGACTGAAAAAACGTCACCGACACGAATTTCACGCCCGACCGCACAGTCCACCCCCTGCTCCACGGGGAACTCTCGGAGAACGCGAAAGACGCGATCACCAGCGCGCTCGCAATGCCCACGATAAGCCTTTGACACCCTGCTTTTCTTCTGTTCCCCAAACCCCAACTGAACTGCGGCGTAGCCGTCCGATGCCTCTGTTTTTAGTTGGACGACTGTACACGGACCCACCCGGAGAACGGTGACAGGCACTAGGCGACCGCCTGCATCAAACACTTGAGTCATTCCGAGCTTCTGTCCGATCAATCCCGTCATGTTATCCCTCGTCTATCGCCCCCCAACGCCTAACATCGGCGCCGAGGTTCCACAGCAACTAATGAGCTCTCCGCCGTCAGGCGAGTTTAATTTCCACATCTACCCCCGCAGCCAACTCAAGCTTCCCGAGCGCATCCATCGTCTGCTGAGTGGGGTCGAGGATGTCGATCAATCTCTTATGCGTCCTTATTTCGAATTGCTCGCGTGATTTCTTATCCACATGGGGGGACCGATTGACGGTAAACCGCTCAATTCTCGTCGGGAGCGGCACCGGGCCAGCAACCCTGCCTCCCGTCTGCCGCACTGTATCTACAATCTCCTTCACCGACTGATCAAGCAGTCTGTGATCGTAGGCCTTAAGTCTAATCCGAATTCTCTGGCTCATAGTCCCCGAACCAACGACCGGGAGGACACCCCAGCCCTTTACTCCATAATCTTCGTGACGACGCCGGCACCGACGGTGCGGCCTCCTTCACGGATGGCAAAGCGCAGTCCTTCTTCCATCGCAATTGGCGTGATCAACTCCACGCTCAAACGCACATTATCCCCAGGCATCACCATCTCC